>CAZZNX010000148.1:0-7153 GCA_964655795.1 uncultured Leifsonia sp. | reverse complement strand
AGCGTTCTGCGCACCGGCGAGTTCAGCAACTACGGAAACTGGTCTGACCCCGAGTTCGACGCCATCGTCACCGAGGCTGCGACGATCGAGGATCCGGCAGCACGCTCGGAGATGACCGCCCAGGCACAGCTGATCGCGAACGACCAGCTCCCGTGGCTGCCGCTCGCCGAGAGCCCCGTCACCATGTACATGAGCGATGAGATCACCGGTGTCGCACCGTCGATCAACTTCCTCTACTACCCGTGGGCAGCCACAATTGGCGCTCGCTAACCCGAGCGAGGCCCCTCTGCAGAACCCCTGGCGGAGCGGTGGTCGATACATGACCACCCTCCGCCGGGTGCTCGGCAAGTTGGGCGCGCTGCTCCTCACCCTCTTTCTTGCTTCCCTGCTCGTCTTCTTCTCCCGCTTCCTGGTTCCGGGCGACCCGCTGCGATTCCTGCTGCGCGGCCGCAAGCCGAGCGCCGAGGCCATCGCCGAAGTCTCTGCACAGTACGGCCTCGACCTGCCGCCATGGCAGCAGTACATCAACTGGATCACCGGCGTCCTTCACGGTGACTTCGGTCGATCCCTGCAGTACCGCCAGGATGTGAGCACAGTCATCGGCGAACGTATCCCTGTGACCCTCGGACTCGTCATCATGGCCGGAACGATCATCGCCATCATCGGCCTCATCTCCGGGACGATCGCCGCGTTGAACAAGGGGCGCGTGCTTGACCGCTCCATCCTGATCGGCCTGACGGTGCTCGGGGCGATCCCCTCCTTCGTCGGCGCAATCGTACTGATCTCGGTCTTCGCCGTGCAGCTCGGCTGGTTCCCCTCATTCGGTTCAGGAGAAGGGTTCATTGACGGGATCTACCATCTGATCCTTCCGTCGCTCGCGCTCGCCCTCGTGTTCGTCGTGCTCGTCGGCAAGGTGACTCGCTCCTCGATGGTCGATCAGCTCGGCCGCGAACATGTCGAGGTCGCCACCAGCAGGGGCTTGAAGCGCGGCACCGTCATCCGGCGCCACGTCTTCCGCAACGCCATCGGCCCGATCCTGACCGTCAGCGGCCTGTTGGTCGCCGGTCTGCTCGTCGCCAGCTCGATCGTCGAGTCGGCGTTCGGCCTCGCCGGAATGGGCTCACTGCTCGTGCAGTCCGTCGACCGACTCGACTTCCCTGTCGTGCAGGCGATCGTGCTGCTGATCGTGACGGCCTTCGTGAGCGTGAACGCCGTCATCGACATCTGCGAACCCCTGATCGACCCCAGAGCCGCAGCAGGAGCTGATGCCCGATGACCACCCCAACCATGGCCGTCAAGGTGCTCAAGGCGCCCAGAGTGCGCCGCGGCAACCTGACGTTCAACCTCAGCGTCGCCATCGTCGCGATCATGACCTTCGCGGCGATCTTCGCCCCGTTCGTCGCGCCGTACGATCCCGATCTCGTCAACCTCGCCGCCGTGTACGCCGGGCCGTCCCCGGCTCACTGGCTCGGTACGGACGCGTTGGGCCGTGACCTGCTCAGCCGCACCATCTTCGGTGCACGCACGGCACTGCTCGGGCCGCTGCTCGTCGTCATCAGCTCGACGATCATCGGCATCCTGCTCGGTCTGCTCGCCGGATGGCGCGGTGGATGGCTCGACGGTGTGCTCGCGCGGATCTTCGACCTCGTCTTCGCCTTCCCGTCGCTGCTGCTGGCCATCATGGCCGTCGCGCTCTTCGGCAAGGGGCTCGTCGCTCCGGTGATCGCCATGAGCATCGCCTACGCGCCGTTCGTCGCCAGGTTGACGCGCTCGCTCGTGATGGCCGAACGTTCCAGGCCGTACGTCTCCGCCTACCGCGTCCAGGGCTTCTCCGGCCCGTGGATCGCGCTCCGGCGCGTCCTGCCCAATGTGACACCCATCGTCGGCGCCCAGTCGACACTCAACTTCGGTTACGTGCTGGCCGAGCTCGCCGCGCTGTCCTTCCTCGGACTCGGCGTGCAGCCTCCAACGGCCGACTGGGGCGCGATGATCAACGAGGCGCAAGCCGGAATCATCGGTGGGCACTTCCTGCCCGCGATGGTGCCAGCCGTCGCCGTCGTGCTCGCCGTCGTCGCGGTCAACGTGATCGGTGAAGAACTCTCAGACCGGATCGGAGGCGGGGTTCCCGCATGAGCCTGCTCAGCATCACCGACTACACACTCGTTCTGCCCAACGGAACACAGCTGCTCGACAAGGTCTCGCTCACGATCGAGGCCGGCGAGACCGTCGGCCTCGTCGGCGAATCCGGTTCGGGCAAGTCGCTCACCGCACGGAGCGTGCTCGGCCTCCTCCCTGACCGGGCGGTGACCTCCGGCAGCGTGCTGCTGGACGGCCAGGAGGTGCTCGGGGCCGCCCAGCGCGACATCCTGAAGCTTCGCCGCTCGACAGCATCGATGGTGTTCCAAGACCCGCGCGCCGGCATCAACCCGGCGCGCACCATCGGTGACCACCTGACGGAGACCCTGCGTCTCTGCGAGGGGTGGCCCAAGGAGCGCGCCACGAGGCGTGCCGTCGAACTCATGGAGGCCGTGCGGCTTCCGCGGCCGGAAGACCACCTGCGCCAGTACCCGCACGAGCTCTCCGGTGGCATGTTGCAGCGCGTCATGATCGCAGGCGCCCTGACGAGCTCGCCGCAGTTGCTCATCTGTGATGAGCCGACGGCCTCGCTGGACGTCACGACGCAGGCCGGGATCATCTCCGTGCTCGCCGAACAGCGCAAAACCCGCAACATGGGAATGCTCTTCATCACGCACGACCTCAACCTGGCCGCCGCGATCTGCGACCGTGTCTACGTGCTGAGCGCTGGGCGGGTCGAGGAACAGGGCGACGCACGGCGCGTGCTGAGCAACCCGCAGGCGGCGTACACCAAGCGCCTCGTCGCGGCAACGCCGAGCATCGCGAATGCGGTCAACCCGGTCGTGCCCGTCGTGCCGATGGGCGTCGATGGGCAGAGCAGCGCACCGGTGCGGCTTGAGATGCGTGATGTCTCCAAGAGCTACGAGCGTCGGGGCAAGGGCCCCGTCACCGCCGTCGATGGCGTGTCATTCACGTTGCCGCGCGGTGGTGCGCTCGGCGTCGTCGGCGAGTCCGGCTCCGGCAAGTCGACCCTGGCCCGGGTGCTGGTCGGCCTCGAGCCAGCCGACAGCGGGGAGATCCTGCTCGACGGCAGCCCGCGCGGCGCGATTCCCCGCACGCGCAGCGAGCGCCTTGCCCACGCGCGTGCGGTGCAGATGGTCTTCCAGGACCCGTACCTCTCGCTCGACCCGCGCATCATCGTCAAGCAGGCCATCGGCGATGCCATCCGCCTGCACACCCCGCTCAGCCAGAGCGAGGCCGACCAGAAGGTGTTCGAGCTCCTCGACCAGGTCGGGCTCGACGAACGCCACGCGAATGCCCGGCCGCGTACGCTCTCGGGTGGGCAGCGCCAGCGCGTCGCCATCGCGCGCGCCCTTGCCATCGAGCCGGAGCTGCTCGTGCTCGATGAGGCGACCAGTGCGCTGGACGTCTCTGTGCAGGCACAGGTGCTGGATGTCGTGGCGAAGATCCGCGCAGAGCGCGGGCTCACCGTGCTCTTCATCACCCACGACCTCGCCGTCGTCCGGCGGGTGTGCGAGAACGCGGTCGTAATGCACCGCGGCCAGATCGTGGAGCGCGGCGTCACCGCCGAGATCCTCGAGAACCCGCAGCACGCGTACACCAGGCGACTGGTGGATTCCGTGCCGCGGGCCGACTGGCACCTCAACGAGTTCACCACGCCGGTGCCGGAGGAGGTGCGGTGACCGAGCGCACCTTCCAGCTGCGCCACTACACGACGGTTCCCGAGTACTTCGACGACTTCGTCGCGTGGTGGGCGCGGACCCTGCCGCCGCTGCGCACCAGGCACGGCTTCACGGTCGAGAGCGCATACTGCATCCGCGAGCGGCACCAGTTCATCTGGGTGGTCAGCCACCCGGGTGACCTGGCGGCATTCGAAGCGGCAGAGCGCCGCTACGCTGACTCGCCCGAGCGCGTGGCAGCATTCGCCGGGATACCGGATTGGATGGAGACGATGGACATCACCTTCGTCGACGCAGTGGCCGCCACCGCACAAGACAGCACCGCACAAGACAGCGCCGCACAAGGCGGCGCCGCACCAGAATCTGATCGGCTAGAAACAGGAGAAGCACTGCAATGAAGGTCATCATCGTCGGAGCGGGAATCGGCGGCCTCACGACGGCACTGGCGTTGGAGGCCGCAGGCATCACCGACGTCACCCTGTACGAGGCGGTGGCGGAGCTGCGTCCCCTCGGCGTCGGCATCAACCTGCTGCCGCACGCCGTTCGAGAACTGACCGAGCTGGGCCTCGGCGAGCAGCTCAAGGGCTTTGGCGTCGCAACCAGCACGCTCAGCTACACCAACCGCCTCGGCCAGACGATCTGGTCGGAGCCGCGCGGGCTCAACGCCGGCTACAACTGGCCGCAGTACTCCGTGCACCGCGGTCAGCTGCAGATGCTGCTGCGGGACACCGTGCTCGAGCGCCTGGGCCCTGACAGCATCCAGCTCGGTGCCAGCGGGGACGATGTGCAGCAGCACGGCACGCAGGAGGACGGCGGCAGCAGCAGCCTCCGCATCACGCTGGCCGACGGCGGCTCATACCGGGTGAGCGCCGACGTGATCATCGCAGCAGACGGCATCCACAGCGCCGTTCGTCGTCAGCACTACCCGGACGAGGGCGCGCCGGTGTGGAACGGTCTGATTCTCTGGCGCGGAACCGCCAGGGTGGCACCGTTCCTCGACGGCCGCACCATGATCATGGCGGGGGACGCGTTCCAGAAGTTCGTCGCCTACCCGCTTTCCCTCCCGGACGAGGACGGGCTCGCGACGATCAACTTCATCGCCGAGTACCGCTCGGAGGACGCTGATCCCGGCGTCAGCAGCTGGAACCGCTCGGCAGATCCTGCGGCGGTCCTCGCCCGCTTCGCCGACTGGGACTTCGACTGGCTGGACGTACGCTCGATCATCGGCGCGGCCGATGAGATCCTCGAGTACCCGATGGTAGATCGGGACCCGATCCCGCGGTGGACGTTCGGCGCCCAGACCCTGCTCGGCGACTCCGCGCACGCGATGTACCCGATCGGCTCCAACGGTGCCTCCCAGGCCATCATCGACGCCCGCACCCTCGCGAACGCCCTGGCAACTGCCGGCAGCGTCGCCGAGGCGCTGCAGAGCTACGAGAACACACGCAGGCCCCGCACCACAGCAATCACACTCAGCAACAGATCGATGGGACCAGAACAAGTCATGCAACTCGCCTACGAACGAGCACCACAGGGATTCGACGACATCGACACCGTCATCCCCTACGCGGAGCGCGCGGAGATCGCGGAACGCTACAAGAAGGCGGCAGGGTTCATCCCGGACGAGCTGAACGCGCGTCCGAGCCTCTCCGTTGAGCGCGGGGTCTCCCGATGAGCCGGCACGACACCGTCTTCGAGCGCGTCACCCCGAGTCGTTCGGCCATCGCCAACTCACTGG
Organism: uncultured Leifsonia sp.; assembly: GCA_964655795.1. Taxonomy (GTDB): domain Bacteria; phylum Actinomycetota; class Actinomycetes; order Actinomycetales; family Microbacteriaceae; genus Microterricola. The sequence goes on along the minus strand of CAZZNX010000148.1, from coordinate 1,639 downwards.
CCCAGACGCGCGCCGGTGCGTTCTGGATCGAAGACGCGCGGGACCAGCACGAGGCACACCCCTCGCTGCAGGAATCCATCGTCGCCGACCTCGTCGTCGTCGGCGGCGGCTACACCGGTCTGTGGACCGCGCTGCTCGCCAAGGAGCGCAATCCAGAGCTCCGGGTCGTGCTGCTCGAGGGCGAGAGCGTCGGGTGGGCGGCATCCGGTCGCAACGGCGGTTTCTGCGAGGCGAGCCTCACCCACGGCGAGGAGAACGGCCGCACCCGGTGGCCGGAGGAGATGGAGACGCTGAACCGCCTCGGCCTCGAGAACCTGCAGGAGATCGAGGACGCGGTCACCCGCTACGGAATCGACTGCGACTTCGAGCGCACCGGCATCATCTCGGTGGCCGTCGAGCCGCACGAGGTGAAGTGGCTGAGTGAGTGGGACGAGGAGTCTGACGGGCACATCCACCTCGATGAGGCTGCCGTGCAGGCCGAGATCGCGTCGCCGACGTACCTCGGTGGTGTCTGGGACAAGGAGTCGACCGCACTCGTGCACCCGGCGAAGCTCGCCTTCGGGCTGGCGCGCGTCATCACCGAGCTCGGCGTGACGATCTACGAGCACTCGGCCGTCCTCTCGATCGATGACGCCCCCGGCGGCGTCGAGATCCGCACCGCGCAGGGCCGCGTGCACACGAAGAAGGCCGTGTTGGCGACGAACGTGTTCCCGTCGCTGCTGAAGCGCAACGCGCTGATGACCATCCCGATCTACGATTACGTGCTGATGACGGAGCCGCTGAGCGAGGAGCAGCTCGCGTCGATCGGGTGGGAGAACCGCCAGGGCGTCAGTGACATGGCGAACCAGTTCCACTACTACCGGATGAGCAAGGACAACCGGATCCTGTTCGGCGGCTACGACGCCATCTACAACGCCGGCGGCAAGGTGAAGCCGGAGTTCGAGGAGCGCCCCGAGTCGTTCGAGAAGCTCGCCAGCCACTTCTTCACGACCTTCCCGCAGCTCGAGGGCCTGCGCTTCAGCCACAAGTGGGCCGGGGCGATCGACGCGAGCACGCGGTTCTGCGCCTTCTACGGACTGGCGCGGAAGGGCCACGTCGCCTACGCCAGTGGCTTCACCGGTCTCGGCGTCGGCGCCGCGCGCTTCGCCGGCAACGTCATGCTCGACCTGCTGAACGGCGATGTGACGGAGCGGACCTCACTGAAGATGGTGAAGGACCGCCCGCTCCCGTTCCCTCCGGAGCCCATTGCGACGATCGGCATCAACATGACCCGCTGGTCGCTTGACCGCTCCGACCACAACGAGGGCAAGCGCAACCTGCTGCTGAAGACCATGGACGCCATGGGCGTCGGCTTCGCGTCCTAGCGCGTCTCGCGGGCCCCGCCGTTCGCGGTCGGGGCCCGCGACTCTCCCTCACTCGACTCCCGCTGGCTCTCGACAACCGCGGGTCGCGGAGCGCGACGCGCAGCGCCGCGAAAGGCGGCAGCCCTTACTCAGGCAATCTCGGGAACCGACACCGATGCTGGTGCGGCCGCTGGCGCGCCTACTCGATCAGCGAGGATGTCGCAGCTGCAGTGTCGGCGGGTCCGCTCGGGGCTTCCAGCTGGCGTCGCTGCTCCTTCGTCGCGGCGCCGCTCGCT
>CAZZNX010000147.1:0-7209 GCA_964655795.1 uncultured Leifsonia sp. | reverse complement strand
CTTCCCATCGCCGCCGTCGCCGCCTCGCTGGCGATCGTCGGCAGCGCCGGATACGGCATCGGCGCAACGGCCGGCGGCGGCACGAGCACGATCGCCGACGGCGCCGCCCCGCCCATCTCGCTGCAGTCCGGCGCTGGGCTCGGTGCACCGGCGCCGGACGGTGGCGCGGTGCAGGAGGGGCCGACGGGGATGGCCGAGATGCAGTCGAAGATGGCGGCCGGCGGAGCCTCGGACATGATGTACCCGTGGGGCTTCGGACGCAACGTGTTCAGCTCCTCCGGCCTGTCGACAGCCGAGGGCGCGGCCGCCGCCTACAGCTACGACGCCCGCGCGGCCTCGAACGCTGAAGATGTTGCTGCGCTGGGCGCCGCGCTCGGCCTCGAGGGAACGCCGGAGTTGAAGGACGGCTCCTGGCAGCTCGGATCCCAGGCCGGCACCGCGCCGTACCTCTCCGTGAGCCTCGACGGCACGCTCAGCTTCTACTTCAACGACCCGCGGATCAACCCGTGGCAGTGCGCAGATGGCGCCGAGAGCTGCGCCCCACCCGCGGACCTCCCCAGTGCGGATGCCGCGATTGCGGAGCTGCGCTCGCTGATCGCCTCGGTCGGGCGCGACCCCGAATCCTTCGAGTACACCGCGGAAACGTGGGAGGGGTCGTTCACCCGCCCCGCCCAGGCCTGGCCCGTGGTGAACGGGCAACGCCTCGACCAGTCGTGGAACCTGGAGCTCACGACATCCGGTGTCGTCAGCGCCTCCGGCAGCCTGGCCGACATCGTCTCGCTCGGCGACTACCCCATCGTCAGTGAGCAGGAGGCGTTCGAGCGGCTCTCCGACCCGCGTTTCGGCGCGCAGATGACGGCCATGCCGATTGCCTTCCGCGAGGCGCAGGCCTCCACGTCGACCGAGTGGGTGCCGCCCACCGAGCCGCCCGCGACGCCTGCTGCGGGTACCACGGTCTCGTGGCCGGTGAACACGGTCGACATCGTCAGCGCGCGCCTCGGCCTCTCAAGCCAGTGGCAGCCGGACGGCAGCGTGCTTGTCGTTCCCGCCTATGAGTTCACGGATGCCGACGGCGGAACCTGGTCGGTGATCGCCGTCGCCGACTCCATGCTTGACTTCGCGAGCGAATAGCCGCGACCCATCGTCGGGCACGCGTGCGGGGGCGCGCGTGCCCGATGGCCCATGGGCCCAAGTGCCGTCGTCTGGCGGCCGCCCAGCCTCAAATACGGCGGAAGGCGTTAGGCGCCGCTCAGCGCTCCACAGCGGCAAGGATCATCGCGCCCAGTTCGTCCGGCTTCGTGAACTGCGGCCAGTGCCCGGTCGGAAGATCGACGTACTCGGCATTCGTGAGGCGGGCGAGCTCCGCCACGAACGGCAGGCCCGCTCCCACCCAGTCGCTGAGCTGGGCCGCGGTGAACTCGCAGGCGATGACCGTCGTCGGCACGTTGAGGCGGCGCTCGTCGTGCAACTCCATGGCGTCGTAGGCGACACCGCGCGGCTCCGGGATGGCGCGAACCCGGAAGGCGGCGCGCAGATCGTCGTCGAGGTCGACGAGATCGGCATCGTCGAAGAAGTCCCACGGCGGCAACGGGATGTCGTCGCCCTCGTAGGGCAGATTGTCGTTGATGGACTCACCGGGCCCGAGGGGGCCGGAGTCGACGTAGATCGCGCGTGCGATGCGGTCCGGCCGGGCATCCGTGACCCCGTAGATGACGGCGCCGCCACCGGAATGGCCGACCAGAACGACCGGCCCGTCGAGAGCGTCGACGACGGCGGTGACGGCCTCGATCTGCTGCCGGAGCCCTATGCCGGCGCGCGGGGCGTCCGCCGACTCGAGGCCGGGGGGAGTGAGCGGATGCACGCGGTGCCCCGCCTCGATGAGGGGCGGCAGGATCTCCGTCCACGACGACGCATCCAACCAGAAACCGGGAACGAGCACGATGTCCATGACGGCAGACTACCGATCCGAGACGGCAACTGGCCAGCACCCGGCCAGATACCCTAGACGGGTGACTGATTCCCTGCCGCTCTGCCCCGAATGCTCCAGCGAACACGCCTACGAGATGGGCGCGCTGCTGGTCTGCCCGATGTGCGGGCACGAATGGGCTGCCGGCTCCGACGACGCGGATGCCGAGGCTCCCGTGGCCGTCATCAAGGACGCCGTCGGCAACGTCCTCGCCGACGGTGACACCGTCACGGTGATCAAGGACCTCAAGGTCAAGGGCAGCTCGACGGTGATCAAGGTCGGCACGAAGGTGCGCGGCATCCGGTTGATGCAGGGCGTCGGCGACCACGACATCGACTGCAAGGTCGACGGTGTCGGGCCGACACAGCTCAAGTCGAGCGTCGTCAAGAAGGTCTAGCTCCGTCTGCCGACGATGTGGCCACGCGGCCGAGCCTCGCTAGGGTTGTCGGATGCCTGACACCGCGAGCCCCGCCGACCGTTCCACGGAGTGGGAGCGCCACGAACTCGCCGTCGGCGACGTGACGATCAGCTATCTGCGGAACGCCGAGCCCGCCGAGGCGGAGAGGGCGCCGGGTGCGGCACCCCGGCCGACTGTCGTGTTCCTGCACGGCCTCGCCGGCAGCGCAGAGGAGTTCGTGCCGAGCGCGCAGGCGATCGGGCCGGGCTACCGCTTCGCGCTGATCGATCTGCGCGGGCACGGGCACAGCACGCGGCATCCGGATGACGCCTCGCGCGAGGCCTACGTGCGCGACGTCGTCGCCGTCGTCGAGCAGCTGGATGCCCCGGAGGGCGTCGCCCTGATCGGGCACTCGATGGGCGCGCACACCGCCATGCTCGTCGCCGCCACACGCCCGGACCTCGTGCGGATGCTCGTGATGCTCGAGGGCGGCGTGCAGGGCTCACCGCCCGAGGCGTCAGAAGGCATCGGCGCGTACTTCGGTTCCTGGCCGGTGCCGTTCGCGGATGCCGACGCAGCCGGCCGTTTCCTCGGCGACAGCCCCATCGCACTCGCCTGGGCCGCAGACCTCGAACAGCGGTCCGACGGCCTCTGGCCGCGCTTCGACCCCGCATTCCTGCAGGCCTCCATCGCGGCCGTGCACGCACAGCCGCGCTGGGAGGAGTGGGAGGCGCTCGAGCCTGCGACGGCGCTCGTGTTCGCACCATCCGGCATGTTCGACGCCGACAGCAAGGACGCACTCATCGAGGCGCGACCGGCGACCCTGCGTGTCGACCTTGGCGACGGCAGCCACGACGCCCACCTCGACGCCACTGCCGAGTGGACGGCCGTGCTGAGCGACCTGCTCGGCCAGCTGGGGGAGAACGGCCCCGGCCCCTGCCTAGGCTGGCCGCATGAAATTCACACTCACCGTAGACATCGACGCGCTCGCCGGTGACCCGCAGGAGGAGCTCGCCCGCATCCTGCGGTACTGGGCGGGCAACCTCAATCACTACGAGGTCGCCGATGGATCCGCGGAGACGATCAGGGACTCGGCGTACACGGCGGTCGGCAGCTGGCAGTTCGCGCCGTCACCCGAGTAGGCGCGTATCCGATCCAGCCTCGTACGAGAGGGCGAGCCCGCTCTAGACTCCATCAGGTGGGTGATGAGCGGAGCATTCAAGCGGCGGCGGCCATCGTCGACGCGGCCATCGCGGGTGCCGTGCTGCAGCTGACGGCGGCGGATGTCCGCACAGAGGCCATCGCCCGCTTCGATCCGGCGCGGCGGCGGGCGCTGCTGTTCACCGCGGAACCGCGCATGGTGCCACTCGGCCGCGTCTGGCGGCTCGGCGTCTTCCTGCTCGGGCTCGACGGTCAGCTGTACGCGACGGGGCACACGACGCGAGCCGTCGATCCGCGTCATCCGGGCTACCAGTCGGTGTCGGCCGAGGAGCGCCGCGGTTACCGGGCAGCGGCCTTCCGCGGACCGTTCGAACCCGGAGAGACGGTGAACTTCGACGCCGAGCTCATCGTGCTCGGTGGTGCCGCGGCATCCGACGCCTGGCCGCTCGTGGTGAGGGATGGCCGGCCTCTCGTGCGCTGGAGCGCGACGGCATCCGACGATGCACTGCGCCCATTCGCCGACTACCTGGCAGAACGCGTCGAGCTGCTGCGAGGATGATGGCACCGCGCCTCACGCGGTTCGGGAACGGAGCCGCGGATGTCGAGAGCTGAAGTCGAGCAGTACCTGAGCACGCTGCAACACCCACTCGCGGACGTGCTCGCCGAGCTCTGCGCCCTCGTGCGGGACAGCGATCCGCGGGTCGACGAGGCGATCAAGTGGAATGCGCCGAGCTTCTTCATCAGCGAGCATTTCGCGACGACCGGGGTGGTGCGGAAGGGCGGGATCCGTCTCGTGCTGCACACGGGCGCGAAGAAGCGCGCGGTCCCGCTCGTGGTCACGATCGATGGCGCCGAGGGCCTGTTGGACTGGAAGGGCACGGATCGGGCGGTCGTCAGCTTCGACAGTCGGGAGCAGTTCGACGGATGCCGGGAGCGTCTCGCGACGGTGCTGCCGCAGTGGATCGCCCAGACCCAACCGCAGGGTTAGGCGCGCTGTCAGACCGCGAGGAACGGTTCGAGCGCCTCGAGGATCGGGCCGCGGCCGAGCTCGATGTGGGCATAGGCCTGCGCCGCGGCGAGATCGGCCTTGCCGCCGACGATCGCGTCGACGAGTTGGCGGTGCTCGAGGGAGTGCTCGCTCTCACCGCGGGCCTCGTGGGTGAGCCGGAAGATCCACTCCATCCGGCCGAGCATGGGTTCGAGGCTCCGCACCAACAGACTGTTGCCGGAGAGTCGCACCATCTCGGCGTGGAACTGCACATTCGACTCGATGCCCTCCGCCGTCTCGCCGGCCGCGAGGTGCCGCTCCGATCGGGCGAGCAGTTCGGCGAGATGCTCGGCGGAGGCGAGCCCGGCGTGCACGCGGAGCGCTGCCTGGCGGGTCGCGAACGGCTCGATGCAGAGTCGCGCGTCGAAGAGCTCCGCGATGTCGGCGACGGTGACGGGCTTCACCACCGCACCACGGTGCGGTTCCGTCACCACGAAGCCCTCGGACTCCAGCCGCTGCAGTGCCTGGCGCACGGGGATGCGGGAGACGTCGAAGCGCTCGGAGAGCTCCCGTTCCTTCAACCGTGCCCCCGGTGCGGGGTCGCCGGAGATGATGGAGCGCAGCAGCGCCCGGTAGACGCCGTCCGCGAGACCTTCGCGGTCGGTGCCGTCGGCTGGCGACGTCTGGTCGTGCTGCATCGCTGCTCCCAGCGCTCGGTGTGATCACACGCCGTCGCGCGCCCACATTTGGTATTCAAAATGTATCGCACGTTGGCGAGCCGGTGCAACGCATCCCGTCTTCACGGGAATTGATTGTCGCCCACGGTGCCCGGTTGGGCGTTTGGTATACAATTATCGGATTGTTGTGGCGGCGAAAGGACGATCATCCATGCTCATTCAGGACGTACGACCGTGGGGCGGTCCGGCCGCCGATGTCATCATCAGGGACGGTCGCATCACCGAGCTGCGCCCCCGCGGCGTGGACGCTGCTGCGGATGCCACCGCCGCGACATCCGCACGCCCCGATGCCGCGCGGGCGCCCGAAGACGAGATCGTCGACGGGCGCGGGCGTCTGCTGCTTCCCGCCTTCAGCGACGTGCACGTGCACCTGGATTCGAGCCGGATCGGGCTGCCGTTCCGCGAGCACACGGGGGCGCCCGGAGTGTGGGCAATGATGCTCAACGACCGCAACAACTGGCGAGACGCCGAGATCGGGCTGCCGGAGCGGGTGGCCGGCACGCTCGAGCAGATGATCGCCAAGGGCACGACCCGCGTGCGCTCCTACGCCCAGGTCGACGTCGACTGCAGGCTCGAGAAGCCCGATGCCGTGCTCGCGGCCAAGCAGACCTTCGCCCGGCACGCGGACGTGCAGATCATGATCTTCCCGCAGGCCGGAATCCTGCGGGAGGCCGGCACGGTCGAGGTGCTGGAGGAGGCGCTCAAGCAGGGCGCAGACGTCATGGGCGGCATCGACCCCAGCCAGCTCGACCGCGACCCGGCGCGCCACCTCGACATCGTCTTCGCCCTCGCCGAGAAGTATCAGGTCGAGGTCGACATCCACCTGCACGAGCCGGGTGAGCTCGGGGTGTTCAGCACCGAACTCGTGCTCAAGCGTACGCGCGCACTGGGGATGCAGGGCAAGGTGACGCTCTCGCACGCCTATGAGCTGGGCGCCGTCTCGGATGCCGTCAGCCGGCGTCTCATCGACGAGTTCGCCGAGCTCGACATCGCGATGGCGACCGTCGCGCCGGCCGCGCGGAACCAGTTATCGCTGCTGCAGCTGGTCGAGGCCGGAGTGCGCGTGGGGCTCGGCGAGGACGGACAGCGCGACTATTGGAGCCCGTACGGCAACTGCGACATGCTCGATCGCACCTGGCAGCTGGCCTTCACGAACGGATTCCGCCGGGATGGGCACATCGAGCTCGCGCTCGCCGTCGCGACGATGGGCGGTGCGAGCATCATGTCGCACGAGTCCCCGCGCCTCGCCGGCCTCGGCGATCGGCCAGGGGTCGCGGTGGGCGATCGCGCCGACCTCGTGCTCGTCGACGGTGAGACCCCGACGAGCGCCGTGATGGACCGCGGCGTCGACCGCACCGTCATCCACGATGGCCGTGTTGTCGCCGAAGGGCTGCATGTCGTCGGGCGCTGACACGCGCGCTCGCCGCCTCGGTGCGGCCCTGCCGCTCGTCGCGGCCCTCCTGGTCGGGGTCAACCTCAGGCCCGCGATCACCTCCGTCGCCGCTCTGCTCGACGAGGCGAGCGCGCACTTCGGGTTGAGCCCCGAGCGGTCGAGCGTGCTCGTCACGTTGCCCGTGATCGCCTTTGGGCTCACAACACCGATCGGCCCGTGGCTGGCGCGGCGCATCGGTGTCACCGGCGCACTCGGCTGGGCGATGGTCGCCCTCGCCGCGGCCCTCGCGCTGCGCGTTCTGGCGCCCGCCCTGCTGCTGCCGGGAACCTTCCTCGCCGGGGCCGCGATCATGGCCGCAGGCACGCTGTTGCCGCAGTACCTCAAGGCGCTGAATGCGGGCGGGCTCTGGATCGGGCTCAGCAGCATGTCGTTCGGCGTCGGCGCTGCGCTCGGCGCCGGCTTGGTCGTGCCGCTGTACCGCGCGACGGGTGCGAGCGTTCCCGCGGCGCTCGGGCTCTGGTCGGCGCTCGCCGTCGTCGCGGCGTTCGCGGTCGGCCTCGTGGCGCG
>CAZZNX010000146.1:4079-7258 GCA_964655795.1 uncultured Leifsonia sp. | reverse complement strand
CCGCCGGCGGCTCAGGGGCCGGTTTCGTGTTCGCGATCATCGGCATCGTGATCGGCGCGGCACTGCTGTTGCTCGTGATCGGCTACTTCATGGCCTCATTCGGCGCCGGCGCCGTCGTGATCAGCGCCCTCGTTGCCCTGCTCCCGCTGCTCGGCGTGCTCTTCGCGGTGCGCTGGATCGACCGCTGGGAGCCGGAGCCGCGCTTCGCCCTGGCGTTCGCGCTGCTCTGGGGCGCCGGTGTCGCTGTCGCGATCGCGCTGCTCGTCGATCTGCTCGTGCAGATCACGCTCGCCATCGGCGGCGGCGAGGCGACCGAGGCGACCGAGGCACTCTCGGTCGCCGTGCAGGCCCCCGTCGTCGAGGAGATCGCCAAGGGCCTCGGCGTGCTGCTGCTCGTCTGGATCGCGCGGAAGAGCTTCGACGGACCGGTCGACGGCCTCGTGTACGCCGCAGTCGTCGCGGCCGGTTTCGCGTTCACCGAGAACATCCTCTACTTCGGAGAGGCGCTCATCGAGGGTGGAACGGCCGACCTCGGCGCGACCTTCGTGATGCGCGGGATCTTCTCGCCCTTCGCCCACGTCATGTTCACGGCCTGCACGGGCATCGCGATCGGCTTCGGCGTCACCCGCACGCGCGGCGCCGGCATCCTCGGCTACTTCGCACTCGGGCTCGTCTTCGCGATCGCGCTGCATGCGCTCTGGAACGGCTCCCTCCTCGTCGTCACCGACTTCTTCGGCTACTACTTCCTCGTCCAGGTTCCGCTCTTCGCCTTCGCCATCGTGCTCGTCGTGCTGCTGCGGCGCGCCGAGCAGCGCGCAACCCGGGTGCGCCTGCAGGAGTATGCGGATGCCGGCTGGTTCGCGGACGGAGAGGTGCAGATGCTCGCCACCGCCCAGGGGCGTCGTGCGGCCAGGCGCTGGGCGCGGACGCTGCCGGGGCAGAAGAGCGCGGCGATGAGGCAGCTCACCGCGGATGCCACTCGTCTGGCGCTGGTGCGTCAGCGCATCATCTCGGGCAGCGGAGGCCTCGAGGTTCTCGGCGAGGAGCGTGCGCTGCTCGACGCGATCACGCGCGATCGGGCGGCACTCCTGGCCCCCACCGGAGCGGGGTTCTGAGAGCGATCGTTAAAGACCTATCGCCCGGTGGTGCGGCAATGCCTGCTACTCGACCGGGCGATAAGTTGATCTGTTCTCATCTTCTCTCCTCCGTCTGTGGAGCGCAAGTATTGCGATGAAATTCACGGCCGGGGCCCAGCTGGCGTGCAAAGTCGGCCGGAATCGGCTTGGATGGTCGCATGACTGAATCCACCAACAGCAAGCCCGAGATCGAATTCCCCGAGGGTCCGGCCCCCGAGGTTCTCGTTATCGAAGACATCGTCATCGGCGACGGCGCGGAGGCCACCCCCGGCGCCACCGTCGACGTGCACTACCTCGGCGTCGAGTACGAGTCCGGCGACGAGTTCGACTCCTCCTGGGGTCGCGGCCAGTCGATCAACTTCCCGCTGAACCGTCTCATCGCAGGCTGGCAGGAAGGCATCCCCGGCATGAAGGTCGGCGGCCGTCGCAAGCTCGTCGTCCCGCCGCACCAGGCCTACGGCCCCGCGGGCGGAGGCCACCAGCTTTCCGGCAAGACCCTGATCTTCGTGATCGACCTGCTCGGCGTCAGCTAAGCAGCACCCGTACACGGCGACGGCCCCGATTCTCGCACGCGCGGATCGGGGCCGTTGTGCTGTGCCGCCGAGCGATGTGGGCGGGCATCGTCCTCAGCGTGGCGGGCGCCGCGGCATCCGTCGTCTAGCGTTAAGTCGTGATTTCCGAAACCGCCGCCCCCAGCACGCCATCCGCCACACCGACCGCAGCGGGCGAGCTCAAGCGCCTGCTGACCGAGATTCCCGATTTCCCGAAGCCGGGAATCCTGTTCCGCGATGTCGCACCGGTCTTCGCAGACGGCCCGGCCTTCCGCGTGATCGTGGACGAGCTCGTCGCACGTTTCGCCGGCCGCTTCGATGCCGTCGCCGGGGTCGAGGCCCGCGGTTTCGTGCTCGCCGCCGCCACGGCATACGCCACGGGAACCGGCCTGCTCGTCGTGCGCAAGGCCGGCAAGCTGCCCGGCGAGGTGATCTCCGAGAGCTATGACCTCGAGTACGGCACCGCGACGCTTGAGCTCGAACCGAACCAGCTCGCGCCCGGCGCCCGGGTGCTCGTACTCGACGACATTCTGGCGACCGGCGGAACGCTGCGTGCCGCCGCAAGCCTCATCGAGCGTGCCGGCTACACGGTCGCCGGCATCGGCGTGCTGTTCGAGCTCGCCGAGCTGGACGGGCGCGCGAAGCTCGCCGGATACGACACCGAGATCCTGCTGGCCGACTGATCCGGCGCGCCGCGGCATGCCGCGCCGTGTGGGCCGCCGATACTCGACAGAATGAGCAGATGACATCGATGTCGACCCCCCACGCCGCGCTCGAGCCCACCGCCACGAGCCTGCTCGGCCCCCGCCGTTCCTTCGCACCGTTCGTCGTGGTCTCCGTGCTGCATCTGGCGGGCCAGCTCGCGGAGCTCCAGGCTCTGGCCACCGTGTCGAAGTGGATGCTCATGCCGGCGCTCGCGCTGGCGGTGATCGTCGCGACCCCGGTCAGGCGCTCGACGGCGACGGCACTGTTGCTGGCGGCGATCACGTTGTCCTGGCTCGGCGACATCACCCCGCTCTATGCGAACGACTGGTTCTTCGTGCTCGGGTTGGGTTTCTTCCTGCTCGCGCACATCGCCTACCTCGTGCTCTTCGTGCGTGGCCTCGGCTACCGCAGGCCCCGCCCGATCGCGCTCGTCTACGTGCTCTGGTGGCTGGCGTTCGTGGCCCTGCTCGGCCCATGGCTGGGCGCGTTGCTGATCCCGGTCGCTGTCTACGGCGCCGTGCTCGGCGCCATGGCGGCTTTCGCAACCAGGGGCACCATGCCGATCGCCGTCGGCGGTGCGCTCTTCCTGATCTCGGACACGCTCCTCGGCAGCGACCGATTCCTGCCCGGCCTTGACCTCTGGCAATCGGGCTTCCTGATCATGATCACCTACCTCGGCGGTCAGGGCCTCATCGCCTGGGGCGTCATCGCCCTCCAGCGCGCGGCTCATCGGGGCCGGGCGCTCCCTCAGCCGTCCCTGTAGGGCCGCTCCCCTCAGAAGTGGGGA
>CAZZNX010000146.1:0-4069 GCA_964655795.1 uncultured Leifsonia sp. | reverse complement strand
GCTTCGCGTTGAGCTGCACCCGGGTGACGAGCTCACGCCACGGCCCCTCGAGCTGCGGTTCGCTGAGAGTCGCGCTGCGCTGGGCGCAGCGGATGCTGTAGATGTAGCGGTCCGGTTCCGGTGGCATCGGCCTGACCTCGTTCCACGGCAGCGCGGCGATCAGCGCCAGCCACTCCTCGGCGTCCGGTCGCTCATCCAGCTGCACCTGCCAGGTGAGCCGGATGCCGGCGAAGCCGCCGCTCCGCGAGACGATCACCCTCACAACACGGCCCCCTCCTCGCCGACCGGCGCGCTGCCGGCCGGTGCCTCGCCCAGCTGTGCCACATTCACCGGAATCCCGACCGTGCGCCAGCCCTCCGCGACCGCGAGCCACTCCGCCGAGCCTCGGCCGTGGAGGGAGTCGGCAGCGGCGAGCGTGACCTCGGCGAAGCGGGCGAAGTCGGCATCCGGTGTCAGCTCGCCTGCTGTCAGCGCGCGGTACCAGATGTGCCCGGCCTGCCGCCACGAGTCACCGCCGATCGCGAGTGCCGTGAGCGCGAATGCGCGGTTCGGGATTCCCGAGTTGAGGTGCACGCCGCCGTTGTCCTCCTCGGTGACGATGTAATCGCGCATGTGCGCCGGCTGCGGGTCGCGACCGAGCACGTCGTCGTCGTAGGCGGTGCCGGGGTGGAGCATGTCCCGCAGCGCCCGCCCCTGCACGGCGTCGGTGAAGATTTCAGCGCCGATCAGCCAACTCGCCTGCGCTGCGCTCTGGCCGTGCGCGAACTGCTCCGTCATGGCCCCGAAGACGTCGGAGATGTGCTCGTTGAGTGCCCCGGATTGGCCCTGGTAGCGCAGGCCGGCCGTGTGCTCTGTCACGCCGTGCGTCAGTTCGTGCCCGACCACGCTGAGCGAGGAGGTGAAGTCATGGAACACCTCCCCGTCCCCGTCGCCGAAGACCATGCGTTCCCCGTTCCAGAAGGCGTTGTCGTAGTCGCGGCCGTAGTGCACGGTGGCGTTCAGCGGCAGGTTCTCGCCGTCGATGGAGTCGCGCTGAAAGGCCTCCCAGAACAGTTCGTACGTGCTGCCGAGGCCATCGTAGGCCTCGTTCACGCTCTGATCGCCGGTCGGGGGCTGCCCCTCCTCGCGCACGAGCACTCCGGGGAGCCGCGTCGTGCCGCGGGCGTCGGCGATGAAGCGGCGGGGGCTGCCCGGCGTCTCGCCGAGCGTCTCACCACGCTGCGTGCGAGTCCTCTCCGCGAGTGCGGTCGTGCCGCTCGGCGTGAGAAGCTCGGCACCGCCGGCGATATCTCCGCCGGGGTCCGCGCGCCACTGCCGCAACGGTTTATCGCGTAGCAGCGAGCTCCTGGCCGCCTCCGCTGCCACAGGGAAGCGTTCGTCGCCGGCCCGGGCGATGGCCTCGAGCAGATAGGGCGGAACGATGTAGCACCGCGGTGAGTTGTGCGCCATGCGGTGAGCATAGCCCCGCGCACCGACCGGGGGTAGTGTGCGCCGGCAGCTGGCGGGGCGGATGCCGCCCGCACCGGCTGTGTGCAATGCTGAACGCGTGCAGCCAGCATCCGTCGCCCCGTCGCCTTCCGGCGGCGAAGTGCGCGCCGCGCTCTCGTGGAAGCTCCTGCCCGCGGTCCTCGTCTGCGGCTCCGCCGTGCTGCTCTTCGGTGTGCAGATCGCGCTGGCCGGATACGCCGTGCTGTTGCTCGGCCTGGCAGTGGCCTGGTTCGTCGACCGGCAACTCTTCCGTGATCTGCTGCTCATCGCCGTCGGCCTCGTGATCATCAGCACGATCTCGCTCGAGGCCAACATCGACTACCCCAACATGGTGCTGTTCGCCGTCGTGCTCTCGTCTGCCGTGGCGGTGCCGTTCGTCATCCACCGCTTCATCTTCCGCGAGCGCGTCATCGCCTTCCCCTGGCGGGGTCGCGGTCGTTGGACGCGTGCCCAGTGGATCTACCTCGCTGCCGTCGTGGTGATGGCGATTGTGCTGCTGCCGTTCTACTTCATCTCGAGCGGTGCATATCTGAACTGGCCGGCCGTGCACGAGCCGGATGCCGTCATCCGCCTGTTCATCGGAGTGAATGCGGTCGGCATCTGGGACGAGCTGTTCTTCATCTGCACGGTGTTCACGCTGCTCTGCCGGCACTTCCCGGTCTGGCTGGCGAATCTGCTGCAGGCGACAGTGTTCGTCTCGTTCCTGTGGGAGCTCGGCTACCAGAGCTGGGGCCCGCTGCTCACAATCCCGTTCGCGCTCGTGCAGGGCGCGATCTTCCGCATGACGCGTTCGCTCAGCTACGTCGTGACCGTGCACCTCCTGTTCGACCTCGTCGTGTTCCTTGTGATCGTCTACGCCCACAACCCGGAGTGGTTCGGCGCCGCCGGTTGACCCCCTCCCCCCGGAACGACTCATCCGATGTGGCCCGCGTGATCGAGGTCCTGGGCGCGCTCGGCTGAGCCGTGAAGGGTGGCTGGCTCCCTACCGCCGGTTGAGCCTCTCGAAACCTGCTCCCGTCGCTCGAGCCCGCCTGCGAGCCCTGCGCCCGGCGCTCAGCGGGGCCGGCGCATGTCGAAGCGGCCCTCCGCCAACACCTCGAAGTACGCGGTCGGGCCGCCTCCGCGCAGCACGGGGTGGGCGAGCGCCGTCTGGTAGATGCCGTCCTGCAGCAATCCCTCGTCGATGTGCACGGCGACGACCTCGCCGATTGTCAGAACACTGGGTGACTCTCGCCCGTCGGCGCCACGGAGCGGCACGATCTGGCTGACCCGACACTCGAAGCTCACCGGGGAGGCGGCGACCCGCGGTGCCGCGACCTCGACGGACGCCGCGGCATCCAGCCCGGCAGCCTCGAACTCGTCCACCTCGCCCGTCGTCGATGTGGCGTTCATCTGCTCCGCGAGCGCGCGGGTCACGAGGTTCCACGTGAACTCGCCACTCAGCTCGGCGTTGCGGGCGCTGTGCTTGCGGCTGGTGCTCGAGAAGCCGATGAGCGGCGGTGTGTAGGAGAAGGCGTTGAAGAAGCTGTACGGCGCGAGGTTGCGCACGCCGGCGGGGGAGAGGGTGCCGATCCAGCCGATCGGGCGCGGCGCGATGATGGCGTTGAGCGGATCGTGCGCCAGTCGGTGCCCCTCGGCTGGACGATAGAAGTGCGTCGGCATGCGCCTAGTCAAGCAGTAGTGACCGCGGTGACGCGCTTCGTCGAACGATTTCGCCTCAGGCTGATGGGTGCGACACCGCTGATGTCGGTGAAACTAGATGTCGGTGAAACTAGAAGTCGGTGAAGCTGCGGGTGTCGTCGGGAGCCGGGCCGAGCTTGAAGCGTCGGCCGGTGATCTCGACGGGGTCGATCCGCACCCACACGTGCTTCTCCGTGGGCACCAGCGGACGCAACACGAGCTGCTCCGCGGCCTCGATCTCAGCTGACGTCTGCAGGATGCGCGCGGTGCCCTTGACGACCACGCTCCAGCCTTGTTCGCGCCCCACGCCGTCGATTTCGAAGGCGACCTGATCATTGATCGTGAGTTCGAGCAGCTTGGTGCCCTCTGAGGTGCGAATCGTGAGCACGGCGTCGTGCGCAACGTAGTTGACGGGGTAGATGTCGATCACGCCGCCAACGGTCAGTGCCAGTCTGCCCAGGCTGTCAGAGAGCAAGAGTTCCCAGCACTCAGCGAGCGAGAGTGTGATGAGTGGTGATCCACCGGTGTCCATATCCTCATCCTGACACGCGGTGGCCGAATCCGCACCGCCCAATCTGGCGACTCGTGGCACTGTCAATACCCCGCTGGTTGAGCTTGTCGAAACCCCGCCCGGCCGCCGGTTGAGCCCGTCGACACCCCGCTGATTGAGGCTGTCGACACCCGCTGGTTGAGCCTGTCGAAAGCATCACAAACGTGCCCCATTCCGTTGGTCGAGTAGGCCCGCCAGGGCCGTATCGAGACCCCGCAACCCGACCTCTTGTGCACAGCCCCCGATTCCCGAAAACTTATCCACATCAGGCATTTTTCCTGGGTCAATGGGTCCCACCGGGGTAAAATTGAACCCATGGGAACCCCGACGGAGACAGTCAAAGAGGCACAC
>CAZZNX010000145.1:6433-7428 GCA_964655795.1 uncultured Leifsonia sp. | reverse complement strand
CAGCCGATCTGGCGGCGCAGCTGGGCCAGCGGCCAGGCGCGCAGGTCGCGGCCGTCGAGCAGGATCTGCCCGGCATCCGGGTCGGCGAATGTGCTCGCGACGGCATCGCGGGCGCGCTCGCTGAGCCGGCCCTGCAGCGCGCGCAGATCCTTGTCGCTGTCGATCTCGCGGCCGCGGCCGTCGACAACCCGGAAGGTGACGCGGAGGTGCGGCGGAACCCGGTCGAGGTCGAAATCGTCGGCGGTCACCGGGATGTAGACGAGCTTCTTGATCACGGCGGCGACGGCCTCCGTGAACGGCGTGACCGTCATGGGCGCCGTGCTGCGCGATGCGCCGCCGGTGCCCTCCGGGCGTTCCGGCAGCTCGGCCGCGATCTTGGCCGCCCAGTCGGCCGCCGGCACGACGTTGCGGCGAATCACCTTGGGCAGGCTCTTCAGCAGCGCGGTGATGAGCTCGCCGCGCAGGCCATCGACCTGCCAGTCGAAGCCCTCGGGCCGCAGCCGCGCGAGCAGCGTCAACGGCACGACGACGCTCACTCCGTCATCCGGAGCACCGGGCTCGAACTTGTACCGCAGCGTGAAGACCTGGTCGTCCTGCCGCCAGCTCGGCGGGAAGAGCGTGCTGTCCGCCTCGCTCACGACGTCCTCTGGCACGAGGGCCTCCGCCGTCATCGTCAGCAGATCGGGCGTCTCCTTGTGCGCGCTGCGCCACCAGGTCTCGAAGCTGCGGGTCGAGTTGATCTCGGCCGGGATGCGGCGGTGGTAGAACTCGAACACCGCCTCATCGTCGACCAGGATGTCGCGGCGCCGGGTGCGCTCCTCGAGCTGTTCCAGCTCGGCGCGCAGCCGCTTGTTTGCACGGTCGAAGGCGGTGAGCCCGGCGTTCAGCCGGGACACATCCCACTCGCCCTCGACGAGGGCGTGGCGGATGAAGAGCTCGCGGGCGTAGTGCGGGTCGATGGTGCCGAACTGCACGCGCCGCTTCGGCACGATCGG
>CAZZNX010000145.1:3173-6423 GCA_964655795.1 uncultured Leifsonia sp. | reverse complement strand
ACGCCGTAGAGGGTGACCTTCTCGTAGGCGACGACGGAGCCCTGGGTCTTCGACCAGTGCGGTTCCGAGTAGCTGCGCTTGCAGAGGTCGCCGGCCAGCGGCTCGGCCCACGCCGGGTCGATCGCCGCGTTGGTGCGGGCGAAGAGTCGGCTGGTCTCGACGAGTTCGGCGCTCATCACGGCATCCGGCTGCTTCTTGGCCAGTGCCGAGCCGGGGAAGAGCGTGAAGCGGGCCTGTCTGGCACCGATGTACTCGCCCTTGCCGCGACGGGCGGATGCCGCCTCCTTCGAGCCGCGCGGGCCGCTCGCCTTCGCCGCCTGAGCCTGATCCTTCAGCCCGATGTGGCTGAGGAGCCCGCTGAGCAGCGCGCGGTGGATGCCGTCGGGGTTCGGCACCCCGCTCCCTGAGCCTGTCGAAGGGTCGAAGGCCACGTCGCCGCGACCGCCGCCGTCCTGCACCGAGAGTCCGAGCGGCTTGGCCAGCTGGCGCAGCTGCCGGTAGACATCGTTCCACTCGCGCACGCGCAGGTAGTTGAGGTACTCGTTCTTGCACAGCCGGCGGAACGCGCTCGAACCGAGTTCGCGCTGCTGCTTCTCGAGGTAGTTCCAGAGGTTGAGCAGGCTGAGGAAGTCACTCGTCGGGTCGGCGAAACGGGCGTGCTGCTCGTCGGCCTGCTGACGGCGCTCGAGCGGGCGCTCCCTGGGGTCCTGAATCGTGAGCCCGGCGACGATCGCCAGCACGTCGCGGCTCACGCCCTGCGTCTTCGACTCGATCACCATGCGCCCGAAGCGCGGGTCGATCGGCAGCTTCGAGAGCTGCTGCCCGATGCGGGTGAGCTTGGGGGTGGTGGATGCGGGCGTGCTTGCCGTGCGATCGCTGCTGCCCGGCACCATGCTGGCTTGCGAGTCTGCCGCGGCATTCTGGCTGCCGCCTTTCGCGACGCTTCGCGTCGCGCTAGCGCCGTATCGAGACCGAGGAGACCCGGAACGGATCGCGCCAAGCTCAGAGAGCAGGTCGAGGCCGTCCTTGACGCCGCGGGAGTCCGGCGGCGTCAGGAAGGGGAACTTGGCGATGTCGCCGAGGTCCAACGCGATCATCTGCAGGATCACGGCGGCGAGGTTGGTGCGCAGCACCTCCGGCTCGGTGAACTCGGGGCGGCGGTTGAAGTCCTCCTCGGAGTACAAACGAATCGCGATGCCGTCGCTCGTGCGGCCGGAGCGCCCGGAACGCTGGTTGGCGCTGGCCTGCGAGATCGCCTCGATCGGCAGCCGCTGCACCTTGGAGCGCACGCTGTACCGGCTGATGCGGGCGGTGCCGGCGTCGATCACGTACTTGATGCCGGGAACCGTGAGGCTTGTCTCGGCCACGTTCGTCGCCAGCACGACGCGGCGGCGCACCCCGGCGACCGTCGAAGGCTGGAACACCCGGTGCTGATCGGCCGCGGAAAGCCGGCCATAGAGGGGGAGCACCTCGGTGACGCCACCGCGGCCACCCCCCGCCCCGTAGTGGCCGCGCACGGCCTCCTCGGCATCCCGGATCTCGTTCTCTCCGGAGAGGAACACGAGCACGTCCCCGCTGGACTCGCGGGCCAGTTCGTCGAGGGCGTCGAGGATGCCCTGCAGGTAGTCCTTGTCGTCGGCGGGGTTTGCAGCTCCCGTCGCCTCCACATCGTCCTCGTCGAGGTCCTCCTCGGCAATGAGCGGGCGGTAGCGGATCTCGACCGGGTAGGTGCGGCCGGAGACCTCGATGATCTTCGCCGGAATGGGGTCGCCGCCGTCGGCGGGCACGCTCGCGAAGTGCTTCGCGAAACTCTCCGGGTCGATCGTCGCCGAGGTGACGATCACCTTGAGGTCCGGCCGCTTCGGCAGCAGCTCGCGCAGATAGCCGAGCAGGAAGTCGATGTTGAGGCTGCGCTCGTGCGCCTCGTCGATGATGATCGTGTCGTAGCGGCGCAGCAGCCGGTCGCGGTGCATCTCGTTCAACAGGATGCCGTCGGTCATCAGCTTGATCTTGGTGCTGGCCGTCGCCTTGTCGGTGAAGCGCACCTGGTAGCCGACGACGCCGCCGACCTCCTCGCCGAGTTCCTCGGCGATGCGCTCGGCAATGGTGCGCGCGGCGAGCCTGCGCGGCTGGGTGTGGCCGATGCTCGCACGGCCGAGCTCGAGGCAGATCTTGGGGATCTGGGTGGTCTTGCCCGAACCGGTCGCGCCGGCCACGATCACGACCTGGTTGTCGCGAATGGCGTCGGCGATCTCGTCGCGCATCGCACTCACCGGCAGCTCGGGCGGGTAGGTGATCACGGGGATGGCGGCGGTGTCAGTCATCAGCCCTCCATCGTACTTGGCTCTCCGGTATCTGCGGCGCGGAAGTAGCCGCTCCGTCTCGCTCGTTGCGCCACTTGCTGCGTTCTGCGCCACATGATGTGGCGCAGCACGCAGAAAGTGGCGCAGAGACCGCCGGACATCGACAAAGGTGTTGACTTCGCAGAGTACTTTGCGTTACAAAGTAACTATGACGAACACGGTTGAAACGCACGAAGAGGATGACGCTGCCGCGATGCTCGCGCTGATCACCGCGCAGCAGCGCAAGGTCGACCAGCTGATGCTGCGTCCCATTCCGTGGATGCTCGGCATCTGGGGTGCCGCCTGGCTCGTCGGCTTCCTTCTGCTCTGGTCGGCGTACCCGGGTGGGAACCCGCTGTTCACGATCCCGATGGCCGTCGCCACCCCGGTCTTCGCCCTGCTCATCGCGGGCGCGATCGCGGCATCCGCCATCATCGGGGCCCGACTCAGCCGCGGTGTGAAGGGGGAGTCGAACTTCGCGGGAGCCGTCTACGGAATCTCGTGGTCGCTGTGCGGCATCGCCTTCGCCGCGCTCGGCGTCGGCCTCATCTCGAACGGACTCTCGCAGGAACTCGCGAGCATCTACTTCCCCTCGGCGTTCTCGCTGATGTGCGGAACGCTGTACCTGGCCGGCGCCGCGCTGTGGCGTCAGGTGAGTCAGCTGGTGCTCGGCATCATCATGCTCGTCGTCGGCGCGGTCGCTCCCTTCTTCGGAGCCCCGACGAACAACCTCGTGATGGCGATCTTCGGCGGGGGAGCGCTGCTCGTTGCCGCCGCGGTGTTCGCCGTGCGACTCCGCCAGGCGCGCTGACCCATGGCCCCCGTGCAGCAGGGCGAGCTCGACCCGGTGATCCACGCCGCGGCCCGCCTGAAGATCACCGCGACACTCGCCACGATCCCGCCCGGTG
>CAZZNX010000145.1:0-3163 GCA_964655795.1 uncultured Leifsonia sp. | reverse complement strand
ATCGCCTTCCCACGGTTGCAGGAGCTGCTCGACATGACGCCCGGCAACCTCTCCACGCACCTCCGCAAGCTCGAGGACGCCGCGTATGTGGAGGTGGAGAAGACACACCAGGGCAGGACACCCGTCACGTATATCTCCCTCAGCAAGGCCGGCCGCCGCGCCTTCGAGGATTACACCGACGCTCTCAAACAGCTTCTTGGAGGCACAGCATGACCGCCCTCGCCCAGCTCGAGCACGCCAGTCGCCGTTTCGGTGATGTGCTCGCCGTCGACGATGTCACCCTCGAGATCGAGGCCGGCAGCATGCTCGGCCTGCTCGGCCCGAATGGGGCGGGCAAGACGACGCTCATTTCGCTGTTGAACGGGCTGCGCCGCCCGACATCCGGCACCGTCACCCTGCTCGGCCGCTCTCCCCAGGATGTGCGCTCGCGGCAGAGTCTCGGCAGCACGCCGCAGGAGACGGCACTGCCGCCGACTCTGCGCGTCGGCGAGGTCATCGACTTCGTCGGCAAGCACTTCGAACAGCCGATGCGCACGGAGGCGCTTGCGGAGGAATTCGGTCTCACCCCGCTGCTCAAGCGCCAGGCCGGCGCGCTCTCCGGCGGGCAGAAGCGCCGCCTCAGCGTCGCGCTCGCCTTCGTCGGGCGGCCCAAGCTGGTGCTCCTCGACGAGCCGACGACGGGTCTCGACATCGATGCCAGACACACGCTCTGGCAGGCGGTGCGGCGCCAGCACGATGCCGGGGCGACGGTCGTCGTCACGAGCCACTACCTCGAAGAGATTGAGGCGCTCGCCGAACGGGTCGTGGTCATGGCCGGTGGCCGGGTCATCGCCGACGACTCGCTGCAGGCCATCGTCGGCAAGGTCGGCGTGCGCCAGATCCGCTTGCGCACGCCGGAGCCCGCCGCCGTCGGGGCGCTGCCCGGTGTGGCGCGGGCCGAGACGGTCGGAGCCGAGTCGGCGGATGCCGGCGAGCTCCTGCTCTACACGGCCGACTCCGATCAGCTGATCCGCGAGCTGGTGACCTCCGGTATCCGCTTCGCCGACCTCGCCGTGCGCGGTGCATCGCTCGAGGAGGCATTCCTCACCCTCACCGAGTCGGACAGGGCCCACTCGAGCCGGGCGTCCGCCACCCAGCTCGCCACCGCCGAGGAGGTCGCCCGATGAGCACCATGTCGCTCGCCATGCTGCACGCGAAGTACAACCTGATCGAGACGGCGCGCATCCCCATCGCGCTGATCGGCTCGCTCGTCTTCCCCGCGCTGGCCCTGCTGTTCTTCGTCGTGCCGCAGCGCACCGTCGCCAACGACCCACTCTTCGCCACCCAGGCCGTCATCTCGCTCGCGGTGTTCGCGGTGATGTCGAACGCGCTGTTCAGCTTCGGGCTGACGATCGCCGAGAACCGGGAGAAGCCGTGGGACCCGTACCTGCGCACCCTGCCTGCCCCCGGTCTCTCCCGCGTGCTGGCGCAGGTGTTCTCCACCGGCATGCTCGGGCTCGCCGCGATCATCCCCGTCATCGTGATCGGTGGGCTCTTCACCGCAGCGGAGGCGCCGCCGACGCGCATCCTCGCCGGATTTGCTGCGCTCGCGGTCTCCGCCCTGCCGTTCATGCTCATCGGCATCTGCATCGGTTACTCGATGCCGTCGAAAGCGGCGATCGCCGTCGTGCAGGTCGTGATGTTCGCGCTCGCCTTCGCCGGCGGGCTGTTCCTGCCGCCGATCCTCTTCGCCGACTGGCTCAACACGCTCTCCAAGTTCACCCCGTCACGCCAGGCCCGCGAGTTCGTGATCTGGGCCGTGCAGGGCGGGGAACTCGAGTGGTGGGTGTGGGTCGGGATCCTCGTCTGGACCGTTCTCGGCTTCGCCGCGGCACTGCTGCTGTTCCGGCGGGACGAGGGCCGCCGCTACCACTAGGCCGCGTGGCGCGGGACGCCGGATGCCGCGGGAGCGACTTCGCCGCTGGCGAAACGAGTCGCAAACTCGGGCCGCCTCGGCGGCATCCGTGATGGGATGAGGCAATGAGCATCGCAGCTGAGAACACGACAGTCCCCACCGTCACGCTGAACGACGGCCACACCATTCCGCAGCTCGGCTTCGGCGTCTTCAAGGTCGACCCGGTCGAGACCGAACGCATCGTCACTGACGCCCTCGAGGTGGGTTACCGCCACATCGACACCGCGCGCATCTATGGCAACGAGGCCGGCGTCGGCAAGGCGATCGCCGATTCGGGCATCGCCCGCGACGATCTCTTCATCACGACCAAGCTGTGGAACGACGACCAGGGAACCCAGTCGGCCTTCGACGCCTTCGACCGCAGCCTCGAGCAGCTCGGCCTCGACGAGGTCGACCTGTACCTGATCCACTGGCCGGCCCCGGCGAACGACCGCTTCGTCGAGGCGTGGAAGGCACTGGAGAAGATCCGCGAGAGCGGTCGAGCGCGCAGCATCGGCGTCTCCAACTTCACGGTTCCCTACCTCAGCCGTCTTCTCGCCGAGACGGATGTCGTGCCGGCCGTCAACCAGATCGAACTCCACCCCGCTCACCAGCAGCCGGCAACGACGGCGCTCAGTGCGAAGCACGGCATCAAGATCGAGGCGTGGGGCCCGCTCGGCCAGGGCAAGTACAACCTCTTCGAGCTGCCAGAGGTCACGGCGCCGGCCGAGGCGCACGGCAAGACTCCCGCACAGGTCGTCATCCGTTGGCACCTGCAGCAGGGCAACATCGTCTTCCCCAAGTCCAACCGCCGTGAGCGTATGGCCGAGAACTTCGACGTCTTCGACTTCGAGCTGACGGATGCCGAACAGTCCGCCATCACCGCGCTCGAGCGTGAGGGCCGCGTCGCCTCGCACCCGGACGACGTCAACTAAGCGGCAGATCTCGCATCGTCGCGACTCCGCTGGTTGATCCCAACTCCGCTGGTTGAGCTTGTCGAAACCCCCCGTACTGAAGAAGGCCCCGGGCTGAGCATTTGCTCGGCCGGGGCCTTCAGTCGTAACCGCACCAGCACCGGTGGCGGTTCCTGGGTTTGCCGGGGTTGGGGCTGCCGCCTTTCGTGTCGCTGCGCGACACGCCCGGACTGCTGCTCGCTTTTGCGCAGGTGGCGCGGGGCCGCGTAATGTCTTCCTTGTTGCCCCACAGGTTTGGAAGCGGAAACGCAGGCCG
>CAZZNX010000144.1:7250-7473 GCA_964655795.1 uncultured Leifsonia sp. | reverse complement strand
CTGGATGGCGTCACGCCAGGTGGAGGGGACGCCCGCGAAGTTCAGCAGCGTGAACAGGGCCTCGAGCGCGAACGCCCCGGCAACAGCGGCGACGACCCAGCCGCGCCCGCCGCCGAGCACGGCACCGCCGAGCACCACCGCGGTGATGGCGATGAACTCGTAGCCACGGCCGACCGACGGGTGCACCCCGGCGTAGCCGACCAGCAGGATGCCGGCGAGGGTC
>CAZZNX010000144.1:0-7240 GCA_964655795.1 uncultured Leifsonia sp. | reverse complement strand
GATGAAGGTGCTCGTCTTGACCCACCAGCTGCGCACACCGGCGTAGCTCGCAGCCGTCGGGTTGTCACCGAGGGCGATGATCGTGCGGCCGAACGGGAGCTTGGTGAACCAGATGGCGAGCGCCAGCACGGCGGCGAGGATCAGCACGGACCACGGGATGATGTCGAGGATCGGCACGTCGCGGATGCCGCCGCGCCCGATCTCGCGGAAGCCGTCCGCCGGGTTGCCCGTCGCCGCGCCTCCCGTCCAATACAGTACGCCACCGAGCAGCGCGAGCATCATGCCCAGCGTCACGATGAACGACGGCACCTTGAGGAAGGAGACGATCAGGCCGTTGATGAGGCCGATGACGGCGCCGAAGACGAACATGAAGATCAGCACGGGCACCGTGCGGGACTCGTCCTGGCCGACCAGGTTGCCGGCGATCACGACCTGCGCCGTGACGAGGGACCCCATGGAGAGGTCGAACTCGCCGCCGACGATGACGAAGTACTGGCCGATGGCCACGATCGCGATCGGCGCGACCCGCTGGATGAATCGCATCAGCTGGCCGGGCTCGGCGAAGTTCGGGTTCAGGATGGTGATGGCCACGAGCAGCAGCGCCAGCAGCAGGAAGACGGCGCCGCGGGGGCTGACCAGGGTCTTCAGGGCGTTCATGCCTGGTCTCCCTTGTGTGAGGCGAGCGCGGGGGCGGCTGCCCCGGCATCCGGTGCATCGTTCGTGGCGGCGGACGTCGGATCCTCCGCTGACCCGCCCGGCCCGAATCGGGCCCGGCGCTGTTCGACCTGACGGCCGGTGTAGACGGCGACCGCCGCGACGATCACGATGCCACGCACGACGTCCTTCATGAAGGGGTTGACCTGCATGACGCTCATCACGTTGTCGAGGACGGCGAAGATCGCGACGCCGCCGATGGTGCCCCAGATCGATCCACGGCCGCCGGCGAGCAACGTGCCGCCGAGCACGACCGCCGCGATCGAGAGCAGGTCGTAGCCGCCCTGGGTACCGACGGTCGGGCTGCCGACGCCGAGCCGGCTGGCCAGCAGCAGGCCGGCCATGGCGGCGGTGACCGAACAGAGCACGTGGGCGAGGATCACGGGGTTGGCGGTACGGATACCACTGAGCCTGGCCACCTGCTCGTTGCCGCCGACGGCGAAGATATGGTTGCCGACGCGGGTGCGGCTGAGGAAGAACGCGCCGAGCAGCGCGACGAAGAGCATGATGATCGTCGAGACCGGGACCGGCCCGACACCGGTGGCGCCGATCAGCTGGAACTCCCACGGCACGCTGCCACTCGTTCCCTTGTAGTTGGTGTCGAGGTAGCCCTTGATGATGAGCCCCGTGCCGAGGGTGGCGATGAAGCCGTGCACCCTGAGCTTCGTCACGACCAGGCCGTTCACGAGGCCGAGCAGCGCGGCGACACCGAGGGTGAGCACGACCGCGGTGCCGATGTTGGCCGGGTTGCCCGCCATCGTGTCGGCCGCGATCAGGCTGGAGAGGCTGATGACGTAGGGCACGGAGAGGTCGAGCGAGCCGCAGAGGATCACGAGCGTCTGCCCGATCGCCACGAATCCGAGCACGCTCATGCCGGTGAGGATGTCGCGGATGTTGCCGGCACTGAAGAAGCTGCGCCCGACTGTGGCGACGAGGATCGCGCCGATAAGGATCACCCCGAGCAGCGCCACGTAGACGAGGACGGTGGAGTCGAGGCGTCGCCTCGATCGGCGGCGGGCCGTGACCGCGTTCATGCGTGTTCTCCTTCGGGAGCGTCGTCGACGAGCGCCGCAGCGCCCGGGTGCGCGGCGCCGGTTGCGGCCGAGAGCACCAGTTCCTCGCTGGCACCGGCTGGCAGCTCGGCCACGATGCGGCCGTCGTGCATCACGAGGATCCTGTCGGACATGCCGATCACCTCCGGCAGCTCCGAGGAGATCATGAGGATCGCGACCCCGTCCTTGGCGAGCTGGCGCATGAGCTGGTAGACGGCGATCTTGGCGCCGACGTCGATGCCACGGGTGGGCTCGTCGAGCAGCACGACTCGCGGCTTCGTGGCCAGCCACTTGGCCAGCACGACCTTCTGCTGGTTGCCGCCGGAGAGGAACTGCACCTCTTGGTCGAGCCCCTGCGAGCTGATCTCGAGCGAGCTGAGCACGCCCGGGATCTCCTTGCGCACGGCGGCGGTGCGGCGGGCGAACACTCCGCGGATCACGAGCAGCGCGTTGTCGAGCACGGACTGGCCGAGCGCGAGCCCCTGCGCCTTGCGGTCCTCGGTGATGAGCGCGACGCCGTGCTTGACGGCCGAGCGGGCGCTCGTGACGCGCACGGGAGCACCGTCGAGGGCGAGCGAGCCGCGGGAGAAGGGCGCGGCGCCGAAGATGGCCTCGACGAGTTCGGTGCGCCCGCTGCCCTGGAGCCCGGAGACGCCGACGATCTCACCGGCCCGCAGCTCGAGGTCGATGCCGTCGACGAAGGCGTTGCCGCCACCGGCGACCGCCAGGCGGAGTTCCCCGACCGTGGTTCCCTCTTCAGGGCCGGGGAAGAATGTCTCGATCGAGCGGCCGACCATGCGGCGCACCAGCTCGTTCGTGGTGAGTTCTGCGGTCGGCCCGCTGCTGACGAGGGCGCCGTCCTTCAGCACCGTGATGCTGTCGCAGAGGTCGAAGATCTCTTTGAGACGGTGGCTGACGTAGAGGATGGCCACGCCGCGTGCCTGCAGCCTGCGGATGATCCCGTAGAGCAGCGAGACCTCGTGGTCGGCCAGCGCCGCAGTGGGCTCGTCCATCGAGATCACCTTGGCGTCATAGCTGAGTGCCTTGGCGATCTCGACGATCTGCTGCTCGGCGACGGTGAGGCTGCCCACCCGCGCCGACGGGTCGATGAAGTCGATGCCGAGCTGGTCGAGCAAAGCCTTCGTCTCGCGCACCATGCCGCGCTGGTCGACGAAGCCGGCCTTGCGTGGTTCCCTGCCGAGGTAGATGTTCTGGGCGACGCTGCGTTCCGGCAGCAGGTTGAACTCCTGGAAGACCGTCGCGAGCCCGGCCTTCATCGCCTGGACCGGGTGGCCGAAGGTCACCGGCTCCCCCGCGAACGTCACGGTGCCGGCATCCCGTTCGTACACACCGGCGAGGATCTTCATGAAGGTCGACTTGCCTGCGCCGTTCTCGCCGACGAGGCCGTGCACCTGCCCGGGCCACAGCTCGATGCCGACGTCGTGCAGCACGGTGACGCCGAAGAAGCTCTTGCTGAGCCCGGATGCCGTGAGGATCGGGGCCGCGGTCTGCTCTGCTGCGGTGTTCTCACTCATGCGACGACCTCCACCCAGGATCCGGATGCCGCCGACTCCAGCACTGCGGCGGTCACGCGCACCGCGCGCAGGCCGTCGGCGAACGTCGGCAGTCCCTCCGGCGCCCCGCCGGCGGTCGCGGAGTAGCTGTCTGCGACGAAGGAGTTGAACGCGTCCTGGTAGCCCATCGGGTGCCCGGACGGCACGGTGCTGAGCCGTGCGGCATCCGGCGCCAGGGTCTCCGGGTCGCGCAGCAGCAGCTGCGAGCCGGCCCGGCGGCCAAGCCAGAGCTCCTCCGGCCGCTCCTGGTCGAAGCGGATGCTCTGCTCGGTTCCGGCGATCTCGAGCACCAGGCTGTTCTTGCGGCCGGGCGCGACCTGCGAGATCAGCAGCGTGCCGACGGCACCGCCGCTCAGCTCGACGACGAGCGCCACGAGATCTTCCGTCGCGATATCGCGGTTGTCGGCGCGGTCGCCGTAGACGGTGCGCGTGGTGGCATTCAGGCGGGTGATGCGATCCCCGGTGACGAACTCGAGCAGGTCGACGAGGTGGGACCCGATGTCGGCGAATGCCCTCGACGGGCCGCCGAGTTCCGCGCTGACCCGCCAGTCGTCGGCGAGCGGCTCGGCCAGCCAGTCCTGCAGGTAGCCGCCGGTGATGCTG
Organism: uncultured Leifsonia sp.; assembly: GCA_964655795.1. Classification (GTDB taxonomy): domain Bacteria; phylum Actinomycetota; class Actinomycetes; order Actinomycetales; family Microbacteriaceae; genus Microterricola. The sequence continues at coordinate 3,297 of CAZZNX010000144.1, read as the reverse complement.
AGCAGGCGCCCGGTCTCGCCGGCCTGGACGCGGGCCCTGGCCTCGCGCACCATCGGGTGGAAGCGGTAGACGAAGGGGACGGTCGCGGTGAGGCCTGCGGTCTCCGCCCGGCGTGCGAGGGCCACGGCATCCCCGACGGTCGTCGCAAGCGGCTTCTCGCAGATCACGTGCTTGCCCGCGTCGAGCGCAGCCATGGCGAAGCGGGAGTGGGTCGTGTTGGGGGTGCAGACGTGCACGACGTCGATGCCGTCGTCGGCCAGCAGCTCGTCGACCGAGCCGTAGGCCCGGACGAGGCCGAGTCTGTCGGCAGCGCGCTCCGCGCTCTGCCAGCTCGACGAGGCGATGGCCGAGAGTTCGGCTCCGGCGGCTCGGGCGGCCCGGCTGTGCACCGTGGCCATGAAGCCAGCACCGATGAAGCCCGCTCGCGGGGCGACGGCACGGCCTGTCGCTGCGGCGGCTGCTTCTCTCGCCGGTGCGGCGGAGTCAATGACGGTCTTTGTCATGGTGAGAGTGTGACACACATCATTCGACTTTTGCTAGTGCAAAATCAAAAGTCGTTTGTTTGGAATCAGCTTCAATTCGTCGCCCCCGAATAAGCCGATGTGATTTACTGTGCAAATGGTCGACATCAGCCGAGGCTCCGCACTCGGAACCTCAGGCGCCAGCGAGCTGTTCCAGCTGCTGCGCGACGGGCAGCCGCGCACGCGCGCCGAGCTCGCAACGCTCACGGGCCTCGCCCGTTCCACGATTGCGGCCCGCGTTGAGACGCTGATGTCGCTCGAGCTCATCTCCCCCGTCGGCGACGCGGCTTCGACCGGCGGCCGGCCGTCATCCCAGTTCGCACTCAACCCCTCTGCCCGCGTCGTATTGGCCGCCGACCTCGGCGCATCGCACGCGACGCTCGCCGCAACCGACCTGGCCGGCACCGTGCTCGGCGAGGTGCACCAGGCCATCGACATCGCGAGCGGCCCGGAGGCCGTGCTCGGCTGGATGGTGTCTGCGGCCAGAGACCTGCTCGACCAGTTGGGGCGACCGCACCACGACCTCATCGCGATCGGCGTCGGCGTTCCAGGCCCCGTGCAGCACTCGACGGGGCGCCCGGTGAACCCGCCGATCATGCCCGGCTGGGATCGCTTCGATGTGCCCGGCTGGGTGCAGCAGCACCTCGAGGTGCCGGTCCTCGTCGACAACGACGTCAACATCATGGCCCTCGGCGAGCGCGCGTTCGCCTGGCCGAACAGCGAGCACCTCATGTTCGTCAAGGTGGCAACCGGCATCGGTGCCGGCGTCATCTCCGGCGGGCTGCTGCAGCGTGGCGCCCAGGGGATCGCCGGCGACATCGGCCACGTCCAGGTGGCGCGTGGGGCGGGCGTTCCGTGCCACTGCGGCAATCGCGGATGCCTGGAGGCGCTGGCATCCGGACCAGCCATCGCACGGGCACTGCGCGAGTCCGGAGTTGACGCGAACTCGGGCCGCGACGTCGTCGAGCTCGTCAAGCGCGGCAACCTCGAGGCCATCCAGGCCGTGCGCCAGGCCGGGCGCGACATCGGGGAGGTGCTGACGGCCGCCGTGAGCCTGATCAACCCGTCGGTCATCGCCATCGGCGGCTCCATGGCCCGCGCCGGGGAGCACCTCATCGCTGGCGTGCGCGAGGTTGTGTACACGCGGTCGATGCCGCTGGCCACGGAGCACCTCTCGATCGTGCAGAGCTCGGCGGCCGAGAACGCCGCGGTGCTGGGCGCCAGCATGCTGGCGATTCACCACGCGCTCTCGCCCGAGGGTGTCGACGCCCTCGCTCCGCGCGCCTGAGCGCGGCGTTCGGTACGCGTTCAGCCCGGGCCGAGAGAGAATGGACGGGTGAGTGATGCTGTGCTGGGCCTGTTCGACACCGATTCCATCGGTGACGCCGCCCCGCCGGTATCCGTCGCCCCCTGCCTGACGCGCATCGTCGCCGATTCCGGTGATCGCGCCGCGTGGCTCTACGCCAGGGCCCGCGGCATCACCGCGACGGATGTCGCCAAGCTCTCGACCCCGCGGTCGATCCAGTCGGCGGCGCACGAGAAGCTCAACGGCTCCAACTTCGGCGGGAACTCCTGGACCGACCACGGCCGCGCCCGCGAACCGGTCATCGCCGAGTGGGTGCGCCGCGAACACGGCATCGAGCCGAGCTCGAGCCTGTTCCACGCCGCGGAGGAGCGGCTGCACCTGGCCACCCCCGACGGCATCGTCGTGCGCGACGGCGGCAAGGTCGAGCTGGCCGAGATCAAGACGACGAGCAAGGCGTGGCGCAGCATTCCGCGCGCCTACCTGCGTCAGGTCTGGTGGCAGCAGTACGTGCTCGGCGCCGAACGCACCCTCGTCGTCTGGGAGCAGCACGAGAACTTCGTACCGATCGGCGACGAACCGCTCTCCCGCTGGGTCGACCGCGATGACGAGCAGATCGCGGTGCTGATCGGGCTCGCCGGGCAGCTCGTCGACGAGTTGCGCGGCCGCACGGCCCGCAAGATGGAGGCCGCCGCCGCGGCATCCGCCCGTGCAGCCAAGGCGGCAGCGGCCCGCGAACTCTACGGGCCCGGCGCGCTCTACGTTCCCTAGGCGCCCCGTGGTCACGGTTCTGTTGCACGGCCTCGGTGCCGACCGGCACCAGCCGCTCGGGCTGTTCTCCCCTGTGCTGACCGCGACGACGCCCGGCGACGCCATCATCGCCCTGGATGTGCGCGCCCACGGAGACTCGCCTCTGCTCGGCGCCGGCGACGACTTCACCCTCGATGCGCTCGCGCACGAGCTCGCGGCCTCCGTCACCGCTGCCACCGCGGGAACTGCGGCCGCAGCGGAACCCGTCACGCTGATCGGCATCTCGATGGGCGCGGCGCTCGCGCTGCGGCTCGCGCTCGGCGAGATGCTGTCCGTGCGACGGGCCGTGTTCGTGCGACCGGCGTTCACGGGCGAGTCTCTGCCGCTGAATCTGCGCGCCTTCCCGGTGATCGCCGAGTTGCTCGCACGGCTCGGCCCTGCCGAGGGTGCCGCCGCCTTCAGCGAGAGCTCGCTCTACCAGCACGTCGCCGCCGCATCGCCACTCGGCGCCCGCGGGCTTCTCGGCCAGTTCACCGCGCCGGATGCCGCGGCCCGCGCCGTGCGCCTGAGCGAGATTCCGCGCAACAGGGCCTACCGCGACCCGGCCGAGCTCGCAGCCCTCGCGGCGCGCGGGGTGCGTTCACTCGTCGTGGCCGCGCCGCGCGACCCCGTGCACCCGGTGACCGTGGCCGAGGAATGGGCGGCCGGGCTCGGCGCGCCCCT
>CAZZNX010000143.1:0-7510 GCA_964655795.1 uncultured Leifsonia sp. | reverse complement strand
GGGGAACGGGCCGCCGGGCGGTAGCGCAGGCAGTACTCCGGTGCGCAGAGGTGTGATCCACCCTTGAGCACACGGCGGGGGATCGCGGATCCGGGCTCTGCGGATGCCGCGGCCGCCGCCAGCTCGGCGGCGGAGGCCCGGCCCGAGTCGCTCGGACCGCAGCTGCACGCGTCGCCGCAGCCGCCTCCGGCATCCGGAGCGACAGCCGTGCCCGTGCTCGGCCCGGCCAGTAGGTTCGGTCGCACAGCAGCCGGCACCACGTGCCTGGCCGAGTAGAAGTCGCTCGTCCACTCCCAGACGTTGCCGATGCAGTCGAACAGCCCGTAGCCGTTCGGCGCGAAGCTGCCGACGGGCGCGGTGCCGACCCAGCCTGCCGCGCCGGTGTTGTCGTAGGGGAAGGACCCCTGCCAGGTGTCGGCCATGAGTACGCCGTCCGGCCGCAGCTCCTCGCCCCAGGCATAGGTGGCGCCGTCGAGGCCACCGCGGGCCGCGAACTCCCACTCGACCTCACTGGGCAGGCGCTTGCCCGCCCAGGCCGCGTAGGCGTTCGCGTCGTCGAATGAGACCTGGACGACGGGATGCCGCTCGCGTCCCTCGATCGATGATCCGGCGCCGAAGGGGCGGCGCCAGCTGGCACCCTCGCCCCACGCCCACCACTGGCGCCAGTCGCGCAGGTCGACCGGGCCCGGCGTCGGGGTGAACACGAGCCCACCCGGCGAGAAGTCGCTGATGTCGGCGCCGGGGAAATCGGCGGGGTCGAGCGGGCGCTCGGCGACGGTCACGTAGCCGGTCGCCGCGACGAAGGCGGCGAACTGCTCGTTGGTCACCGGGTGCAGATCGAGCTCGAACGGCGCGACCGTGCGCTCGTGCACCGGGCCCTCCTCCGCATAGAAGTCGGCGGACCCCATCCGGAAGGTGCCGCCGGGAATGCTGATCATCTGACTCGCTTCGCTCACCCTTCGAGCCTAGGCGTCCGCGCCGGCTCGGAGGAGACCTCGCTTGCGAACCCATACCCCCTAGGGGTATGGTCAGAACATGACGAACTCCACTGCCACCCCAGCCCCCGCCACCACGACCGAGCTCCAGGTGACCGGGATGACCTGCGGCCACTGCGTCGGCAGTGTCACGACCGAGCTCAGTGCCATCGACGGTGTGACCGGCGTCGACGTCGCGCTCGTCAAGGGCGGCGTCTCGACCGTCACCGTGCAGAGCGCGGCGCCGCTGGCTGCGGATGCCGTCGCCGCCGCGATCGACGAGGCCGGGTACGCGCTCGCCTGAGCGCAATGAAGCGCGACCCCCGCTGGTCTTGCGCTTCCCCCGCTGATTGAGCTTGTCGAAATCACTCCGCGGAGAGGTTTCGACAAGCTCAACCAACGGGCCCAAGCTCAACCAACGGGCCCAAGCTCAACCGGCGTCGACAAGCCCAACCGACGGACAACATGAGAAAGGCCGGCATCCCAAGGGATGCCGGCCTTTCCTGTGCTCAATCCTGCGGAGCCTACGGCTCCAGGCGCGTGGGGCCGCGGAAGAGGTACGTGACCTCGCGGATCGACGACTCGTGCAGCAGGAGCATCAGCACGCGGGCCAGGCCCATGCCGAAGCCACCGTGGGCGGGAACGCCGTAGCGGAAGAAGTCGAGGTAGGTGCCGAGCTCCTCCGGGTCCATGCCCTTGTCCTCGGCCTGGGCGACGAGCACGTCGATGCGGTGCTCGCGCTGTGCACCGGTGGAGATCTCGGTGCCGTTGAACAACAGGTCGTAGCTGTTGGTCAGGCTCGGGTCACCCTCGTGGCGCATGTGGTAGAACGGGCGGATGCTCGACGCGTAGTCGGTGATGAACACGAACTCGTGGCCGAACTTCTCTGCGACGTACGCCGAGATCTGGCGCTCGCCCTCCGGGTCCATGTCGTCGTCGGCGCGGGGGATCTCGTAGCCGCGCTCCTTGACGATCTGCTTGGCCTCGGCCAGCGGGATGCGGGGGAACGGGGTGGACGGAACGGTCACCTCGACGTCGAAGAGTTCCTTGATCTCGGCGCCGTGCTTGGCCTTGACGGCGGTGAAGCCGGCGACGAGAAGCTCCTCGTGCAGCTTCATCACGTCTTCGTGGCTCTCGATCCAGCTGATCTCGGTGTCGATGCTGGTGAACTCGGTGGCGTGGCGGCTGGTGAAGGAGTGGTCTGCACGGAAGGCGGGCCCGACCTCGAAGATCTTGCCGAAACCGGCGGACTGCGCCATCTGCTTGTAGAACTGCGGGCTCTGCGCGAGGTACGCCTTGCCCTCGAAGTACTCGACCTCGAACAGCTCGGCACGCGACTCGCTGGCGCTGGCCATGAGCTTCGGCGTCTGGATCTCGATGAAGTCACGCTCGACCCAGTAGTTGCGCAGCGCGTGCAGGAACGTGGTCTGGATGCGGAAGATCAGGTTCTGCTTGGGGTGGCGCAGGTCGAGGAAGCGCCAGTCCATGCGCTTGTCGAGGCCGGAGTCGGTGGCGATCGGGGTCTCGGGAATCGCCTCACTGACGACGGTGAGCGTCGCGAGCTTGACCTCGAGGCCGCCGAGCTTGACGCGCTCGTCTTTCTTGAGCTCACCGGTCACGGTGATGAAGGAGCCGTGGGCGAGCGCCGAGATGGCCTCAGTCGTGGCGAGGCGGGCCTCGGCTGCTGCGAGCTCATCGCCTTCCAGTGCAACGGTGCCGGCTTCGGCATCCGTCACGGGCAGCGCACGCAGCGCCGGGTTCACGAGCTGGGCGGCACCCGACTCGTCGCGCAGCACGATGAACTGCACCTTCTTCTGGTCGCGCACGGTATCGACCCAACCCGAAACCGTAACGGGGCCGTCGGCCAGGGCGGAAAGGTCCTTGATCAATACACGAGAAGTCACGCGCTCAATCCTACCTTCGCTCCTCCGCCCTCCCTGAGTGTCAACCGCCCTCAGCTCTGACGGCACGACAAAACGGATGACGCGACGCTACTCTGGCGCCATGAAAAGACCGGGACTGATTGTGGCGTGTGTTTCCGCGTTGGCGCTGTCACTGACGGCGTGCACGGCACCGAGCCCGCCGCCCGCCACGAGCGAGCAGAGCCCCTCTCCGAGTGCGTCTCCCGAGGCGAGCGCAGAGGCCCCGGCAGAGGCCGCGAGCATCGAGGTCTCGGTCGACGGGATCGCGATCCTCGGCGCCGGTGGGGAGACGATCGCGGAGTTCGGCTACTTCGATGCCGACGCGGCCCCCGCAATCGCGGCGCTCACGGAGGCCTTCGGCGCCGCGCCCACCGAATCGCAGTCCGCCTCGACGAATCATCCCGAATCCAACTCGGTCAACGCAGAGTGGTCAGGTTTCGAGTTGCGCGATCTGACCGCCGCAACGCTCCACCCGGACTACCCGAACTTCACCGTGCGCGTCACCGTGCCCGAGAGCAACGGCATCAGCATCCGCACGACAGATGGCGTGTTCGTGGGAATGCCGATTGCAGAGGTCGAGCCGCTCTCGCACCGCAACTGGGTCGACACGGGAACGGGCACCGAGATCCCGATCTTCCTGCTCGAACAGCAGCCCGTTGAGACGTCGACCAGCCCGGACTACGAACCGGCGGCGCTCTCGGTGATCGTCTCGAGCACGTCGCCCGGCGGAGTCGTCACCGACATCGGGGCGCCGGCTGCGAACTTCGGCGCGTAGAGGGGCGCGTCCACGCGGTCTGCATGGGCGGTAGACGCGGCAGATTCACAGCAAGCAGCTCCGTAGACTGGAGCCTGTGGTAGCCAGACAGCTTCACCTCGTCCGTCACGGAGAGGTGCACAATCCAGAGCGCGTTCTTTACGGGCGCCTTCCCGGCTACCGTCTCTCGGAACTGGGCCAGCAGATGGCCGAGGCCGCCGCCGCCGATCTGGCCGGCCGCGGCATCCGCTACTCGGCCCTGTACGCCTCGCCGTTGCAGCGCACGCAGGAGTCGGCCGCGCCGATCGCCGCCGCCCTGCAGCTGCCCGTGCAGCTCGAACCGCGGATCATCGAACCCGCCAACCACTTCGAGGGCAAGCGGATGCGCGAAGCGCTGAAGCGACCGGCCAACTGGCCGGCTCTCGTGAACCCGATGCGCCCGAGCTGGGGCGAACCGTACCGCTCGATCGCCGCTCGCATGATCGCCGCCATGAATGATGCGTGGGAGACCGCGCAGCTTCTGGATGACGGAAGCGAAGGCGACGTCGTCATGGTCAGCCACCAGCTGCCCATCTGGATCACCCACAGTTTCCTGGCGGGCGACCGCCTCTGGCACGACCCGCGGCAGCGACGCTGCGCACTCTCCAGCATCACCAGCTTCAGCCGCTTCGGCGGCACCTTCGTGGAGACCGGCTATACAGAGCCGGCCGCATCGATCTCGGCGAACGCCGTGGACCTGGGAGCCGTGTGATGGGTTTTCGTAAGCGCGCAGTGAGTGTCACCGCGCTGGCTCTGGCATCCATTGCCCTGCTGGCCGGCTGCGCCAACGACCCGCTGGCCGAGCAGTACCGCGAGGGCAGCAATAAGAACTACATCTCCGGCAGCGGCGTCGTGAAAGAGATCGCGCTCGAGAACCGCGGAGAGTCGATCAGCTTCGAGGCCGAGACCTTCGATGGCGACACCGTCTCGTCAGAGGACTACCGCGGGCAGGTGCTCGTTGTGAACTTCTGGTACGCCAGCTGCGCACCCTGCCGTGCCGAGGCGCCGACACTCGAGGCCGTCAACCAGGAGTTCGCCGACGAGGGCGCCAGCCTGCTCGGCGTGAACGTGCGCGACCAGGTCGACACCGCCCGGGCCTTCGAGGAGAGCTACGGCATCAGCTACCCCTCCGTCGCCGACATCAACGATGGCGGTATGCAGCAGGCCTTTGGCAACGAGGTGCCGCCGAACGCCGTGCCGACCACCCTCGTTCTCGACCAGGAAGGGCGCGTCGCCGCCCGCATCCTCGGCCAGATCAAGGACGAGTCGATCCTGCGCACCCTCGTGCGCGACACCGTCGCAGAGGCCGAGTAACGCCGTGGGCGATATCGTCCTCAGTGGCCAGCTGTTACTCGCAATCCCCATCGCCGTTCTGGCCGGTCTCGTCTCCTTCCTCTCGCCCTGCGTCCTGCCGCTGGTGCCCGGCTACCTCGGCTACATCGGCGGCCTCACCGAGATCCCGAGCGACAAGGCTGAGGCTCGTGCCGTCCGCCGCCGCCTGCTGCTCGGCGTCGCGTTGTTCGTCGCCGGATTCACGATCGTCTTCGTCGCCTACGGCGCGCTGTTCGGGGCGCTGGGCGTCTGGCTGAAGGCGCACGAGACGGTGATCATCCAGGTGCTCGGGGTCTTCGTCATCCTGATGGGGCTCGTCTTCATCGGCCAGTTCACCTTCCTGCAGCGCACCATCAAGCCGTCGTGGAAGCCCGTCACCGGCCTCGCCGGTGCCCCGCTGCTCGGTCTCGTCTTCGGCCTCGGCTGGACGCCATGCATCGGCCCGACCCTCGCCGTTGTGCTGAGCTTGAGCACGGATGCCGGCTCCGCCACTCGCGGCGCGATCCTCGGCCTCGCCTACTGCATCGGCCTCGGCGTGCCATTCCTGCTCGTCACCCTCGGCCTCAACTGGGTCACCGGATCGGTCGCATTCTTCAAACGGCATATTCGTGCCGTGAACATCATCGGCGGCGCGCTGCTCATCCTGATCGGCGTACTCATGGTCTCGGGTCTCTGGACCCTCTGGATCTACCAGCTACAAGGAGGGATCCTCGGCTTTGTCCCGGCCATCTGATTACGTTGACGCGGGAGCACCCAACCGCGCTCCCGAAGAGATCAACCAGCCCCAGCTCGGCTTCGTCGGCTGGCTGCGCTGGTTCTGGCGCCAGCTCACGAGCATGCGCACCGCGCTGTTCCTGTTGTTGCTGCTCGCCATCGCGGCCGTGCCGGGCAGCCTGGTGCCGCAGCGCTCCAGCGACCCGAACGGCGTCACCCAGTACTTCGTCGAGAACCCGGACCTGGCTCCGTTCCTCGACAAGCTGCAGGCGTTCGACGTCTACAGCTCCGCCTGGTTCTCCAGCATCTACCTGCTGCTGTTCATCTCGCTCATCGGCTGCGTCATCCCGCGCACCAAGCACCACTTCCAGGCGCTGCGCGCCGCGCCGCCGAAGACGCCGATGCGGCTGTCGCGGCTGGCCGGTTTCACCACGCGCACCGTTCCGGCAGAGCAGGCCGATGCGGCATCCGCCATCGACGCTGCCCGCACACAGCTGAAGTCCGCCGGCTACCGCACCGCCCTCTACAGCGGAACGGTCGGCGGCAAGCGCGAATTCTCGGTCTCGGCCGAGCGCGGCTACCTGCGGGAGACGGGCAACCTCGTCTTCCACACGGCACTCGTCGGCGTGCTCGTGACCGTCGGATTCGGCGGTGGCTTCGGCTTCGCCGGGCAGCGCGTCGTCGTGGAGGGGCAGACCTTCGTCAACACGCTGCTCGCCTTCGACTCCTTCAACCCCGGGCGCTTCTTCGACCCGGACTCCCTCGACCCGTACAAGATGACGCTCGACAGCTTCGACGTCGTCTACGAGACCGAGAACCAGGAAGCGTTCGGGCAGCCGACCGACTTCGCTGCGAACGTCACCGTCGAGCACGTCGGCCAGGAGCCGACGCAGGAGCAGGTGAAGGTCAACGCGCCGCTCCGCACCGGCGGCACGGACGTCTACCTGCTCGGCAACGGCTACGCGCCGACGATCACGGTGAAGAACCCCGACGGCGAGGTCGTCTTCACCGACTCGATCCCGTTCCTGCCGCAGGACGCCCAGCTCACCTCGCTCGGTGTGGTGAAGGTGCCGGACGGCCTGAGCGAGCAGATCGGCATGATCGGCTTCTTCTACCCGACGCAGGCCAACAGCGAACCGCCGTACTACTCGAGCTACCCCGACCTCGAGTTCCCGATGCTCACGCTCGACGTCTACTCGGGCGACCTCGGCATCAACGACGGCACGCCGACCTCGGTCTACACGCTCGACACCGACTCGATGACGAAACTCACCCGTGGCGACACAGGCGTGGCCTCGATCGAGCTGATGCCCGGCCAGAGCGCCGAGCTGCCGAACGGCCTCGGCACCGTGAGCTTCGACAATGTCGACCCGAACGCGCCGGCCGCCGGCGAGGAGATCACCGACTACTCGCACAGCGTGCACCGCTTCGCCTCCTTCGACATCCACCGCGACCCGACGCAGTTCTGGGTGGCCTTCTTCGCGGTGCTCGTGCTGCTCGGCCTCGCCACCTCGCTCTTCGTGCCCCGTCGCCGCATCTGGGTGAAGGCGGTCGAGGAGAGCGACGGCTCGCTCCGACTCGAATACGCGGGCCTGGCCCGTGGTGAAGACCCGAGCCTCGACGAGGCCGTCGCGACCATCGCCGCGAAGCACGAGGCGACCATGGCCGATGCCCCCGCGAAGCCGGCAACCCCGACACCCCCGACACCCCCCGCACCCCCGACTGCTCGCACTGGCGAGCCAAGCGATCTAGGCTGACTCCGTGGCATTTGACGA
>CAZZNX010000142.1:1854-7698 GCA_964655795.1 uncultured Leifsonia sp. | reverse complement strand
CACGCGGCCAAGCAGGCCACGATCACCCCGCCGGTCGGAGAGCCCTACACCTTCGACTACGACGTGATCGTTGTCACGGCCGGTGCCGTCTCGCGCACCTTCCCGATCCCGGGCGTCGCCGATGAGGCCATCGGCCTCAAGACGATCGAAGAGGCGATCGCGATCCGCGACCGCGTGCTCACCAACTTCGACAAGGCCTCGGCCATGCCGGCCGGCCCGGAGCGCGACCGTCTGCTGACCTTCACGGTCGTCGGCGGCGGTTTCGCCGGTATCGAGGTCTTCGCCGAACTGCGTTCCTTCGCCAGCTCGCTGCTGAGCTCGTACCCGCAGCTCACCTTCGACGACACGCACTTCCACCTCATCGAGGCCATGGGGCGCATCATGCCCGAGGTCTCGCTCGAGACGAGCCACTGGGTGCTCAAGAACCTCGCGCAGCGCGGTGCAGAGGTGCACCTCGACACGCAGCTCAAGTCCGCCGTCGGCGGTGTCATCGAGCTCTCCACCGGTGAGAGCTTCGAGAGCGACCTGATCGTCTGGACCGCCGGCGTGATGGCGAACCCCGCCGTCGTGCGTGGCTCCGACTTCCCCGTCGAAGAGCGTGGCCGTCTCCAGGTGCGTGCCGACCTGCGCATCGGAACCGAAGACGACATCGTCGAGGATGCATGGGCCGCCGGTGACATCACCGCAGTTCCCGACCTCTCGGGTGGTGGCGTCGGCGGGTACTGCGTCCCGAACGCCCAGCACGCCGTTCGCCAGGGCAAGCTCCTCGCGAAGAACATCGTTGCCGTGCTGCGCGGCGAGGGCCCCAAGGAGTACCTGCACAAGAACATGGGCGCCGTCGCCGGCCTCGGCATCGGTCACGGCGTGTTCCAGTCCGGCAAGATCGCGATCAAGGGCCTCCCGGCCTGGTTCGCCCACCGCGGCTACCACGGTCTGGCCATGCCCAGCTGGGAGCGCAAGATCCGTGTCATCTGGGGTTGGGTGAACAACTTCTTCCTCGGTCGCGACATCGTCTCGCTCGCAGCCGTCGCAACTCCGCGTGCCGCGTTCGAGGAGTTCGCTTCGCGCCCGAAGCCGCCGGTCGAGGCCGCACCCGTTGCCGCCGCTCCGAAGGCCGTCGCCCCGAAGGCCGCTGCTCCGAAGGCCGCTGCCAAGGCGCCGGCTGCCAAGGCCGCCGCAGCCAAGGTCGCCTCGACGGATGTCGCCCCGAAGGCCAAGGCCCCGGTCAAGCGTGCGCCCAAGAAGGTTGCCGCCGAGACCGTCGAGGTCGCAGAGGCCGTCGCCGCCAAGTAGCATCCCCGTTCTCCCGCCGAGCGCGGGAGAACAGCGCAGAACAGCCTCGAGGCCACCGCCTCGGGGCTGTTCTGTTCCGCCGATAGACTCGGCACGGTTGTTCGGCACGCCCCCATAGCCCAATCGGCAGAGGCAGGCGACTTAAAATCGTCACAGTCTGGGTTCGAGTCCCAGTGGGGGCACGTGGTTCCGGGCCGCCGGCGATCGCTCTGCGTCAGCGGCAGCAGCCGTGGCCGGTCAGCGGATGCACACGTCGACTCCCCGCGTTCGGATGGCGGAATCGCGTTGGATCTGGCCCGCATCCGCGGACTGGCTGCGGCTCAGCTGAGGTGGTCGAGGTAGCGCAGCAGCACGCCCTCGCGCAGTGCCCACGGTGAAACCTCGAGCTCCTTGACCTTGAACGCCGCCATCGCCTCGGAGAGCACGATGCCCCCGGCGACGATCTGGAACGTGCGGTCTGCGGTGATGCCGGGCAATGCGGGGCGGGCATCGGCAGGGATCCGGGCCAGGCGTGGAATCCAGTCGTCCAGTTGCGAGCGGCGCAGCAGGAAACGGTCGAGGGCCCCGACCCCGTCGACGACGGAGCCGGCCAAGCGCGCCAGCGAACGGATTGTCTTGGACGAGCCCACCACGTGGGCGGGCGTCGGCAGATCGGCGAACGCGGGCAATGCCTCCTCGAGCACGGCGCGGGCATGCTCGCGCAACGCGTTCATCTGCGCGGGCGTCGGCGGGTCATCATGCAGGAAGCCGATCGTGCTGCGACCGGCACCCAGCGGCAGCGACAGTGAGACAGCCGGATACTCGTCGGCACCTGCCGCGATCTCGAGCGAACCGCCCCCGATGTCGAAGAGCAGGGTGTCCGCGGCCGACCAGCCGTACCAGCGGCGCACCGCGAAGAAGGTGAGTCTGGCCTCGTCCTCGCCGGAGAGCACCTGCAGCTCGATCCCGGTCTCGGCGGTGATCAGATCCAGCACCTCCTGGCCGTTGCTGGCCTCCCGGAGCGCGGAGGTCGCCATGGGCAGCAGCTCGTCGATGTTGTTCTGACGGGCGACGATGCTCGCGGAGCGGATCGATTCCAGGATGGCGTTCACGCCCTCCTCGCTGATCGAGCCGTCGGGCTCGAGGTAGCGCATGAGGCGCAGCACCGACTTGTGCGAGGCCATCGGGACAGGCGCAGCGCCCACGTGGGCATCGACGATCAGCAGGTGGACGGTGTTCGAACCGACATCGAGAACTCCAAGACGCATGCTGGAACGATAGCGCCTCGGCCGGGGAGCGGTGCGCGCATGGAGCGAAACGCCCCGACATGGTGCATACTGTTTCACACTCGGTAAGTGGGTCATTCGACCCACTTCGGAGGGCGCCGCCGATCGTGCGGCGGAACTGGACTTGCTCAGCGTTGTGTAAGGAGGCCGTGATGCCACGTATCCCCGCGGCAGAACGTCGCGCCGCCCTCGTGCAGGCCGCCCTCCGGGTCGTCGCGACCCAGGGCGTCAGCGCCGCGACAACCAGGGCCATCGTCGCAGAGGCGGGCATGTCGCTGGCCAGCTTCCACTACGCCTTCGCCTCGCGTGATGAGCTGATGCACGAACTCATCGCCTTCGTCGTCGCCCACGAGCAGGCCGCCGTGCTGCCCGCCCCGGATGGCGACGCCTCGCTGCGGGACATCCTCAGGGCCGGGCTGCAGCGCTACGCGGATCACCTGCGCGCCGACCCACTACGCGAGCAGGCGATGCTCGAACTCACCCAGCAGGCGCTGCGCTCGACGGGGATGGAGCACCTCGCCAAGCTCCAGTACGACACGTACTTCGCGCTGGCGGGTACGGCGCTCACGACGGCGGCGGAGCAGACCGGAACCGTCTGGACTCGCCCCGTCGACGAGGTCGCCCGTCTGCTCGTCGTGCTGACCGACGGTCTCACCATCACGTGGCTCGTCGAACGCGACGACGCCGCTGCGGCATCCATCATGGACTTTGCGGCGGACGCGCTCGCAGGATTGGGCAAGCAACTGTGAGCGGCACAACCACGACCCCGAACACGAACGGGGCCCAACTGCCCGAGGTCTTCGCCGAACCGACCCGCCGGGTCTCCGGCGGCTGGATCGCCGCCTTCGGCAGCGCCTGGCTCGGCATCTGGATGGCGCAGCTCACGCCCGTGCAGATGCTGCTGCCCCTGCAGATCGACGCGCAGCTCAAACCCGAGCACTGGGTCGACAGCGTCGTCGCCTTCGGCGTGATCTCCGGCATCGCCGGGCTCATCGCGATGCTCGCGTTCCCGCTGACCGGGGCCCTGAGCGACCGCACCACCTCGCGCTTCGGGCGGCGCAGGCCGTGGATCGCGGCGGGCACGGCGCTCTTCGCCGTCTCGCTCGTCGCGCTGGGGTTCCAGACAGAACTATTCGGCATCGCCCTCTGCTGGATCATCGCCAGCACCGGCTTCTGCGTTCTCACGGCTGCGCTCACCGCGACGATCTCCGACCAGGTGCCCGTCGGGCAGCGCGGCTTCGTCTCCGGCTGGATGTCGGCGCCGCAAGCCGTCGGCACGATCCTCGGGCTCGTGCTTGTGCTCACCGTCTTCACCGGTCAGCTGCTCGGCTACCTCTCGATGGCCGTGCTGCTCGTGCTGTTGATGATCCCCTTCCTGCTCCGCCCCGACGCGGTGCTGCTGCCGGAACAGCGCGAGCCGCTCAGCACCCGCGGCATCCTCGCCAGCCTCTGGATCAGCCCGCGCCGCTACCCCGACTTCGGTTGGACGCTGCTCAGCCGCATCCTGGTCAACTTCGGCAACGCCTTCGGAACGAGCCTGCTGCTCTACTTCTTGATGTTCCAGCTGAATGACAAGAACGCCGAGGAGAACCTGATCCTGTTGACGTTGATCTACATGGTCTTCGTCGTGCTCTCCTCGCTGATCCTCGGCCGGCTCTCCGACCGGCTCGGGCGGCGCAAGGCCTTCGTCTTCATGTCGTCGAGTGCCCAGGCCGTCGCCGCACTGATGCTCGCGTTCTTCCCCAGCCTGCCGGTGGCGATGGTCGCGGCCGGGCTGCTCGGTCTCGGCTACGGCTGCTTCCTCTCGGTCGACCAGGCGCTGGCCACCCAGGTGCTCCCCGACCCGGCCACCCGCGGAAAGGACCTCGGCATCATGAACATCGCCACGACCGTGCCCCAGGCGGTCGCCCCCATGATCGGGGCGGTGACGGTCGCCCTGCTCGGCGGGTTCCAGGGCCTGTTCATGATGTCGGCCGTCTTCGCCTTCGCCGGCGCACTCGCCGTCGCCCGCGTGAAGTCGGTGCGCTGATGAGCGCGCTGTTGGGTCTCCGCTCCGGCTTCGAACTCACGGACACCGGCGTCTCGGCATCCGCCCTGCCCGCCCGCTTCCGCGGCGCCGAGTACTGGCGCGCGCTCGACGCCGCCACCAGCGAGCTCGATCCGCCATTCGCCGTGCTGCACCTGGACGCCCTGCGGCACAATGCGAGCGACATGCTGCGCCGTGCCGGCGGCATGCCCATCCGGGTGGCGAGCAAGTCGCTGCGTGTGCGCGGCGTGATCGAGGC
This sequence comes from uncultured Leifsonia sp., assembly GCA_964655795.1. Classification (GTDB taxonomy): domain Bacteria; phylum Actinomycetota; class Actinomycetes; order Actinomycetales; family Microbacteriaceae; genus Microterricola. The sequence continues at coordinate 2,855 of CAZZNX010000142.1, read as the reverse complement.
ACTGCTCGAGCTGCCCGGCTACCACGGTGTGCTCGCCTACACGCTCGCCGAGGCGCTGTGGCTGGCGGAGACGGTCGATGACGTCGTCGTCGGCTACCCGAGCGTCGACCGTGCCGCGATCCGTCGTCTGGCCACCGATCCCGGGCTCGCCGCACGCGTCACCCTGATGGTGGACTCGCCGGACCAACTCGACGTCGTCGATGCGGTGCTGCGGCCGGGGGAGCGGGAGAACATCCGCGTCTGCCTCGAGCTCGATGCCTCCTGGAACGCCCCCGTGCTCGGCCATCTGGGCGTGTGGCGCTCTCCCGTGCACAGCGCCGCGGATGCCGGGGCGCTCGCCGCGTACATCGCATCGCGCCCCGGCTTCACCCTCGTCGGCATGATGGCCTATGAGGCGCAGATCGCCGGGGTCGGCAACCAGCCCATCGGTAAGCCGGTGGACGGCGCGATCAACCGCTGGATGCAGCGAAAGTCCATCGCCGAGCTGCACGAGCGTCGTGGGGCTGCGGTGGCCGCAGTCCGCGCCATCGCGCCGCTCGAGTTCGTCAACGGCGGAGGGACGGGCTCGCTGGAGAGCACGGCGAGCGACGCCTCCGTCACCGAGATCGCCGCGGGCAGCGGGGTGTTCGGCGGGCACCTCTTCGACAACTACGGGCACTTCGCCCCGGCGCCGGCCGCCGCCTTCGCGCTGCCCATTGTGCGCAAGGCGACCGAGGACACGGCGACGATGCTCGGCGGCGGCTGGGTCGCCTCCGGGCCGCCAGCGCCGGACCGGCTGCCCCAGCTCGTCTGGCCGGAGGGGCTCTCCTTCGTCTCGCGCGAGATGGCCGGAGAGGTGCAGAGCCCGCTCACGGGCGCGGCTGCGGGGCGGCTGCGAGCGGGGGACCGGGTCTGGCTCCGGCACACGAAGTCCGGCGAGCTCAGCGAACACGTGAACGAGTTCGCCCTGATTGATGACAACGCGGTCGTCGGCATGCTGCCGAGCTACCGCGGCGAGGGAA
>CAZZNX010000142.1:0-1798 GCA_964655795.1 uncultured Leifsonia sp. | reverse complement strand
GCGGCACCGGCACGGGCATACTGAACGCGAGCGGTGTGTGGCGCAACTGGGGGCGCAGCGAGGCGGTGCGCCCGGTGCGGGTGGAACGCCCGGCCAGCGTCGGCGCCGTGCAACGCGCGGTGCAGGCCGCCGCGCAGAGCGGGCTGCCGGTGAAGGCGATCGGCGCCGGCCACAGCTTCACCGGCATCGCCCTGGCGCCGGGGGTGCAGCTCGAGCTCTCCGGGCTGCGCGGCGTGCTCGACCACGACGTGGAGCGGCACCGTGTCACCCTGGCCGCCGGCACCAATCTGCACCAGCTCCCCGGGCTGCTTGCCCCGCTCGGCCTCGCCCTGCCGAACATGGGCGACATCGACCGGCAGACGATCGCCGGAGCCACCTCGACCGGAACCCACGGCACCGGCGGTTCTTTCGGGGGCCTCGCCACCCAGATCATCGGCCTCAGCCTGGTGACCGCGAACGGTGAGCTGCTGCACATCGGAACCAACAGCGCCGGCGTCACCGCGAACGCCGAGCTGCTGCCGGCGGCGCGCCTCGGGCTCGGCGCCCTCGGCGTCATCGTCGACGTCACGCTGCAACTCGTTCCGACCTTCGTGCTGCAGGCGGTCGAACGGCCCGAGCCGCTCTACGGCGTGCTCGCGAACTACCTCGAGCGCTCGGCATCCGAGGATCACTACGAGTTCTACTGGTTCCCACACACCGAGTCGGCGCTCACGAAGACCAATACGCGGCTGCCGGCGGATGCCGCGCTCTCCCCGATCCCGCCGCTCAAGCGCTGGGTCGACGACGAGCTCGTCGCCAACGGCCTCTACCGGGTGATGTGCAACCTCGGGAAGGCCGTTCCCACGGTGATCCCGCGCCTCAGCCGCCTGGCGGACAAGGTGACGGGCACCCGCGACTTCACCGACCTCTCACCGGCCGTCTTCGTCACCAACCGCACGGTGCGCTTCCGCGAGATGGAGTACGCACTGCCGCGGGCGGCCGTGCCCGCGGCGCTCGCCGAGGTGAAGGCTCTGATCGAGAAGAAGGGCTGGATGATCTCGTTCCCGCTCGAGGTGCGCTCCGCCGCGGCCGACGACAACTGGCTCTCCACCGCCTACGGCCGCGACACCGGCTACATCGCCGTGCACCGTTTCTTCCGGGAAGACCCGGAGGAGTACTTCCGCGCCGTCGAGCAGATCATGATCGCGCACGCCGGGCGGCCGCATTGGGGCAAGATGCACTACCGCGACGCCGAGTCGCTCCGCACCGTCTACCCGCGCTTCGACGACTTCCTCGCCGTGCGCGACCGGCTCGATCCCAACCGGGTGTTCGACAACTCCTACCTGCGGCAGGTGCTCGGAGACTGAGGCGTGCGCGTCGGCGCTAGGGCGTCCGGCGCCGCAGTGTCAACGAACCGAGCACGACGGCGCCGATGGCATAGGCGGCGATGATGCCGATGTCGATCCAGATCGCCGTCGTGTCGTCGGAGCCGCTCGCCACCGCGTTCAGCGCGTCGATCGCGTGCGAGAGCGGCAGCCAGTCACCGATCGTCTGCAGCACCTCCGGCAGCTGATCACGAGGCAGGAAGATGCCGCCGAGCAGGATCTGCGGGAACACCAAGACGGGCATGAACTGCACCACCTGGAACTCGGTGCGGGCGAACGCACTCGCGAGCAGGCCCAGGGTCGTGCCGAGCACGGCATCCATCACCGCCACGAGCAACAGCAGGCCGATCGAGCCGTCGATCTCGAGCCCGCAGACCCACACGGCGAACGCGACCGCGATGCTGGCCTGCACGACGGCGAGCAGGCCGAAGGCG
>CAZZNX010000141.1:5429-7706 GCA_964655795.1 uncultured Leifsonia sp. | reverse complement strand
ATCAACTGCAACCCCGAGACGGTCTCCACCGACTACGACACCTCCGACCGCCTCTACTTCGAGCCGCTCACGCTCGAGGACGTGCTCGAGGTCATCCACGCCGAGAGCCAGAGCGGCGAACTCGTCGGCGTCGTCGTGCAGCTCGGCGGCCAGACGGCCCTCGGCCTCGCCAAGGGCCTCGAGGCCGCGGGCGTGCCGATCCTCGGCACCAGCCCCTCCGCGATCGACCTGGCCGAGGAGCGCGGCTTGTTCTCCGGCATCCTGGATGCCGCAGGCCTCGTCGCCCCGCGGAACGGAACGGCCACCGACGCTCCCGGCGCGATCGCCGTCGCAGAGGAGATCGGCTACCCCGTTCTGGTGCGCCCGAGCTTCGTGCTCGGCGGCCGCGGCATGGAGATCATCTACGACAGCGCCTCCTTCGCCGACTACTTCGGCCGCATCGAGGGTCAGGTCATCGTCGGACCGTCGCACCCGCTGCTGGTGGACCGCTTCCTCGACGACGCGATCGAGATCGACGTCGACGCCATCTACGACGGGACCGAGCTCTACATCGGCGGCGTCATGGAGCACATCGAGGAGGCCGGCATCCACTCCGGTGACTCCAGCTGCACCCTGCCGCCCGTCACGCTCGGCCGCGGCCAGATCGACCGGGTGCGCGAGGCGACGCTGGCGATCGCCGAGGGCATCGGCGTGCGCGGCCTGCTGAACGTGCAGTTCGCGATCGGTGCCGGCGTGCTCTACGTGCTCGAGGCGAACCCGCGGGCCTCCCGCACGGTTCCCTTCGTCTCGAAGGCTCTCGGCATCCCGCTGGCCAAGGCCGCATCGCTCGTGATGGTCGGAAAGTCCATCGCCGAGCTCAAGGCCGACGGCCTGCTGCCCGTCAACGACGGCTCCCGCGTGCCGCTGGACTCGCCCGTCTCCGTCAAGGAGGCCGTGCTGCCGTTCAAGCGTTTCCGCACCAAGGAGGGCACGGTCGTCGACTCCGTGCTCGGCCCGGAGATGCGCTCCACCGGTGAGGTCATGGGCATCGACAAGGACTTCCCCCGTGCCTTCGCCAAGAGCCAGCTCGCCGCATACGGTGGAATGCCGCTCTCCGGCACCGTCTTCGTCTCGGTCAGCGACCGCGACAAGCGCTCCATCATCCTGCCGGCGCTTCGCCTGCAGGAGCTCGGCTACGACATCGTCGCGACCGAGGGAACCGTCGAGGTGCTCCGACGCAACGGCATCCGTGCCGAGCAGGTGCAGAAGTTCTCCGAGAAGACGGATGCCTCCGACTCCTCGATCGTCGAGCTGATCCACCGCGGCGACGTGCACGTGGTCATCAACACGCCGAGCGGTCGCTCGGCCAGGGCCGACGGCTACGAGATCCGTGCAGCGGCCGTCGCAGCCGACATCCCGCTGTTCACGACCATCGCGGAGCTCAGCGCCGCCGTGGCATCGCTCGACGCCGTGCGCACCGGCTTCGAGGTCACCAGCCTGCAGGAGTACGCCATCCAGCGAGCAGCGAACGCGTGAGCCAAGCAGAACCGCTGACATTCGGCGACAAGCTCGGGGCGGTCTTCGACCGCTCCGGGCACCTCTGCGTCGGCATCGACCCGCACTCGTGGATGCTCGAGCGCTGGGGTCTCGACGATTCGGCTGACGGCGCCCGCGAGTTCGGTCTCCGTGTGGTCGAGGCCGCCTGGAACCGCGCCGGAATCGTTAAGCCGCAGGTCTCCTTCTTCGAGCGTTTCGGCTCCGCCGGCTACCAGGCGCTCGAACGGGTCATCGCCGAGGCGCGCGCCGCCGGCATCCTCGTGATCGCCGACGCCAAGCGCGGCGACATCGGCTCGACCCAGCAGGCGTACGGCGAGGCCTGGCTCCGGCCCGGCTCCCCGCTCGAATCGGATGCGGTGACGCTCAGCCCCTATCTCGGGCTCGGTTCGCTGCAGAGCTCGCTCGAGCTCGCAGAGGCAGCGGGCAAGGGCGTGTTCGTCTTGGCCGCGACCTCGAACCCCGAGGCCGCAGGCCTGCAGACGGCGCGCGTCGTCGAGACAGAGCGCACCGTCGCCGCGAGTATGCTCGCGGGCGTCGCCGCGTGGAACACCGCGCAGAAGGACTCGTCCGAGCGTCGCTTCGGCTCGATCGGCGTCGTGCTCGGCGCCACCCTCGAACTCTCCGACTTCGGCATCGGAATCGATGAGGAACAGCACGGCCCGGCCGTTCCGGTGCTCGCGCCCGGCTTCGGCCACCAGGGAGCGGAGGTGAGCGAGACCCGTCGGGTGTACGGTGCGCTCA
>CAZZNX010000141.1:0-5329 GCA_964655795.1 uncultured Leifsonia sp. | reverse complement strand
GAAGTGGAGGCCAAGCGTGGCTGAGATCGCCGGATCCGACATCCCCAAGCACCTGAACCCGCCGGACGTCGACCGGGTCGCCGCCTCGCGGGCCGCGGTCGCCGCCCGCCGCGCGAGGGCCGCGGTCAAGGCCGCGATCGCCGCGGGGGAGCGCAACCCGCTCGACGTGATGCGCACCGCGTTCGAGGAGCCGCTCGGCACCGAGGGCAAGCTGCGCGTGACCGAGTTCCTCACCAGCATCCCCGCCATCGGCGTCACCAAGATGCACCGCATCATGGACGAGCTGGAGATCTCGCCGGCCAAGCGCCTCGGCGGCCTCGGCCGACACCAGCGCCACCGCCTCCGTGACTACCTGGCCGAGCGCCTCGCGGCGCGCACGCCGACCCCAGCACGCCTGATCGTGCTCGCCGGCCCGACGGCCGTCGGCAAGGGCACCGTCGCCAACCACATCCGCGAGAACTACCCCGATGTGCTGCTCTCGGTGTCTGCGACGACCAGGGCGCCGCGCCTCGGCGAGGTGGAGGGCGTGAGCTACTACTTCGTCGACGACGCGGAGTTCGACCGCATGATCGCCGATGGCGAACTGCTCGAGTGGGCGACCGTGCACAACGCCTCCCGCTACGGCACCCCGCGCGGCCCGGTGGAGGCCGCACTGGCCGCTGGCAACAGCGTGCTCCTCGAGATCGACATCCAGGGCGCGCGCTCGGTGCGCCGTGCGATGCCGGAGGCCAGACTGGTCTTCCTGCAACCTCCCAGCTGGGAAGAACTGGTGCGCCGTCTGATCGGCCGAGGCACCGAAGATGCCAGCGAACAGGCGCGCAGACTCGAGACGGCGAAGGTCGAATTGGCCTCCGTCGACGAGTTCGATTACCAGGTCGTCAACCACGACGTGGGCGAGGCCGCGCAAGAAGTCGTAGACTTGATGAAGACTCGCAAGGCGAAGCGCTGATCAAGCGCGCCCTTTGCACCCAAACACCACAGGAGTTCCCACATGGCTGACAAGCTCACCGGCATCATTGACCCGCCCATCGACGAGCTTCTCTCGAAGGTTGACTCCAAGTACGCCCTCGTGATCTTCGCCTCCAAGCGCGCACGCCAGATCAACGACTACTACGCCGATCTGCACGAAGGCAGCCTCTTCGACAACGTCGGCCCGCTCGTCGACTCCTCGATCGAGGACAAGCCGCTCTCGATCGCGATGCACGAGATCAACGAAGACAAGCTGACGGTTCGCCCGAACGCCGAATAGCCGCGAACGTGGCAGCCTCGAAGACCTCGCCGCTGACGATCGTCGTCGGCATCAGCGGCGGAATTGCTGCGTACAAGGCTGTCAACGTCGTGCGGGCCTTCGTGCTCGCCGGGCACTCGGTTCACGTTGTCGCAACGGATGCCGCGCTGCGCTTCGTCGGTCGTCCGACCCTCGAAGCGATCTCGCGCAACCCGGTGCACAGCGAGCTCTATGAGGGCGTCGCCGAGGTGCGGCACGTGGCGATCGGCCAATCGGCCGATCTGATCGTGATCGCTCCGGCGACGGCCAATACCATCGCCAAGCTGGCGGCCGGCATCGCCGACGACCTGCTCGGCAACACGGTTCTCGCCAGCACGGCCCCGCTCGTCATCGCCCCGGCGATGCACACCGAGATGTGGCAGAACCCGGCGACGGTCGCGAACATCGCGACGCTGCGCTCCCGCGGCGTCACCGTGATCGGCCCGGCCGTCGGCCAGCTCACCGGGGCAGACTCCGGCCCGGGGCGGCTGGAGGAGCCGGACGCGATCGTGCGCGGCGCCCTCGCGGTCGTCGCGGCGGGACCCGTGCAGGATCTCAGCGGAACCCGCGTCGTCGTGACGGCCGGTGGAACGCGCGAGCCGCTGGACCCCGTGCGCTTCCTCGGCAATCGCTCGAGCGGACGCCAGGGCATCGCCATCGCCGAGGCCGCAGCGGCCCGCGGCGCCGATGTCGTGCTGATCGCTGCGCACCTCGAGGTGCCGCCGCCCGCCGGCGTCGAACTGCGCGAGGTGTCGACGGCGTTGCAGATGCAGGATGCCGCAGTCGCGGCATCCGCGGATGCCGACGTCATCGTCATGGCTGCAGCCGTCGCCGACTACCGGCCGGTCGAGGTCAGCGAGGGCAAGATCAAGAAGGACGACCGCGGCGACTCGATGACGCTCGAACTCGTGCGCAATCCAGACATCCTGGCAGGCCTGGCCTCCGCCAAGCGTGATGGCCAGCTCGTCGTCGGCTTCGCGGCGGAGACGGAGACCGATCGGGACCGCCAGCTCGAACTCGGCCGCAGCAAGATCGCGCGCAAGGGCGCCGATCTGCTCGTGCTGAACCGTGTCGGCTGGAACGAGGGTTTCGCAACGGAACGCAACGAGATCACGGTGCTCGACAGTGCCGCAGATATAGTGTTGGAATTCGCGGGCAGCAAGGTGTCGGTGGCTCACCGCATCCTTGATGTGATCGCAGAACGACTGTGATCCTGCGGCACACCAGCCAGCAGCTCACGAACAAGAAGAACAGACAGACGGGTCACATGAGCGAGCTTCGGCTATTCACATCGGAATCGGTCACCGAGGGGCACCCAGACAAGATCTGTGACCAGATCTCCGACAGCATCCTCGACGCCATGCTGGCGCTCGACCCGCACAGCCGCGTCGCGGTCGAGACCCTCGTGACGACGGGCCTCGTGCACGTCGCGGGCGAGGTCACCACAGAGGCGTACGTCGAGATCCCGTCGATCGTGCGCGAGCGGATCACCTCGATCGGCTACGACTCCTCCGACGTCTGGTTCGACGGCCGCTCCTGCGGTGTCTCCATCTCGATCGGCGGCCAGTCGCCCGACATCGCCCAGGGCGTCGACAACGCGTACGAGAGCCGTGAGCTCTCCAGCGACGAGATGCTCGACAAGCAGGGTGCCGGCGACCAGGGCATCATGTTCGGCTACGCCACGAACGAGACTCCGCAGCTCATGCCGATCCCGATCTGGATCGCGCACCGCCTCGCAGAGCGCCTCGCCGAGGTGCGTAAGGCCGGCCTCGTCGACTACCTCCGACCCGACGGCAAGACGCAGGTGACGATCGGCTACGACGGCCAGATCCCGCGCACGGTTGAGACCGTCGTGCTCTCGACGCAGCACTCGCCCCGGGTCACGCAGGAGCGCCTCCGTGAGGAGATGAACGAGCTCGTCATCCGTCCCGTTCTCGACCTCGTCGAGCTCGACACCGCGGCGGCCCAGACCCTGATCAACCCGACGGGCAAGTTCGAGATCGGCGGCCCGCAGGGCGACGCCGGCCTCACCGGCCGCAAGATCATCATCGACACTTACGGCGGCGCGAGCCGTCACGGTGGCGGCGCGTTCAGCGGCAAGGACCCGTCCAAGGTCGATCGCTCTGCCGCCTACGCCATGCGCTGGGTCGCCAAGAACGCCGTCGCGGCCGGCCTCGCCGAACGCCTCGAGGTGCAGATCGCCTATGCCATCGGCAAGGCGGCGCCCGTCGGGCTCTACGTCGAGACCTTCGGCACCGGCGCGATGTCGGATGCCGACATCACCCGTGCCATCCGCGAGGTCTTCGACCTCCGCCCGGCCGCGATCATCCGGGATCTCGACCTGCTGCGCCCGATCTACGCCCAGACGGCCAGCTACGGCCACTTCGGCCGCGAGCTGCCCGACTTCACGTGGGAGAAGCTGGACCGGGTCGACGATCTGAGAAGCGCAGCAAGGCTCTGATCATGGCGTCAGCCGGCGTGGTCGCGCGAGTGCTGATCGACAATCCGCTTCCTCAACTCGACCACCTCTTCGACTACAGCGTGCCGGAGGCGCTCCGCGCCGACGTGCGCGTCGGGCAGCGGGTCAAGGTGCCGTTCCGCTCCGGCGGGCGCGTGATCGACGGCTACATCGTCGAGCTCGTCGACCGCGCCGGCGCGGACTTCTCCGGGCAGCTGAGCGAGATCGAGTCGTTGGTCTCCGTCGTCCCCGTGCTCACGCCCGAGGTGTACGCGCTCGCCCGCCGGGTCGCCGACCGCGGTGCGGGCAGCGCGATCGACGTGGTGCGGCTGGCGGTTCCGCCGCGCGCCGTGCGGGTGGAGAAGAAGTGGATCGCCCAGCGGGCCGAGCACGCGTCCGGCGCAGCCGTCGCGGAGGCACCGGCATCCGAGCTGCCGGCCGTCACCGGCTACTCCCCGGAGGTGCTCGCCGGGGCCATCGACCCAGACGGCCGGGTCGCGCTCACCGCCATCCCGCGTCTGCTCGAGGGGCCGGGCGGCATCTGGGTCGGCCACTGGGCCGTGACCATGGCCGAGCTGGCCGTGCGCACGCTCGCGACGGGGCGGAGCACGGTGCTCGCCGTCCCGGACTTCCGTGATGAGGACCAGCTCCTCGCCGCACTGCACGCGCTGCTGCCTGCCGAGAAGATCTCGCGCTTCGACGCGCGGCAGACCACGAGCGAGCGCTACGGCGCCTTCCTGGCCTGCCTGGGCGATGAGCCGAGGGTCATCGTCGGCAACCGCTCCGTCGTCTACGCGCCGGCCGCGAAGCTCGGCCTGATTGCGATGTGGGATGACGGTGACCCGCTCTACGCCGAATCGCTCAGCCCCTACGCGCACGCCCGTGATGTCGCGCTGATCCGCCAGGGCGTCACGGAGTGCGCTCTCGTGCTGCTCGGCCACGCCCGCAGCATCGAGGCCCAGCGCCTCGTCGAGATCGGCTGGCTGCACGAGCTCGGTCCAGAGCGCTTCTCCCGACCCAATGTCATCGCCACCGCGCAACAGGGCTCGCCAGACCCGCAGGCCCAGGCCGCGCGCATCCCGTCCACAGCATGGCGCGAGGCCAAACAGGCCATTGCCAACGGGCCTGTGCTCGTGCAGGTCGCATCGCCCGGCTACGCGCCCGTCGTCGCCTGCGCCACGTGCCGGGAGGCCGCGCACTGCGCCCGCTGCCAGGGACCGCTCGGGCAGAGCGCCGCCGGAGCTGCGCCCAGCTGTCGCTGGTGCGGGGCGATCGCCGCCAACTGGAGCTGCGGCAACTGCGGCGGCCACGCCCTCCGCACTGTGCGCATCGGCGCAGGGCGCACGGCCGAAGAGCTCGGCCGTGCCTTTCCAGGCGCCCTCGTCATCGTCGCCGACGGCGAGAACCCGATCCTCAACGTCGCGGCCAGGCCCGCGCTCGTCATCGCGACCAGGGGCGCAGAGCCGGTGGCCGACGGCGGCTACGCGGCCGTGCTGCTGCTCGACGGCGAACGCATCCTCGGCCGCGAATCCCTGCGGGTCGCCGAGGACGCACTGCGCTGGTGGTCCAACGCGGCAGCCCTCGCCACACCGGGCGCGCCCGTG
>CAZZNX010000140.1:0-7764 GCA_964655795.1 uncultured Leifsonia sp. | reverse complement strand
CGGGCGGTCGGCCGGGTATGGCGTTCCGTCACCGGGTCCCGGCGTCGCGGGGTGCACAGCGACCTCGGTGCCTGCTGCCGGCCCGCTGCCATCAGCGGCGGCGACGAGCACGCGCCCGACGACCTCGTGGCCGAGCAGCATCGGCGCCTTGAGTACGGACTCTCCCGCCGCGCCGTGCTGCCAGTAGTGCAGATCGGAGCCGCAGATGCCGCCGTAGGCGATCTCGACGACGGCCTCGTCGGCGGCCGGGGTGGGGACCGGCACGGATTCGATGCGCATGTCGCCCGCGCTGTGCGCGACGACGCCGAGGGTCTCGGTGGGGATAGTGCTCATGTGAGTCTCCGATCGGTGGTGCTAGACGACGACGGTCATGCCGCCGTCGATGAAGACGACCTGACCGTTGACGAAGTTGGAGCCGGCCGAGGCGAGCCAGACGGCGGGGCCGACGAGGTCATCGACGGTGCCCCAGCGGTGCGCGGGCGTGCGGCCGAGGATCCACTCGTTGAAGACGGTGTCGTCGACGAGCTTCTGGGTCATCTCGGTGTGGATGTAGCCGGGCGCGATCGCGTTGATCTGCAGGCCGTGCTCCGCCCATTCGGCGGTCATGGCGCGCGTGAGGTTGCGGATGCCGCCCTTCGACGCCGTGTACGGCGCGATGGTCGGGCGGGCCAGGTCGGTCTGCACCGAGGCGACGTTGATGATCTTGCCCGCACCGCGCGGGATCATGTGGCGCGCGGCCTCGCGTCCGACGAGGAACGCGCTGGTGAGGTTGGTGCGGAGCACCCGCTCCCAGTCTTCGACGTCGAGGTCGAGCATGGGAACGCGGTGCTGCACGCCGGCGTTGTTGACGAGGATGTCGAGCGGACCGACCTCGGCCTCGACCCAGCTGATTCCGGAAGCCGCAGCCGCGGCATCCGTCACGTCGAAGGCGATCGCGCGCACGCGCTCCTCGCCGAACTCGGCCGCGAGTGCCACGCGGGCACCCTCCAGCCGCTGCTCGTCGAGGCCGTTGAGCACGACCGTGGCGCCAGCGGCGGCGAGGCCGCGGGCGATGGCGGAGCCGATGCCACGGCTGGAGCCGGTGACGAGGGCCACCTTGCCCGTGAGATCGAACATGTTCAGTGTCATTGCTCTCTCCGATTCAGTCTGCTGGCGTTAGAACGTGCTGGCGATGAGGTAGATCGCGAGCGAGAAGACGAAGCCGCAGGTACCGATCAGGGCCTGGCCGACGGTCCACGTCTTGAGCGTCGTCTTGGTGTCCATGCCGAAGAACTTGCTGACGAGCCAGAAGCCCGAGTCGTTCACGTGACCGGCGAACACGGAACCGGCGGCGAGGCTGAGCACGATCGCGACCGTCTGCACGGCGTTGAAGTCCGGGTTGCCGAGCACGACGGGCTGGACGAGCGCGGCTGCGGTGGTGAGCGCGACGGTGGCCGAACCCTGGGCGAGGCGCACGACGGCGGCGATGACGAAGCCGGCGACGATCACCGGGAGACCGATGGCGTCAAGCGATTCGGCGATCGCGTTGCCGATACCGCTGGCGCGCAGGACGCCACCGAACATGCCGCCGGCGCCGGTGATGAGGATGATGGAACAGATCGGGCCGAGTGCGCTGTCGACGACGGTCTCGACGAGCGAGCGCTCCTTCTGCTGGCGCCATCCGAGCAGCCACATGGCCAGGAGCACGGTGATCAGCAGGGCGATCGGGGTCTCGCCGAGCGCGCGGAGAGCCTGAACCCAGCCTTCCTCGAGCGACACGACACCGGCGGTGCCGAGCATGTTGAGGCCCGTGTTGAGGAAGATGAGGCCGAGCGGGAGCAGCAGCAGGAAGACGATCGTGCCGAGCTTCGGCGTTGAACGGAACTTGTTCTCGACCGAGTCGGCCGGGGCGTCGAGGATCGTGGGAACGGGGATGTTGAAGCGGCGGCCGAGGAAGTGACCGAAGAGGTAACCGGTGAGGTACCAGGTGGGGATCGCGACGATCAGACCGAACACCATGACGAGTCCGACATCCGCGCCGAGCAGGCCGGTCGCGGCGACGGGGCCGGGGTGCGGCGGCACGAAGATGTGCATGACCGAGAAGGCCGCTGCGGCGGGGAACGCGTACGTCAGCAGCGAGCCGCCGAGACGGCGGGCGACCGTGAAGATGATCGGCAGCATCACGACGAGGCCGGCATCGAAGAAGATCGGGAATCCGAACATCAGCGAGGCGATCGAGAGCGCGAGCGGGGCGCGCTTCTCGCCGAAGCGCTTGATGAGCGCGTTGGTGAGCACCTCGGCCCCGCCACTGACCTCGAGCATGCGGCCGAGCATGGCACCCAGACCGACGAGCAGCGCCACGCTGCCGAGGGTCGAGCTGAAGCCGCTCATCAGGGTCGGCACGAGACCGACGGCCGGGATGCCGGTGGCGATCGCGGTCACGACGCTGACCACGATCAGGGCCACGAAGGCGTGAATGCGGAACTTCATGATCAACACGAGCAGCAGGGCGATCGCGCCCACCGCAACGAGCAGGAGCCCGGGTGTGTTGAGCGTCCAGTTGAGCTCGAGGTCAGTCATCGTTGTCTATTCCTTCTTGTGATTCATGTCGCGCATCGGGGTCAATGCGCTGGTTCCGGCGTGCGCGCGGGGGTTGCGCACGGCCATGAAGTTGTGGGGGCGGCTGTGCCTGGTACTCAGACGCCGGTCGCGAGAGCGCGAAGCTCTGCGCTGACAGAGGCGACGATCTCGTCGGGACTCTTCGTGAGGTCAACGATCACGGCACGCTCGTCACTCTGCAGCGGTTCGAGCGTGGTGAACTGCGAGTCGAGCAGTGTGTTCGGCATGTACTCGTGCACGCGGTGGCTCTGGCGTTCGGAGATCACGGAACGCTCTCCGTTCAAGTGTACGAAGACTGTGCTGGGAGCATAGGCGACCAACTGCTCGCGGTACTTGCGCTTGAGCGCCGAGCACGCGACGACGATCGGGCGACCATCGGCGAGCTCGGAACCGATGCGCTCGGCGATGATCTCGAGCCAGGGGGCTCGGTCCTCGTCGTTCAGCGGGTTGCCCGCGGCCATCTTGGCCTTGTTCGCGCTGGGGTGCAGATCGTCGCCGTCGATGAACTCGATGCCGAGCGCCGCGGCCAGGGCCGTGCCGATCGTCGACTTGCCGGAGCCGGAGACGCCCATGACGATGAGTGGCGGAACGCCCGACGAATTGCTCGCGGTCGCGTTGCTGTCAGGCACGGTGTTTACTCCTCAGACGCTTCATTACATCTGATTCTGCATCGATACGAGATCCATAAGTCAGATTTATTACGAAAACTGTATCACGCAGTTTTGCGCCCAGCTCCCCCACAATCCGCGCTCATACGGCGCTCATTCGGCGCTCATACGGCGCTCAGAGTGTTCCCAGAACGCAGCCGCTTCCGCCGCCATCGCGCGGGGTGCACCGTCACACAACGGCCGGTTGAAACCGACGCCGCGCAGTTTTGCTACCGTGTATCGCGGGTGCATCCCTCTGCACGCCACCTCCCCACTGCGCATTAGGAGTATCCCCATGTCAGAAGCTCAGGCAAACATTGGCGTGATCGGAATGGCGGTGATGGGCTCGAACCTCGCCCGCAACCTCGCCAGCCGCGAAGGCAACACGGTCGCCATCTTCAACCGCTCTGCCGAGAAGACGCGCGCCGTCACCGCCGAATTCCCGGATGCCGGCTTCGTCGCATCCGAGACCATCGAAGAGTTCGCCGCCTCGCTGCAGAAGCCGCGCACCGCGATCATCATGGTCCAGGCGGGCCGCGCCACCGACGCCGTGATCACCCAGCTGACCGAGGTCTTCGAGCCCGGCGACATCATCGTCGACGGCGGCAACGCGCTGTTCACCGACACCATCCGCCGTGAGGCCGCCGTGCGCGCAACGGGCATCAACTTTGTCGGCGCCGGCATCTCCGGCGGCGAAGAGGGCGCTCTGCTCGGGCCGTCGATCATGCCGGGCGGATCCGCCGAGGCGTGGGAGACCCTCGGTCCGATCCTCAAGTCCATCGCTGCCGTCGTCGACGGTGAGCCCTGCGTCACGCACGTCGGCACCGACGGCGCCGGCCACTTCGTCAAGATGATCCACAACGGCATCGAGTACGCCGACATGCAGCTCATCGCCGAGGCATACGACCTGATCCGTCGTGGAACGGGCAAGACCCCGGCCGAGATCGCCGACATCTTCGCCGAGTGGAACACGGGCGAGCTCGAGAGCTACCTGATCGAGATCACCGCCGAGGTCCTCAAGCAGATCGACCCGCAGACCGGCGCCCCGCTCGTCGACGTCATCCTCGACCAGGCCGGTTCCAAGGGCACCGGCGTGTGGACCGTGCAGACGGCCCTCGACCTCGGCATCCCCGTCTCCGGCATCGCCGAGGCCGTGTTCGCCCGCTCGCTGTCGTCGAAGCCGGCCCAGCGTGCCGCGGCATCCGTGCTCCCCGGCCCGGACGGCGACTTCGTCGTCGCCGACGCCGACGCCTTCGTCGAGGACGTGCGCCTGGCCCTCTACGCCTCGAAGGTCATCGCATACTCGCAGGGCTTCGACGCCATCGTCGCCGGTGCCGAGCAGTACGGCTGGGACATCAAGAAGGGTGAGATCGCCAAGATCTGGCGCGGCGGCTGCATCATCCGCGCGCGCTTCCTCAACCGCATCACCGAGGCATACGCCGAGAACCCCGCACTCGTTGCCCTGGTCACCGCGCCGTTCTTCGTCGACGTGATGACGAGCACCCAGGCGGCGTGGCGTCGTGTCGTCGTGGCCGCGGCCGAGGCCGGCATCCCCTCGCCCGCCTTCTCCTCCTCGCTCGCGTACTACGACGGGCTGCGCGCGGAGCGCCTGCCTGCCGCGCTCGTGCAGGGCCAGCGCGACTTCTTCGGTGCGCACACCTACAAGCGCGTCGACCAGGACGGCACCTTCCACACGCTGTGGTCTGGCGACCGCAGCGAGATCCAGGCCGTCGACTCCCACTGACCGACGCCGACTGGCTTGACGCCCACTGATCGGGGCCGTCAACCGCGCTGAACGCGCCGCCTCACTCTGTGAGGCGGCGCGTTTCGCATGTCAGGCGCCGACGGGGCGCCGGGCCAGTCGGATGCCGCGGGCGGCGAGCCCGATTCCCAGCACGACTGCAGCGATCAGCACGCCCTGCCATGGCAGGGTGAAGGCCAGCAGCGCGCAGCCGAGCGCGCCCGCGACCGGCACCGCCCGATTCAGCCAGCGCTCTGCGCGCGGCTGCCGCAGCGCGGCCAGGTGCGCGATGGCGTAGTAGACGAGCACGCACGTTGCCGAGAACCCGACGAGCCAGGCCGGGTCGAGCAGCAGCACGGCGGCGATCGCGAGCCCGGCGACGCTCGCCTCGGCGATCACGGGTGAGCTCGTGCGCACCGAGACGCGGCTGAGCGCACCGGGCAGCTCGGTGTCCCGCGCCATCGCGAGGCCGGTACGACTGAGCCCGGCCAGGATGCCGAGCAGCGAACCGAGGCAGGCCAGCGCGGCGACGAGGCTGACGACGAGCACCCAGCCGCCGGCAGCTCCTGCCGCGTCTGTGCCCGTGTCCGTACCGTCGGTCGCGCCCGTGACGACCGCGGCGAGCTCGGCCAGCGGGGAGGCGGAGTGCGCGAGCCTGTCTGGTCCGAGCACGAGAACGCAGGCGGTCCCGACGGCCGCGTACAGCACGAGCGCGACACCGAGCGCCGCCAGGATCGCGCGCGGCAGGGTGTGCCGCGGGTTCTTGGCCTCCTCGCCGAGCGTCGCCATGCGCGCGTAGCCGGCGAAGCAGAAGAACAACAGCCCGGCGGATTGCAGGATGCCGAGCCAGCCGGCATCCGCCCCGCCGATGAGCTCGCCGAGCGGCGCGCTGGCGGCCTGTCCGTCGGCGGCGAGCCAGAGCGCCACGAGCACGAGCAGCGCGCAGAGTCCGGCGAGCACGACGGCGACGACGACGCCGCTGACTCTGGCTGTGCTGCGCACACCGAGGGCGTTGACGGTGCCGAGCACGAGGATCACGGCCACGGCCACGAGCCGTTCATTGCCCGGCCACAGGTATCCGCCGGCGATGAGGGCGATCGCCCCGGCCGAGGCCGTCTTGCCCGCGAGGAACAGCCAGCCGGCCGAGAAGCCCCACCACGGTCCGAGCAGGGCGCGACCGTAGGCGTATGCGCCACCGGAGACCGGATGCGCCATGGCCAACTGGGCCGAACTGAGCGCGTTCAGGGTGGCCACCACGGCGGCGATCAGCAAGCCGATCAGCAACCCGGATCCGGCGACCGCCGCAGCGGGGGCCCAGACGAAGAAGACGCCGGCTCCGACCATTGAGGCGAGACCGATGGCCATCGCTCCGGGGATGCCGAGGTGCCGTTGCAGCGTGTTCACCCGCTGATCGTAGCGAAGCGCGGTGAACGGTCGGTGACGAACGGCCGGTGGCGCCCTCCGGCATCCGCAATACTGGAAGCCGGCAAGGGAACGAGGACCAGCAGATGCAGAACCCCCGGTGGCGACAGCAGGGCGAAGAGCCCGACTACCGCTTCACGCTCGCGAACGAGCGCACCTTCCTCGCCTGGATCCGCACCGCCCTCGCCCTGCTGGCCGGTGGCGTGCTGCTGCACCAGTTCTCACACTCGCTCGGCCCGCGCTGGGTCGTCGTCGCCCTCGCCGTGCTGCTCGCCGTGATCGGTGCCGTGCTCAGCGTGATCGCGTACACCCGCTGGCGCGCGAACGAGATCGCCATGCGCACCGGTGAGCCGCTGCCGTTCACGCTGCTGTTGCCGCTGCTGGCCGGCTTCTCGCTGCTCGCCGCCTCCATCATCGCCGTGCTCATGGTGTTCGGGTAACCCTCGATGACGAGCGCGAACCCGGCGGATCGCCCGCGGCGCGACCCCGGTCTGCAGCCGGAACGCACGGCTCTGGCGTGGAATCGCACGGCACTGGCCGTCGCGGTGAACGGCGTGCTCGTGCTGCGCGCTGGCCTGGTGGGAAACGCCCCGCTCTTCATCGGCCTCGGCGCCCTGCTGTTGCTCGCCGCCGCGGCCGCGACCGCCTACTCCTCCGTGCGCAAACGCCAGCTGCTGCGTGCGGTGGGCGCTCCCCCGACGAGCAGTGCAACGGTGTTGGCCTTGGCCGCGCTCGTGACCCTGCTGGCCAGCGGGGCAGGAATCGCCTCGATTCTGACCATCCGCTGAACTGGCCATCCGCTGAACTGGGAATCCACTGATCTGGCCATCCGCTGAACCGCTCGTGCGGGACCGCGCACGCGAGCTGAGATGATGGAGGAGATGACCAACTATCCAGAACTCGCCATCCACGATGACGACGACTCGCGCCCCCTGCACGGCAATCGGCGCAGGCGCCTGACGCAGATCGTCGTGCTGTTCTGCGTGCTCGGGCTGGTTCTGCCGACGATCCTCACGACCGTCAGTGTGTCTGCGGCAACGGCCGA
Organism: uncultured Leifsonia sp.; assembly: GCA_964655795.1. Taxonomy (GTDB): domain Bacteria; phylum Actinomycetota; class Actinomycetes; order Actinomycetales; family Microbacteriaceae; genus Microterricola. The sequence goes on along the minus strand of CAZZNX010000140.1, from coordinate 311 downwards.
CAGGGCGTGCGAGGTGGTCGTGGCTGCCTATGTGCCGGATGCCGGCGGCTCCCGCTCCGGATTCGAGTTGTTCGGCGAGGGCGGGCCCGGCTGGCAGTGCTACTCGCTCAACCAGAGTGGGGCGGAGCACCACCTGGCACCGCTCGGCTTCCTGCCCGGTGTCCCGTCCGGCATCGTGCGCGGCCAGCAGAGCTAGCGCGTGGTCTCCACACTCCCGCAGAACCGTTCCCCTGCTCAGTCGCTCGGGAACACCCGCTTGTACCGGCGCCCATCCGGCAGCTCCACGGTCTGGGCCTCGAGCTGGCCTCTGG
>CAZZNX010000139.1:4574-7770 GCA_964655795.1 uncultured Leifsonia sp. | reverse complement strand
GATCGTCGGGTAGGTCTCGGCCTCGAAGAAGTCGCCCGTACGCAGGTGACCGTCGCGGTTCGGCTCGTTCGTGTTGATCGAGGCGACCTCGGCGGATGCCGTGACCGTGGAGTCGAGGGGGTTCTCGCCCGTGACGAAGGTCGCGGTGAAGCGCTCGAACTTGCCCTTGACCTTGCTGATCATCAGGTGGCGGATGCTGAATCCGACCTCGCTGTGGGTGGGGTCAATGATCCAGGTTCCCGCACGGTATCCGGGAATGGTGGTCTCGAGCGTTGCAGTCATGTGGCTACTTTCTACGTGGTTGGGGGCCGATCTCACGGCCGTGATACATGCAAACGCATTGTCTTTCGGGGATATTCCGCGATGCCCGAAGTTTTTCTCAGGCCGTTTCGCGCAGGCGGAGCGCCGCAAGGGCATCGGCGTCGATCTGCTCCGCCGAGATGTGACCGGAGCGCACCGCATCCGCAACGCCGTGGATGATCGCATCGATGTCGACCCCGATCGTGGCCGGATCGGCCGGCAGCGTGTACAGCACGATGCTGGTGCCTGCGGCGAAGGCCGCGATCACGTTCTGCACCGGGTCGGCGTAGCGCGGATCGCCGGAATCCTGCAGCATGCGCATGTCATCGGAGATGCTGAGCCCGGTGAAGCCGAGCTGCTCGCGCAGGATGTGGTGCCAGGCCGAGGAGAGGCTCGCCGGCTGCGCGTCGACACCCGGATACGCCAGATGCCCGAACATGACGAACTCGGCGCCGGCATCGATTCCGGCGCGGAACGGTGGCGCCTCCTGGCGCAGCCAATCGGCGTAGCCCATCTCGCTGCTCGGGATGCCGACGTGCGAGTCGCCGGGTGCTGCGCCGTGCCCCGGAAAGTGCTTGAGCGTGCTGAGCACCCGGTCACCCTCGCCGGTGACGGCCGCGGAGACGCGTGCGCCGGCCGATGCGGCATCGCCGCCCAGGGAACGGCCGTAGATGAACGAGGACGGCTCGGAGCTGATGTCGGCGACGACGCCGAAGTTGAGGGAGATGCCGGCATCGGCAAGCATGGCCGACCGCGCCTGGAATGCCTCTTCCGTCGCCTCGACAGGCAGGCCGCGGAGCTGATCGGCGCCCGGCGCGGGGTCTGGCCCGACGCGCACGACCTCGCCGCCCTCCTGGTCGATGCCGATGAACGGGGGAAACTCGTCGTCGCCGCGAATGACCGCCGTCATGGCGGCAAGGGCGGCCGTGTCGGTCGTCTCGGTTCCGCCCGGGATGTTGGCGCCCATGAGGATCACGCCACCGAGGCCGTAGCGGTCGAGGAATGCGCGCTGCGCCGCCCCATCCGTTCCCGGTGTGTGCAGGATGAGCAGGCTGGCGATCTTCTGCTCCAGCGTCATGGCTCCGAGCGCGGTCTCCGCCGGATCCGGCTCAGGGCTCGGGGTGACGGTCGGTTCCGTGGCCGCTGGAGATGGTTGCTCCGCCGCGGGCCCCGCGCCGGCCATACAGCCGGAGACGCCCAGCAGAAGAGCCGAAGCGAGTAGCACCGACACCAGTCGTGCGCGGCGAGATCGTGTGAACCGAGCGGTGGTGCTGCGGGAATGGCCCTGTGGTGCTCTGCTCATTGTGTGGAGTGTAGCTCGCTGCCCTGACGCTCAGCCGGGAGGCCAGACGCTCAGCCGGGAGGAGTAGCGTGCTGCGTGTGACGACACCCACCCAGCTTCCCCTTCGCCTGAGCGATGTCGCCGGCGAGGCCGCGCTGCTCGGAGGCGGCGGCGCCGCGATCCTGCTGCAGCTGGCGCATCCGGCTGTCGCACGCGGTGTGGCCAGGCACAGCGACTTCGTCGAGCGCCCACTCGACCGTCTCTTCGGCACACTCGATTACGTGTACACGGTCGCGTTCGGCGACGAGCAGATGGTGGCATCCGTCGTTCGTCGGGTGAACAGGGCGCACGGCCCGGTTCATGACAAGCATTCGGCGCATGACAAGCGTTCGGACGCCGCCTACAACGCCGTCGACCCCGAACTGCAGCTGTGGGTGGCCGCGACGCTCTACTACGCGGCGATGCAGGTGCAGGACCGCCTGCTCGGCAGCCTCGACGAGGCCTCAGCCGAGGCGGTCTACCTCGACTACGCCGCGCTCGGGGCCCGCCTGCAGATGCCCGCGGAGCTCTGGCCCGCCGACCGAGACGCGTTCGAGAGCTACTGGGAGGGCATGCTCGCCCAGCTGGAGCCGAGTCACGACAGCCGCACCGTGGTGCAGGCGCTGCTGTATCCGCGCACCGTGCCGTTCGCCGCACGGGCCGCGATGCCACTGATTCGGCTGGTCAGCACGGGCCTGCTCCCTCCGGCGGTACGCGCGCTGCACGGGTTGCACTGGGATGCCAGGCGACAGCTGCGCTTCGATCGGGTGTTCCGTGTCACGCGCTTCGTCTACCCCCGGCTTCCCCGCACCGTCCGTGTGTGGCCCCGCGAGCGTTCGCTCGCGCGGGTGCGTCGCACGATGTCGGAACCGCGGGGCGTTCGGCACTGAAGCGCTCCCGCCCCGGCGGCAGGGCAGGTCAGGTCAGGGCAGGTCAGAAGAAGTCGGGGTCGACCCCGGCCGCCCGCTCGACATCGCCCGTCGCGATGCGCGCGGCGTCAAGCTTCACCTTGGCCACGCGCAGTGCGGACTCCAACTGGGCGGCCCACACATCGGATTCGCGGGCGGCAGCCTCGGCCGCGGCGACACGCTCGATGGCGAGTTCTCGCTCACGCTGAGCGGCACGCACCTGCTGCATGCTGAGCGTGATGCCGTAGTACGCGGCCACAATCGACGCGATCGGCGTTGCGATCACCGCGAGTGCGGCGACGGTGGCACTTGTCGGGCTGAAGATCGCCAGCAGGCCGAACGCGAAGAACAGCGCGACGACACCAACGATGACCACGAGCATGAGGCGGATGTTCTGATCGGCGCTGAGGCGCGGCTTGGGCTCCGTGCGCTCCTCGGACGGCTCCGCCTGCTCGGCCTGCGCGTACTGTTCCGTCAGCGCAGTCGTCTCGGGCTGCGCGGCGTTCTCTGACCACACTGCTGCGGTATCGCGTTGGATCTCGTGCGGATCGCTCATCATTGGCCTTTCACCCGGTGACACCGTTCGTGCCACGTGCCCATTGTGCGGTGGCCCCTGTTCGGGGTCAAGCGCACACGCCGCCTGAGCCGACGCCGGGTGGGTGTCGGT
>CAZZNX010000139.1:0-4533 GCA_964655795.1 uncultured Leifsonia sp. | reverse complement strand
AGAAATGGTCGCCGTGCGATTCCGCTGCGGGCACGGGGCAGCCGCCGCTGACGACGGGGTGCTCACGCTGCAGCGCGCGTGCCCGCTCTGCATGCTGATCGCCGAGACGCAGCGGTCCCGCGAGGAACTCCTGCGCAAGGTCATCGCGCCGGAGCGCGAGGCACTCGCCAGGGAAACGCGAGTCGGCGCCGAGTACAGCTGGGTCTGCCCGCGCGGCCACGACCGTTATCGGGCCACCGTTCTGGCCGTGCTCAGCGGGCCGAGCTGTGCCAAGTGCATTCGAAACGCCGCAACGGTGTCGCCAGAGGCGGGCGTCGCCTCAATGAATCCCGGGCTGCGCACCCGCACATCGCTCACCGAGCAACGCCTGCGCATGCTGCTCGCCGAGCGCATCACGCTCCCCCACGGCGTCAACACGATCCGCCTGGCGCGCATGTTCTATGGCAGGCAGGAGGCGTGGCCGGACATCGTGATTCCGGCGCTGCGCATCGCCGTCGAGTACGACGATCCCGGGCGCAGCCGACGGGCCCATCGGGGTCTGAAGGCGGCATCCGATCGGGAGAAGGACGACGCCCTGGCAGAGGTCGGCTGGGAGGTGATCCGCATCCGCGCCGGCGGCCTCGAATCGCTCGGTGCCAACAGCGTCGTCTGCGCCACGCTCAACCTGGGCGCCATCGACGCGGTCATCGCCCGGATGCGCGAGATCCGCGGCGACGCCGCAGTGGAGGCGATCAGCGCGCCACAGCAACAGCCGTAGCCGGTACCGGCACGATGGCGTCGTGATCGCGGCGCGGCACGAGCGGCACGGCGAGCACGGGGGCGATCGCGATCGCCGCGAAGGCGAGCGGGAAACCGATGACGCCGATCAGCGCGCCCACAACAGGCCCGACGGCCGTCGCCGCGATGTACTGGCCGGTGTTGTGAATGCCGAATGCCCGGCCGGCCCAGGCACTGCCGGCACCTTCCGCGACCGAGGTGAAGGTGAGGCCGTTGTCGGCAACCGTGATGGTGGATGCGATGACCAGCATCAGGGCGACGACGAGTGCAGAGCCGGGCAGCCAGGCGGCCACGGCGCCGAGCAGCACCATCGCGGCGGCGGCGGCCACCGCCACCACCCGCAGCAACCACACCCGGCTTCGTGCCTTGTCGCTGACGGCGCCGAGCACGATTCGCCCCATCGCCCCGACGAACTGGGCGACGGCGATGGCGATGCCGGCGGCGAGCGGGGTCCAGGCAAGATCCGAGACCAACCACACCAGGCCGAACGTCGTCAGGGTGAACTGCGGGATCACGAGAAGCAGCGCGACAGCGTGGATCCGCCAGAGGAAGCCACTCGCACGATACGGAGACACGGGTGCCGAGGTGACCGCGGCAGGTGCCGCGGTCACACGCGGCGGGTTCACGATTCCGAGCCAGCAGGCGACGGAAAGCAGCGCGAGCAGGACGAGCGGCGGCAGCACGGCACTGGCGATGCCCCCGGTGGCCGCCAGCGTCGGCACCGTCAGAGCGGCCAGGGTGACGCCGAGCGGCTGCGCGATCTGGCGCACGCCCATGGCGAATCCACGACGATCCCGGTCGAACCAACCGACGACCACCCGTCCACTCGCCGCATTCGTGCTCGCCGCGGCCATGCCGCAGAACACGAACATGACACCGAGCATGGCCACGCTCCCGCTCAGCATCACGGCTGCCGTGGCCACAGCCGTCAGGGCGAGACCGAGCGCCAGCACGATCCGCTCCCCGAATCGGTCGGCGATCGCACCCCAGGCGACGAGGGTGAGCACGAGGCCGAGCGTCGGGGCTGTCGCCAGCGCACCCGCCTGTGCGAGGCTCAGACCGAACTCCGACTGCAACTGCGGGATGAGGAACGCCGGCACGCTGACGATGATCGTGCCAGAGGTCTGCGCCGCGACCCCGAGCGCCAGCATGCGCCAGGGGCGCACCCGGCCGCCGCCGCGCACCGACAGTGTGGTCATGCGATCCCGCTTCCTCGTGACAGAACAATTCCTTGGTATACCAATTAGGTATACCATTAACGGGACGACACGAATTGCGAGGGAATCACGATGACCCAGACGGACCAGATCTACACACAACTGCGCCAGGCGATCCTCACCCTCGAGCTGCCGCCCGGCTCCCCCATGACCGAACGTGAGCTCGAGAGCGAGTTCGGTGCCTCGCGCACGCCGGTGCGTGCCGCCCTCCTGCGCCTGGACACGGAGGGCCTGGTGCGCCGGCAGGGCAGAGGCTTCATCGTCGCCCCGCTCGACCTGGACGAGATCGGAATGCTGGCCGAACTCCGCGAGGCGATCGAGACGGCCGCGGTGCGGCTGGCGGTCGCCCGCGCATCCGATGACGACATCGCGGCACTCCGCCAGCTGATCGAAGACGAGCGCTCCAGCTCGGAGGCAGACCGGGTGCTGAATGCGAGCAGCGCCTTTCATGCCCAGCTCACCCAGCTCTCCGGCAACACCCTCATGGCGGAGGCCATCGGCGGAGCGATGGCCAGACTCGCCCGCACCCGCTGGCTCGAGACCCAGAGCAGCCGCTCACGTGAGAATGCCTGGCGCGAGCACCTGGAGATGATCGAGGCGATCGAGGCTCGGGATGCCGACAGGGCGGCCGAACTGGCCGGCGCCCACATCCGGGGCACGAGCGAGAGGCTCGTCGCGCTCCTCAACGACGAGCGCAAACGCCTGCGCGGCGCAGGCATGGCGATCGTCGGCCGCGCTGCGGTGAGCGGCGCCTAGGCCGGCTCCCCCGCGGCCCCCGGCACGGCGTCCAGCTCCGCCGCATCCGGCTCGCCACCGAGGAACTGCGCCTGATACAGATCGAAGTAGGCGCCGCGCGCGGCGAGCAGTTGCTCGTGGTTCCCCTGCTCGACGATGCTGCCATGCTCCATGACGAGGATCGTGTCGGCATCCCGAATCGTCGACAGCCGGTGGGCGATGACGAAGGAGGTGCGGTCGGAGCGGAGTACCGCCATGGCCTGCTGCACCAGCAGCTCCGTGCGGGTGTCGACCGAGGAGGTTGCCTCGTCGAGGATCAGCAGCGATGGATTGGCGATGAACGCCCGTGCGATCGTGATGAGCTGACGCTCGCCGGCCGAGACACTGCCGCCGTCGGCGTCCAGCACGGTGTCGTAGCCATTCGGCAGCTGACGGACGAAGCGGTCGACCATCGTCGCCTTCGCGGCCGCGACGACCTCGTCGTCGCTGGCGTCCAGACGCCCGTAGCGGATGTTCTCGCGGATGGTGCCCTCGAAGAGCCACGCGTCCTGCAACACCATTCCGACCTGGGAGCGCAGCTCCGCCCTGGAGAGGGTGTGCACATCCACGCCGTCGAGCAGGATGCGCCCGCGGGTGAGCTCGTAGAAGCGCATCACGAGATTCACGAGGGTGGTCTTGCCCGCCCCGGTCGGCCCGACGATCGCAACCGTGTGGCCCGGCTCGGCCGAGAAGGAGAGGTCGTCGATCAGCGGCACGTCGGCGCTGTAGCGGAAGGACACGTGATCGAACTCGACGTGGCCGTCGGTCGGCTCCGGCAGCTCGGCGGTCGCCGCGTCGGGCTCCTGCTCATCGGCGTCGAGCAGCTCGAAAGTGCGCTCGGCCGAGGCCACGCCCGACTGCAGCATGTTGGCCAGGCTCGCCATCTCGCTGATCGGCTGGGTGAACTCGCGGGAGTACTGGATGAACGCCGTGGCATCACCGAGCGTCATCTGACCGGATGCAACACGCAGCCCGCCCGCGACGGCGATCATCACGTACGAGAGGTAGGAGACGAACGTCATCGCCGGCATGATCATGCCGGAGACGAACTGGGCGCCGAAGGAAGCCGCATAGAGCTTCTCGTTGCGGCTGTCGAACTCCTCGAGCATCTCCTTGTCCCGACCGAACGCCCGCACGATCTCCTGACCGGAGAATGTCTCCTCGATGTGACCGTTCAGCGAGCCCGTGTTCTTCCACTGTGCGGCGAAGAGCTTCTGGGAGCGCACGCCGATGACGCCGGCGATGATGGCCGAGAGCGGCAACGAGATCAGCGCGATCAGCGCGAGCTGCCACGACACGATGAACATCATCGCGGCGATGCCGACGACCATGAGCAGGGACTGCACGAGTTGCGAGAATGCCTGCTGCAGCGCCGCCTGCACGTTGTCGACATCGTTCGTGACGCGCGACATCAGGTCACCACGCTGGCGGGTGTCGAAGTAGCTCAGCGGCAGCCTGTTCAGCTTCTCCTCGATGTCCTGGCGCAGCTTGTAGACGATGCGCATGACGAGGCCGTTGAGGATGAAACCCTGCGCCCACATCAGGAACGAGGCGACGAGGTAGAGCCCGAGCACGATGAGGATCAGGCGGGCGAGCTCGGTGAAGTCGATGCCCTCACCGGGAACGACCGTCGTGCCCTGCAACATGTCGGCGAACTGATCATTGCCCTCTGCCCGCAGGCCGGCGATGACCTCGTCGAGCGAGGCGCCGGCTGGCAGCTGCTTGCCGAGCAGGCCGGGCGGTTCAAGCCTCAGTTGCTCGCCCT
>CAZZNX010000138.1:0-7788 GCA_964655795.1 uncultured Leifsonia sp. | reverse complement strand
CGCCGCGACGGCCGCGACGGCATCGCTGTGCGGCGAAGCGGGTGCGCGGCGACGCCGTTGCGCGACCGGCCGCGGTGCAGCGAACCAGCACGCCGCCTTCTCCCGTGCCCACGCACGCTGCCCTGTCGCGCGCCGCGGTGCGCCCTGCCTGCCTGCGGGGCGCGCCTCGCGCAGACCATTCTCGAAAGGAACCCTCCTCGTGACCTCCTCACGATTCCGACGGCGGGGGGCCGGCATCGCGCTGGCCTCCCTCCTGCTCGGCCTCCTCGGTATCACCGTCGGCGCCACCCCCGCCTTCGCCCACGACCAACTGTCGGCGAGCGATCCGCCCGCCGGCGCACAGTTGGAATCCGCACCGGAACGGGTGTCGCTGCAGTTCTCGGACAATGTCCTCACGATCGGGGCCATCGTCCTGGTCGCGGACACCGACGGCACCTCGTGGGCTGACGGGGACCCGATCCTCGACGGCCCAACGGTCACCGCGCGGTTGGCCGATGGCATGGCGGACGGCGCATACGAGATTCGCTGGCGCGTCGTGTCAGCGGACGGTCATCCGATCAGCGGCGTCATCCCGTTCACCATCGGCGACGCCGTCCAGCCGATGGACGAGCAAACGGCCACGGACGCCACGGAGTCTCCGGCGGCGACCGTTGCACCGGTGACCGGCGGCGAATCATCCGCGGAGGCGGGGGCCGCCATACGGCCCATCCTCGTCGGCGTTGGAGGAGCAGCCGCCGCGCTGCTGGTCCTCGCCGGTGTGGCCGTCTGGAAGCGCCGCCACACCCCATCCCCACCCCACGACCATGGCACGCCGTCCTCCTGACGGCAGCCAGACACGCATCAACCAGAACCCCCACATCAACCAGAACCAGAAAGGCACCACCATGAATGCACGCACCACATCACGAGTCGCAGTCCTCGCCGCAGCAGCCCTCCTCGCCCTTACCGGCTGCGCCACGGGCGGCACGCCGACATCCGAGTCGCAGGCGAGCGCAGCCGAGACCGCCTCGGTCCACGATGCCTGGGTGAAGGCCGCCGATGACGGCATGTCCGCCGCGTTCGGTGAGCTCGAGAACTCGGGTACGGCCGACATCACAGTCACCGGCGTCACCTCTGCCGCGTCGAGTGATCTGCAGCTCCACGAGACCGTCGAGAACGAGGCCGGCGAGATGACGATGCGCGAGAAGGACGGCGGATTCGTCATCCCGGCCGGGCAGAGCCTCACGCTGGAGCCCGGCGGGAACCACATCATGCTGATGGATCTGGCGAAGCCGATCAAGGCAGGCGATGAGCTCAGCTTCACACTCACCTTCTCCGACGGCTCCACCACCGAATTCACCGCACCGGCCAAGGACTACTCCGGCGCGAACGAGAGCTACGAGGGTGACGACATGGAGATGGACATGGAGATGGGCAGCGATCACTGATGACTGACGACCAGAACTCTGGCTCTGGTCGCAGCGGCCTGAGCCGGCGGCGGCTCCTCCTCGGAGGGGTCGTCGCCGGGCTCGGCGCCGCCACCGCGATCGGCGCCGACCTCGCCCTGAACCGCGGCGACGAGGCGGAGCCCGGCCAGGCGACGCCGGAGGCGCTGAACGGTGCGGCGACGGTCCCGTTCCACGGCGCGCACCAGGCGGGCATCACCACGACTCCGCAAGCGCACGCCACGTTCATCGCACTGGACCTGCTGCCGGGCACCGACCGCGATGCCCTGCGCCGCATGATGCGTGTGCTCAGCGACGACGCAGCACGACTGACCCAGGGGCAGGCGGCGCTGGCCGATTCCGAACCCGAACTCGGAACGGTGCCGGCACGCCTGACCGTCACATTCGGCTTCGGCCCGGGCTTCGTCTCCCGTGCGGGGGCGAGCGACGCGGCGCCAGAGTGGCTCCGCCCACTGCCCGCATTCACGATCGACAGACTCGAACCCGCCTGGAACGACGGTGACCTGCTACTGCAGATCGCCGCCGACGATGCCTTCACCGTGGCGCACGCGGCACGCATGCTCCTGAAGGATTCCCGCAGCTTCGCCAGCGTGCGCTGGACCCAGACCGGGTTCCGCCGCGCGCACGGCTCTGAGAAGCCCGGCACGACCATGCGCAACCTCTTCGGCCAGGTGGACGGAACCGTCAACCTCACGCCGGGCACGGCCGACTTCGACCGGCTCGTGTGGAACGAGCGGGGCTGGCTCGCCGGGGGCACCGGCCTGGTGATCCGCCGGATCCGCATGGACCTCGACAAGTGGGATCGGCTCGACCGTGGAGGGCGCGAGCAGTCCATCGGACGGACGCTCGCCACCGGCGCACCGCTGACGGGAACGAGCGAGCACGACGAACCGGACTTCGCGGCGACCACGAGCATCGGCTTCCCCGTGATCCCGGAGTTCTCGCACATCCGCCGTGCCCGCTCCGAGAACAGCGATGAGCGCATCTTCCGTCGTGGCTACAACTACGACGCCGTTCCGGCATCCGGCGAGATCTCCAACAGCGGGCTGCTGTTCGTCTCCTACCAGGCCGACGTCGGCCGGCAATTCGTGCCGCTGCAACGCCGGCTCGACGAGCTGGATCTGCTCAACGAGTGGACGACCCCCATCGGCTCCGCGGTGTTCGCCATCCCACCCGGATGCGGTGAGTCCGGATTCGTCGGCGAGACGCTCCTGTCATGACGGCCGCACCCACCACGGAAGGAGAAGATAAGTCTGACTAATGCACCGTAAGAATCATGAGCTGGATTGAATCGCGATCGCGACCTACCGTTGGACCGTGACTCCTTCGCTCGCTGCCCTCTTTGCCGGACTCGGCCTCGGCCTGTCGCTGATCATTGCCATCGGCGCCCAGAACGTCTTCGTGTTGCGTCAGGGGATCCGTCGGGAGCACGTCCTGGCGGTCGTGATCCTCTGCGCGGTGTCCGATGCCGCGCTGATCGCCGTCGGCATCAGCGGCATCGGCGCCGTGCTCGAGCAGCTGCCGTGGCTGTTGCCCGTCGCACGCTGGGCGGGCGCGGTATTCCTGGTCGGGTACGGCCTGCTCGCCGCGCGGCGTGCCCTGCGGCCGGGCGCGACCGGGCTCCTGGCCGAGACCGCCGGCGGCAGGGACGAGGCCGAGCTGGAGGCTGTCGCCGTGTCGACGAGCACGGTTTCGGCGAGCGCGGTTTCGGCGAGCGCCGGTGCCGAGTCCACGGGCGCCGCGGCATCCGCTCCCCGACCTCGCGGTGCCGAGCGGCGCGGGGGAACACTCGCTGCCGCGCTGGCCACGGCCTTCGCACTGACCTGGCTGAACCCGCACGTCTACCTGGACACCGTCTTCCTGCTCGGCTCCGTGGCGAACGGCTACGGGGATGACGCACGCTGGCTGTTCGGCGCCGGTGCGATCATCGCCAGCGGCCTGTGGTTCACGAGCCTCGGCTTCGGCGCCCGCTACCTCGGGCGCTGGCTCGCCACCCCGCGGGCCTGGCGCATCCTCGACGGTGCGATCGCCGTGGTGATGGTGGTGCTCGGCGTGCTGCTCGTGGCGCCCCGCTAGCCCTGGGACGCCGGGTTGACCGTGATCTGCTCGAGCCCTCCGGCGCCGACACCCCAGGCGTCGAGGATCGCGCCGTAGCTGCCGTCATCGACCATGCCCTGCAGGGCGAGGCGAACGGCCTCGGCCATCCCGGAGTCTTTCGCGACGACGAAACCGTACGGCGCGACGTCGAAGGTCTCACCGGCCGGCTGCAGCTTGCCCTCCAGCTTGGAGAGTGCGTAGAGCGCGACCGGCGAATCGGCGCTGAACGCCTCGGCCTGACCGAGCACGACGGCGTTGACGGCGTTGCCCTGGGTGTCGAATGACATCTTCTCGATGGCGGGCCTGCCCGCGGCGACGCACGCCGCGCTCTTGGCCGGCACCTCGCTCGTGTCCTGGTAGGTGGTTGCCTGGACCGCAATCTTCAGCCCACAGGCATCGGACGGGTCGACGGCGCTGTCGACCGGTGCGGCCCACTGCACACCGGCGTTGTAGTAGTGCACGAAATCGAGCTGTTGCTCGCGCTCAACGGTGGCGGTGAAGGAGGACTCCCCCAGATCGAATTTGCCGCCGCGCACAGAGGGGATGATGTTGTCGAAGCTCGCCACGGAGACCTTGGCCTCCAGCCCGAGTGCCGCGGCAATCCCCTTCGAGAGCTCGATGCCCCAACCGATCGGCTTGCCCTCGCCGTCCTTGAACTCGTTCGGCGCGTAGTCGGGCGCTGTGCCGATGTCGAGCACACCGGATTCCGCGACGGCCTCCGGCAGCAGCGCGGCGGCGTCCGGATTCACCGTGACCGCCGCCACCCGCTCGGCACCGCCGGTCATCTCGGGCATCGAGTTGTCGACGCAGCCTGTCAGGAGCAGAACTGACGCGACGATGGGCGGGAGAACGAACCGGGCGCGCATGGAATCCTTTGGATCGGGGCTTCAGATGTTCAGCCCGTGCCCACGATGCCGACGCGCTGAAGCGCGTGAACGTCTGCTGCAACGGGCGACTGGTTGTCCACGCGGTCGACCCGACTATGGGTGCCAGAAGAGTTTAGGCGAGACTCCTGCGTGAACCCCAAATCGACGAGGCGCCACCGCGTGCGCATCCACCGATCGGGGGATGCACGGAATCAGCCGGTCCACCGCTGGTGCGGCGTCCGTTCGCGCGCCACGCTGGAACCATGACAAATCCGAATGGCACAGACTCGGTCGTGCGGGTGCGCGGCCTCGAGAAGCACTACGGCACCCTCAGCGCCGTCGACGGTGTGAGCTTCGACATCCACCGCGGCGAAACCTTCGCACTGCTCGGGCCGAACGGCGCAGGCAAGTCCACGACGATCGAGATCCTCGAGGGCTACCGCAACCGTACGGCCGGCGAGGTGAGTGTGCTCGGCACCGACCCCGCCCGCGGCGGCCTGGATTGGAAGGCGCGGCTCGGCATCGTGCTGCAGTCCACGGGTGAGACCGGCAACGCCACCGTGCTCGAGCAGCTGCGCCACTTCGCCGCTTTCTACCCGAACCCCCGCGACGTCGACGAGGTGATCGCGGCCGTCGGACTGCAGGCGAAGGCGAAGACCCGCATCAGCAAGCTCAGCGGCGGGCAGCGCCGCCGCGTCGACGTGGCGCTCGGCATCATCGGCCGACCCGAGTTGCTCTTCCTCGACGAGCCGACGACGGGCTTCGACCCCGAGTCGCGCCGCGACTTCTGGACCCTGATCCGCCTGCTGAAGTCCGAGGGCACCACGATCCTGCTCACCACCCACTATCTCGACGAGGCGGCGCAGCTCAGCGACAGGGCCGGGGTGATCGCCGGGGGCCGACTCATCGAGATCGGGGCCATCGGCGAGATCGGCGGCGCGGATGCCAGGGTGCCCGTCGTGCGCTGGCGCGATGCATCAGGAACCCTGCGCTCCGAGCGCAGCGAGAGCCCGGCCGCGACGGTCGCCGCCATCGCCCTGCAGCAGGGCGGAGAACCGCGCGAACTCGAGGTGATCCGGCCGAGCTTGGAGGACGTGTACCTGGAGTTGGTGCGCGCGCACGATTCCGCCGCGGCATCCGCAACCACAGTCGACGCAGACCAGACGGAGGTGCTCTCGTGAGCGCAACACTCGACATTCAGGCCCGCCCGGCGGCGACACCCCGCCCCGGGGTCGTACGCCTCGGGCTCAACCAGATCGGCTACGAGGTGCGCGGCTACTTCCGCACCCCGGATGCCGTGTTCTTCACCTTCCTGTTCCCGGTGATCATGCTCGGCATCTTCACCGCGGCGTTCAGCTCGGCCGGCAACATCGGCACGGCACCGGACGGCAGCGGCGGCATCAGCGTCGGCGCCTACTACCTGCCCGGGATGATCGCGGCGGGCATGCTGCTCTCCGGCGTGCAGAACCTCGCCGTGGACATCGCCGGGGAGAAGAGCGACGGCACGCTGAAACGCCTCGGCGGCACGCCACTCTCGCCCACCGCGTACTTCATCGGCAAGATCGGCCAGGTTCTCGTCACCGGCACCATGCAGGCGGCGCTGCTGCTGGCGGTCGCCGCACTCGTCTTCGGCATCGAGTTGCCGACGGAGCCGTCCGCATGGGGCACCTTCGCCTGGGTGTTCCTGCTCGGCATCATCACCTCGGCCCTGCTCGGGATCGCGCTCTCGGCCGTTCCCCGCTCCGGCAAGAGCGCGACGGCCGTCGTGATCCCGATCGTGCTGATCCTGCAGTTCATCTCCGGCGTCTACCTGCAGTTCGACCAACTGCCCGGCTGGATGCAGGCGATCGCCAGCCTGTTCCCGCTCAAGTGGATGGCGCAGGGCATGCGTTCGGTGTTCCTGCCGGAGAGCTTCGCCGCACTCGAACCGAGTGGCGCCTGGGATCTCGGCCTCGTCGCGCTCGTGCTCCTGCTCTGGCTCGTCGTGGGGCTGGTGCTCAGCCGGCTCACGTTCCGGTGGATCCGGCGCGACGCGTGAGCACCCTCGGCTCGTCGAGGACTGGGCGAGTCGTGGGGCTGGCGCGAGGAATGGAAGAGTAGGCGCATGACCGCACGACCCTGGACAGCACGACGCATGACAGTGCAACGCATGACAGCGCAACGCTGGTGGGATGCCGCGATGCTCACCGTCTCGGTGTTGCTCGCCGCGATCATGACCCTGCTCGACCCGCCCGTGAGTGGTGAGGAGTGGGGCGTCATCGCGGTCATCGCCGTCGTGTTGATCGCCTACTTCTCGTGGGGCCGACGCACGCTCGACGGCAGCGGATCGTTGGCCGGGCTGCTCTACGCCGGCGTGCTGCTCGTCTCGCTCGCCGTCGGCATCGGCCTGGACCCGACCTTCTCCTTCATGCAGGTCATCGTGTTCCCGACGCTCTGGGTCATCTCCTGCAACACCCGCCAGGCCGTCGTGCTGAATCTCGTGGCGATCCTGCCGGTCGCGGTCGGCTACACCCTCTACTTCGGCGTGGACGGCCTGCCGAGCGGCATCGCCGTCGGCGCTCTCTCCGTTGGCTTCAGCCTCGCATTCGGTTCCTGGATCGCGAGCATCGAGAAGTCGGGCGCCGAACGCTCCCGGCTGCTCGACGAGCTGATGGCCGTGCAGGGTGAGCTCGCCGCCGCGAACCGCGAGGCCGGCGTCGACAGCGAGCGGGCCCGCCTCGCCCGTGAGATCCACGACACGATCGCGCAGAGCCTCACCGGCCTCGTCATGGTGGCGCAGCGCGCACACGGCGATCTCGAGCGGGCGACGGATGCCGCGGGCGACGCCGACGCGTCCGAGCACCTCGTGCGCGCCACCGCCGACGTCGAGCTGATCGAGTCGATGGCCCGCGACGCACTCACCGAGGCGCGCGGGCTCGTGGCGGCCATCGCCCCCGTGCGCGTCGAGTCGACTCTCGCCGAGGCCCTCGGGCGCCTCGCCGACCGGTTCCAGCGGGAGACCGGCGTCGTCGTGCTGAACGACCTGGCCGCACTCGGTGCCGGCGCGGACGGCACGGCCAGCGCGCCGTTGCGCGCGGAACTCGAGGTCGTGCTGCTGCGCTGCGCGCAGGAGGGGCTCGCGAATGTGCGCAAGCACGCGCGGGCGACGGCGGCATCCGTGCAGATCAGCCGGGGGGAGAACGCGATCATCCTCGTGATCAGCGACGACGGCGTCGGCCCCGGCGGGGCGGCGAGCGCGCAGGGCGGCACCGCCCGGGCCAGCGAGGGCTTCGGTCTCGCCGGCATGGCCGACCGGCTCGCCCTCGTCGGCGGTTCGGCACGGCTGGAGGCAGCGCTGCCCCGCGGCAGTCGCCTCACCGTCACCGTGCCGCTGGCCTCCG
>CAZZNX010000137.1:0-7830 GCA_964655795.1 uncultured Leifsonia sp. | reverse complement strand
CGCCCCGATGAGCGGATCGCGGGGGGAGGCCGGGCGATGACCGCCGCGCTCGCGCCGACGGCGGTGCGCGCACCGGCCGGGGCGCTGACACCGCGCACGTTGATGCCGCTGCTCCGGCAGCGCTTCCGCCGCGACCGCGTGCAGCTTCTGGCCTGGGTCGCCGGATTCGCCCTGCTCGCCTACGTCGGCAACGCCGCGATCGAGAGCACCTACGGAACCGAGGCGCAGCGGGTCGAGGTGTTGCGGCTGGTCCAGCAGACACCGGCCGTGCTGATGCTGCGCGGCACCCCGCAGGGCCCGGCGGCCGACGCATTCCAGTTCTTCCTGCTCTTCGCCTTCCTCGGGGTACTGATCGGGTTGATGTCGACGTTCCTCGCCGTTCGGCACACCCGCGCCGAGGAGGAGTCCGGTCGCGCCGAGCTCATCGGGGCAACACCGGCCGGGCGCAGTACACCGCTCATCGCGACCGTCATCGAGGGCACCGTGCTGTGCGCCGTGATCGGCGTCATCTCGGCGCTCGGCTACCTGCTCGGGGGTGCAGACCCGGAGGGCAGCTGGCTCGCCGGCGCCGCACTCGCCGTCACGGGCATCGCATTCCTCGGTGTCGGGCTGTTCTCCTCGCAACTCATGCGCACCTCGCGCGGGGCGAACGGGCTGGCCGCAGCGGTCGTGACGTTCTCCTATGTGCTGCGCGGGCTCGGGGATGCCACGGGAACGGTGCACGCGGACGGTGTGAGCATGACAGCGGGCTGGCTGAGCTGGCTGAGCCCCATCGGCTGGGGACAGGCCGTCACCCCGTTCTCGCCGCAGACCGGGCAGCTGCTCTGGCCGCTCGCCCCCGGGCTGGCGCTCGGAGCCGTGCTCGTTGTCTCCTCGCTCTGGATGCAGGCGCACCGCGACGTCGACTCCAGCGTGATCCCGGAGCGGGCCGGCCGGCTGAACGCCCCACGCTCGCTCAGCGGACCGCTCGGCCTGAGCTGGCGCCTGCAGCGCAACGCCGTGATCGGCTGGATGGTGGCCGGCGGCATCTTCGGGCTGCTCATCGGCGCGCTGGGGGAGACGATGCTGAAGCTCGTGCAGGCGGGCGACACGGGAGCCGCCGACGTGACGGAGACCCTCGGCAACACGCTCTCCACCCTGGCGGGGCCGGGCGCGGAGGGCTCATTCATCGATCTCTTCACGGCCGCGATGTTCAGCCTCGTCGGCATCATCGCCGCCGTCGGCACCGTGCAGGCGATGGTCCGGGCCCGGCAGGATGAGGCGGGCGGAACCGCCGAGATCGTGCTCGCGGCACCCGTCACGCGGCTGCGCTGGTTCGGCGGCTACCTCGCGGTCGGGGTGTTCACGGCGCTGCTGGTGCTCGGTTCCGCTGTGATCGGCGCCGTGATCGGGTTGACGCGCTCCGCCGGCCTCGGCGATCGTGCGGCCTCGGTGGCGCTCGCCGGGCTCGCCCAGCTTCCCGCGGTGCTGCTCCTGCTTGCGATCGTCGCGCTGGTCTTCGCGGTGCTGCCCCGCACCACGATCTGGCTCTCCTGGGTCGTGCTGTTGCTGGCGATCGCGATCGGGCAGTTCGGCGGGCTGCTCGGGCTGCCGGATGCCGTGCGTGACGTGTCACCGTTCTCGCACACGCCCATCGTCACGGCCGCGACCGCGGCAACCGTCGACTGGAGCGCCGCCTGGGCCATGCTCGGGCTCGCAATCGTGGTGTCGGCACTCGCCGCTGTGTTCGTGCGGCGCCGCGATCTCGCGCTCAGCGGGTGAGCCGTCACGCCCTGTGTGGTGAGGGGCGCACACACGATGGGGAGGAGGGAATCTGCGATTCCATCCTCCCCATCGGCTTCCTCCGCCGCTTCGGGTACGGCCGAGAAGCTGGGTGCGCTCAGTCGAGTGGGTGGGCCGAGCGGATCGTGTTGTTCGGGTCGTAGTTGCGCTTCGCCGCGCGCAGCCGGGCCAGGGTGTCGGTGCGGTAGAGCTGCTCCGGCGCGGTGCTCACCTCACGGAAGTTGATGTAGTCGGTGGCGCTCCGCCACGGCGCGACGGCCTCGAGCACCGCCTGCGTCGCCGCGCGCACGGCCACCGCCGCCTCCGACGTCGGCGTGATGCCGACGGCGTAGAGCAGGTAGCGCCCCGGCAGCGAGTTGACGGCGCCGCCGTGCGGTGCCGGAACGGCGAGCTGCCCGCCGACGTGACGGATGTCGACGGCCAGCAGTGGGGTGGCGGCATCCGGGCCGGCCAGCTCGAGCACCGCATCGATGGCGGCGCGGGGCAGCTCCTCGAGGTTGATGCCGTCGCCGACGCCGGGCACGGGGCCGGGAGGGTCCATGTGGATCTCGCCGAGGCGACTCGCCGGCATCACGCCGAAGGTGTCGATCGCGGCGCCGAGCGCGCGCAGCGGGGCGAGGAGTGCTGCGGCCTCTGCCGAGCGCTCCGCCTCCGACCCGTCACCGCCCTGTTCGATCGCGATCGCGCCGTCGATGACGGCGAAGCTCTGGCCGCGCAGGAACTCCGGCAGCTCCGGCAGCGGCGGCACGCGCAGCAATCGGAAGCAGCTGGTTGCACTCTCGTCGAGATCGCGGGTCCACAACTCCCAGGCGCTGAACACCTCATCGGCACGCTCCAGCGGGAACATCAGCATGCCGGC
This sequence comes from uncultured Leifsonia sp., assembly GCA_964655795.1. GTDB lineage: Bacteria > Actinomycetota > Actinomycetes > Actinomycetales > Microbacteriaceae > Microterricola. Next base: position 5,189 of record CAZZNX010000137.1, on the reverse strand, counting down.
GTAGACGTCGCGCACGGCGAAGACGCGGAAGGTGATCGCGGTCACGATGCCGTAGTTGCCGCCGCCGCCGCGGAGCGCGTAGAACAGCTCGCTCTCCTCCGTGGCCGATGCGCGCAGCATGCGACCCCCGCCGGAGACGACCTCGATCGTCGTGACGTGAGAGGTGGCCAGGCCGAGGCTCCGAGCGAACCAGCTGACGCCGCCGCCGAGCAGGTAGCCGGCGACCCCGACATCCGGGGCCGAGCCGGCCAGGGCCATCAGCCCGTGCTCGGCGAGAGCCGCGGTGACGTCTCCCCAGAGCACGCCGGAGCCGACCCGAACGGTGAGCGCCGTGGCGTCGACCTCGATGCTGGAGAGCGCGGTCGTGCGCACCAGGATGCTGCCGGTCAGATCGCCGAGCGGCCCGGCGAGGTGCCCGGTGCCCTGGGCGACGGCGCGGACCCCATGCTCGTTGGCGAAGAGCAGCGTCGCGCGCACATCGGCCGCGCTGCTCGGCGTGACGACGGCGTCTGGGTGCTGGTCTGCGCTCAGGTTCCAGGCCTGCCGTGCGGTGTCCCACCCGGCATCGAGCGGGGTGGTGACGGTGCCGTCGATGCGTGCGGCGAGGGTGGCGAAGGCCTCCGGGGCGAGCGGGGCCGGCGCGGCGACTGGGGAAGATTCTGCGATGGTCATGGCGACTTTCTTCTCGGGATGCGGCGCGACCGAAATGCTGGCGGCCCTCGTCGCAGATTCGCGTGAGGCGGGGCGGGTGAGCCCTCAACCGGATTCGATGCGTGGCAACGTGCCGACTGACGACGTGCCGACGCAACGAGAAGAAACGCTATGAGGCTCCGACGGCGCAGTCGTCGGGGCCAGCCCTGATCCAAACCCGGACTCTCCCCGGGATCACGCCGCAGTCACCGGGGACTGCCGCCGACTAGACGTCGACGATCTCCTTGCCGAGCGGCGCGAGCGATACGGGAACCATCTTGAAGTTGGCGATGCCGAATGGGATCCCGATGATCGTGATGCAGAGCGCGATGCCGGAGAGGATGTGCCCGATGGCCAGCCAGATTCCGGCGACGATGACCCACACGACGTTGCCGAGGAACGACCAGACGCCGGATGTCGGCTTGTTGACGACGGTCTTGCCGAACGGCCAGAGCGCGTACAGGCCGATGCGGAAGGACGCGATGCCCCAGGGGATCGTCACGATCAGGATGCAGCAGACGATGCCGGCCGCCATGTAACCGAGGAACAGCCAGAAGCCACTGAGCACGAGCCAGATGATGTTGAGCAGCGTCTTCATAGTGCTCTCAGTGAAGCAGTTCCCGGCCGCGCGTGCACGTCGACCCGGCGAAACGGCACTTCGCGCTCGGCGGAATCCCAGCTGACGCGTCCGGTCTTCCCAATAGGCTGTGGCAATGACCGCTGCGACGACTGCTTCTGGAATTGTGCTCGACGAACTCGACCCCGCGGTGCGCCCGCAGGACGATCTGTTCCGCCACGTCAACGGCAAGTGGATCGCGCGCACCGAGATCCCGGCCGACAAGGCGCGCTACGGCTCGTTCTACGTTCTGCACGAAGAGGCGGAGAAGGCCGTGCGCGACATCATCATGGAGTCGCAGGACGCGGAACCGGACACCGAGGCGCGCAAGGTCGGCGACCTCTACGCCAGCTTCCTCGACGAGGAGCGCATCGAGAGCCTCGGCGTGACGCCCATCTCCGGCCAGCTGGCTGCCGCGGCATCCGTCGCATCGATTCCGGAGTTCCTCGCCGCCCTCGGCGAGCTTGAGCGTTCCGGTGTGAGCGGCTTCTACCAGCTCTTCGTCGACAACGACCCCGGCGACCCCGAGCGCTACCTCGTCTTCGCCGAGCAGGGCGGAATCGGGCTGCCGGACGAGAGCTACTTCCGCGAGGAGAAGTTCGCCGATGTGCGCGAGGCCTACCGCGCCCACCTCGAGCGCATGTTCCGCCTCGCCGGTCTGAGCGACCCGGCCGAGCGGGCAGAGCGAGTCTTCGCGCTCGAGACCGCGATCGCCGCTGTGCACTGGGACAACGTCGCCTCGCGCGACAGCGAGAAGACCTACAACCTGATGAACTGGGCGGATGCCGCGAGCCTCGTCCCGGCCGATCTGGCCGTGTGGCGCGACGCCATGGGCGCGCCGACCGGCGTCTTCAATGAGCTCGTGCTGCGTCAGCCGAGCTTCACCAGCGGCGTCGGCGCCCTCCTCGTCGAGGAGCAGCTCCCCGCCTGGCGCGACTGGCTGAGCTGGCAGGTCGTGCGCGGCAGCGCCGCCTACCTCACGAGCGACATCGTCGAGGCGAACTTCGACTTCTACGGCCGCACGCTCACCGGAACCCCCGAGATGCGCGACCGCTGGAAGCGCGGCGTCTCGTTGGTGGAGGGGGCTCTCGGCGAGGCCGTCGGTCACATCTACGTCGCGAAGCACTTCCCCGAGACCGCGAAGACCGCGATGGACGTGCTCGTCGCGAACCTCGTCGAGGCGTACCGCCAGTCGATCACGACCCTGGAGTGGATGAGCGCCGAGACGCGCGAGCGCGCCCTCGACAAGCTCGAGAAGTTCACCCCCAAGATCGGTTACCCGTCGAAGTGGCGCGACTACTCGGCCCTCAGTATCGACGCCACCGACCTCATCGGCAACGTGCGGGCGACGAGCGAGTTCGAGTTCAACCGCGAGCTCGGCAAGATCGGCAAGCCGATCGACCGCGACGAGTGGTTCATGACGCCGCAGACGATCAACGCCTACTACAACCCCGGCTTCAACGAGATCGTGTTCCCCGCGGCCATCCTGCAGCCGCCCTTCTTCGATGAGGCGCGGGATGCCGCAGCCAACTACGGCGCGATCGGCGCCGTCATCGGCCACGAGATCGGCCACGGCTTCGACGATCAGGGCTCCAAGTCCGACGGCGACGGCCGCATCACCGACTGGTGGACCGAGGCGGACCGTGCAGCCTTCGAGGAGCGCACGGCATCCCTGATCGCGCAGTTCGACGCCCTCGCCCCCGCTCAGGTGCCGGACCACCACGTGAACGGCGCCCTCACCATCGGCGAGAACATCGGAGACCTCGGTGGCCTCGCCATCGCGTGGAAGGCGTACCTGATCTCACTGAATGGTTCCGAGCCGCCCGTGCTCGACGGTCTGACGGGCGCGCAGCGATTCTTCCTCAGCTGGGCACAGGCCTGGCAGATGAAGGGGCGCGACGAGGAGGTCATCCGGCTTCTCGCGATCGACCCGCACTCGCCGAACGAGTTCCGCTGCAACCAGATCGTGCGCAACATCGACGACTTCTACAGCGCCTTCGACGTGCAGCCGACGGATGCCGCCTGGCTCGCCCCGGAGGAGCGCGTCACGATCTGGTGAGCCTGGCGGCTCGGGCGTCGTTGGCTGTCAGCTGCTGGGGTTACACTCGTCGTGACCCGCAGCAGATTCTCTCTCGCGGGTGCATTCTGCGCGGAGGGGTGAGCCGCGCGATCCACAGCATCGAGCCTCGAAGGAACCCGTGTGACAACCCCCGCGCCGCAGTCTGAACGCCGTGTGCGGCAGGCGGCGCTCGACCGGGGCAGGCACCAGGGCGGCGAGACGAACGAGAACTTCGGGCGCGGTTTCGCGGCGCTCGGCCAGCTGGCCCTCGACGGCGTTCAGGTCTCGGCGCGCGCCAGCGACCTGGCGACGGGGCGCGTGCTGTTCTCGGTCGATGACCACGTCTCGATGCCGACCGCCGACATCGGCAAGGTGCTGCTCCTCATCGAGGTGGCAGCCCAGCTGAGCGACCCCGATCGCGCCGACGACGGGCTCGGCGAACTCGTGATCCTCGACCGGGGCGCGGGCGACGCAGCGGGAGCGGCCGGTATCTGGCAGCACCTGCAGGCGCCGTCGCTGCCGGTGGCCGATCTGGCCGCGCTCGTGGGAGCGAGCAATGACAACCTCGCCAGCAACGTGTTGCTGCGCGTCGTCGGGCTCCAGGCCGTGCGCAGGCGCGCGGAGTCGCTCGGGCTCTCGAAGACGGCGCTGCTCGACGTCGTGCGCGATCTCCGCGGGCCCGACGATGCCCCACAGCTCTCGGTCGGCTCGGCGCAGGAACTCTGCTGGCTCTTCACCGCCATGGCCCGCGGCGAGGTCGTCTCGCCGACCGTCTCGCAGCGCGTGCTCGGCTGGCTCTCGCTCAACGCGGACCTCTCGATGGTGGCCGGCGCATTCGGCCTGGTTCCGCTCGCGCACCGCGAAGCGGACCACGGCCTGCTGCTCGTGAACCTGACCGGCACGGAGCCGGGCGTGCGCAGCGAGGTCGGCGTGCTGCGCGGCCCGCGCGCCGGTGTCACGTACGTCGTGTCGATGAGCTTCGCGGACACCACCCTCGCGGCCAGGCTCGAGGTGCTCGACGGCATGCGCCAGGTCGGCCTCGACCTGCTGGAGTACGTGCACTGACGCCTCGGTGGCTGAGCCTGTCGAGACCGCTGCCGGTTGAGCCTGTCGAAACCCCCGCCCGCTTCCGCTGGTTGAGCCTGTCGAAACCAGCACAAACTCGCCGATCTCCGTTGGTCGAGTAGGCCCGCCAGGGCCGTATCGAGACCCCGCCGCGACCACCTCTTATGCACAGCCCCAGTTTCTCAAATACTTATCCACATCAGGCATTTTTCCTAGGCGGCCACGCCCCGCCGGGGTAAAATTGAACCCATGGGAACCCCGACGGAGACAGTCAAAGAGGCACACGCCCTGCTGCTCTCCGCCCTCGCCGAATCCGACGCCCGAATGCTGCACCACGACGAGCTTCTGGAGTTCACCGCCGCAAGTGAGGCCGTCGGCCGCCTCGCCGACGCCCTCCGCATCAAGGCTGCCGGCGAGGTCACTTTCCGCTCCCGCCCCGAACTCGGCGACGACCGCCTCTCGGCCAAGAAGGGCTGCCGGAACGCGGTCGAGCTCCTCGCCCGCGTCACCCTCGCGTCCGAGCGCACCCTGACGCAGCGGATGCGCCTCGGCGAAGCCACCCGGGCCAGGGTCGCGCTGAGCGGTGAGTCGATGCCGGCCCGTTTCGACCACATCGCTTCTGCTTTGGGGACGGGCGAGATCGGCTACGACAGCGCGGCGGCGATCATCGACACCCTGGACCCAATCCGCGGCCGCGTGGGTGACTTGAACGTGGAACACGCCGAAACCGCCCTCGTCGCCGCCGCCACCGGGCCCACG
>CAZZNX010000136.1:3847-7917 GCA_964655795.1 uncultured Leifsonia sp. | reverse complement strand
GGTGCTGGGCGTCAGAGGATGCCGAGCTCGCTGAGCTGGTCGGCCAACCCGGAGCAGGCCTGGAGGGTGCTGGGCGTCAGAGGATGCCGAGCTCGCTGAGCTGGTCGGCCAACCCGGAGCAGGCCTGGAGGGTGCTGGGCGTCAGAGGATGCCGAGCTCGCTGAGCTGGTCGGCCAACCCGGAGCAGGCCTGGAGGGTGCTGGGCGTCAGAGGATGCCGAGCTCGCTGAGCTGGTCGGCCAACCCGGAGCCGTCAGGGGCGTAGGCCCACGGCACTCCGCCGTAGCCCTCATCGATCTTGGAGCGGCCTCCCGCGAGCACCGCCTCGCCGGCGGAGAGCTGTCGGATGGCGATCGCAGCGACGTTCTCGGGGTGCGCGAGCGCGAACTCCCGGTAGTGCTCCTCGTCGTGCTGGCCGTCATCGCCGACCAGGAGCCAACGGATGTTCGGGAACTCCGTCGCCAGGCGGTCGAGGTTGTCGCGCTTGTGCTCGCGACCGCTGCGGAACAGCCGGTCCGGCGTCGGACCCCAGTCGGTAAGCAGCAGCACACCGCTCGGGTAGAGGTTGCGCGAGAGGAAGCGGCTGAGCGTCGGTGCGACGTTCCAGGCGCCCGTGGAGAGGTAGACGACCGGGGCTCCCTCGTGGGAACTGGCCAGACGTTCAAGCAGCACGGCCATACCAGGCGTCGGGATGCGTGCGTGCTCGTCGAGCACGAAGGTGTTCCAGGCCGCCAGCAGGGGGCGGGGGAGCATGGTCACCATGACCGTGTCATCGACGTCCGAGAGCACGCCGAAGGTGACGGCAGGGTCGATGATGTTCAGCGACGCCTCGACGGGCTTGGACGCGCTCGTGCGCAGCGTCGCGACGTGCCAACCGGGGGAGAGGTCGATCTGCACGACGGTGTCGACGACGCCGCCGCGGTCGGCCACGACGTCGAACGTGCGCCCGTCCAATTCGATCGTCACTCGTGCCGAGCCGACGGGAACACTCGTGAAGCTGCGCCATCCGCGCAGGCCCTGCTCGCGGCGCTGCTCGCGGCGCCGGGCACGCGCCGACTGCGGCTTCGGGTCCGCCGGGCGGGAGAGCAGTACGCGGCAGAGGATGCGCACCCACCCCTCTCCGCCGTATCCGGAATAGGGGATCACCGTCTCCTGGTGGCCACGCCGCCGGGCGGAACGGTCACGCTTGGCGTGGATCCAGTCTTCGATGCGGGCGGCGCGGTGGGCCGACAATGTCGAGCTCTTGGGCGCATCACGCGCTTCACTGGAGTCGACCACAAGACCAGTCTTTCACGCCCGCGGAGCCCTTCGAGCCGGAACGGGGTACAAGACGTGGTCCGCGCGTGGATAAAGTAGTTTCGTGTGAGCCTTCGAGGAGGAAAAGTGCCGTTAGCCAAATTGGCCGGAAATGGGGATCCAGGCGTGGGGCGAGTTGTGCGAACTGAGCCGATACAGCAACGCAGTGCCGAAAGGCTTGACGCCCTGCTTGATTCGGCGGCACAGGTGGTCGATGAGGTGGGGTTCGACAGGATCACGACCGCCATGATCGCCGAGCACGCCGGCGCGTCCATCGGCACCGTGTACCGGTACTTCCCTGATCGCGTCGCCGTGCTTGAAGCACTGCGGAGTCGCTCGATGCTGCGTTTCCGCACTCGTGTCGCCGAGGAGATCAAAGAATCTGACCCCCAGAACTGGTGGCAGGCGCTCGACGGGGCGATCTCGGTGTTCGTCGACCTCTACCGCACTGAGCCCGGCTTCCACATCATCCACTTCGCCGAGCGGCAGACCTTCGACGGCAACAGCGACGAGGTCGGCGAGGACTCCTTCGCAGCCCGTCTCGCCTCCGTGCTGAGCGAGGAGTTCGGCCTCGACGGCGGCGACGATCTGTTGTTCCGACTCGAGGTCGCCGTGGAGATCGCAGATGGAATGCTCTCGCGCGCGTTCCGTCAGGATCCCGATGGTGATTCACGGTTCATCGAGGAATGCCGCGCCGTGGTGCACGGTTACCTCGTGTCGTACTATGGCGGTCCCGGCCGGCTCTAGAGCTGGATACGGGCCGCTGAGTACGCCAGCAGGAGAGAGGTCGTCTGTGATCGAGTTTCGCTCCGTCGCGAAGACCTTCGACGACGGCACGGTCGCGGTCCGCGACTTCAGCCTCGTCATCCCGTCCCACAAGACGACCGTTTTGCTCGGTTCCTCCGGCTCCGGTAAGACGACGCTGCTGCGCATGATCAACCGCATGGTCGATCCGAGCGGCGGCGCAGTGCTCATCGATAACGTGGATGTCGCGAGCCAGAACCCCGTCGCACTGCGCCGCAGCATCGGCTACGTCATGCAGAACTCCGGGCTCCTGCCGCACCGCACCGTGATCGACAACGTCGCGACGGTGCCGATGCTGCGCGGAGTGCGCAGGAGCGAGGCGAGGGCACGGGCACTTGAACTGCTCGACACCGTCGGCCTGGACAGGGCGATGGCCGGGCGCTATCCCAGCCAGCTCTCCGGCGGGCAACAACAGCGCGTCGGCGTCGCGCGCGGTCTCGCCGTCGACCCCAACATCCTGCTCATGGATGAGCCGTTCGGTGCCGTCGACCCCGTCGTGCGGGCCGAGCTGCAGCAGGAACTCCTGCGGCTGCAGGGCGAGCTGGGCAAGACCGTCGTGTTCGTCACCCACGATGTCGACGAGGCGTTCCTGCTCGGCGACCAGATCGTGCTGCTGCGTACCGGGGGCGAGATTGCCCAGATCGGAACGCCGGCCGAGATTCTCGCGCAGCCCGCCGACGACTTCGTTGCGAGCTTCATCGGAGCGGACCGCGGCAGACGCGTGCTGCGCGTGCGCGAGGTCGACGGTGCGCGCATCGTCGTCGACGCGCAGGGGCGTGCGGCCGGAGTCCTGGAGCCGTGACCTGGTTCCTGGCCAATATCGGCCTGGTGTGGCAGCTCACCGTCACTCACGTGAGCATCAGCATCGTGCCCATTGTCGCCGGGTTGCTGCTGTCGCTGCCGCTCGGGCTGCTCGCCCACCGCGTGCGGGCGACCCGCGGCGTGTTGCTCATGCTCGGCACCGTTCTGTTCACCATTCCGTCGCTCCCGTTGTTCATCGCGCTTCCCGCCGTGCTCGGCACCGGAATCACCAGCCCGGTCAACGTGATCGTCGGCCTCAGCATCTACGCCCTCGCGCTGATGCTCCGCTCCAGCGCGGATGCCTTCGACGCGATCGATTCCGACGTCCGGCTCTCGGCCCGTGGCATGGGGTTCTCGGCATGGCAGCTGTTCTGGCAACTTGACCTTCCACTTGCCGGGCCCGTGCTCCTCGCCGGCCTCCGAGTCGTCTCGGCCACGACGGTCAGTCTCGTCTCGGTCGGCTCGGTGGTCGGGGTCACGAGCCTCGGTTACCTCTTCGTCAACGGCTTCCAGCGCGGCATCCCCGCCGAGGTGGTGACCGGGATCGTGGCGACGCTGCTGATCGCCGCCGTCTTCGATCTGAGTCTCGCGGTGGCGGGGCGACTGCTGATGCCGTGGCGGGGGGCCGCGCGATGAACCTCTTTTTCGACGCGATCGCGTGGATCTTCAACCCGGAGCTGCAGAGCGCACCCGGTGAGCTGCCGCAGCGCATCGGCGAACACCTCGCATACACCTTCGGTGCAACAGCGATTGCGGCGGTCATCGCCATTCCCCTCGGCTACTACATCGGCCATAGCGGGCGGGGGCGAGACTTCGCCGTGGCGTTCACGGGCGGCATGCGCGCGCTGCCGAGCCTCGGCGTGCTGATGCTGCTGGCCCTCGGAATCGGCATCGGCTTCAGGGCACCGCTGCTCACCTTCGTGCTGCTCGCCATCCCTCCGGTGCTCGGCGGGGCGTATGCCGGACTGCAGGCGATCGACCGCACCGTGATCGATGCCGCTCGCGCTGTGGGGATGACGCCGCTCCAGCTGCTGCTGAAGGTCGAGATCCCGCTCGGTCTGCCGCTTCTGATCGGCGGACTCCGCGCCGCCGTGCTCCAGGTGGTCGCCACGGCCACGCTCGCCGCGTACGTGGCCGGCGGGGCACTGGGCGGGTACATCTTCCTGGGCT
>CAZZNX010000136.1:0-3836 GCA_964655795.1 uncultured Leifsonia sp. | reverse complement strand
CCGCGATTACGTCGAGATGCTGGGCGCATCGATCGTCATCACGGCACTCGCGCTGATACTGGAAGCCGTATTCGCGCTGGCACAAAAACTCGTCACACCGCGCGGAGTGTCTGCGCACAGTGGCAGAATCGTGAAGGCAGGCGCCCCTCGAACGAGGGCGGCCGCCTCACCGTGAGAGAGAAGGAAGCACGCATGAACGTCAGCACCACGTCTCACCGCCGCGCAACCCGCCGCATGCGCACCACCCTGATCGGGGCCGCGACCGCGGTCGCGATGCTCACGCTCGCCGGTTGCGCCTCCGGCGATCCGCTCGACTCCGGCAGCACCTCGGGCGACGGCACCGCGGCATCCGACACGATCGTCGTCGGCTCGCAGCAGTACTACTCCAACGAGATCATCGCCGAGATCTACGCCCAGGCGCTCGAGGCGAATGGTTTCACCGTCGAGCGCACCTTCAACATCGGCCAGCGCGATGCGTACATCCCGTCGCTCGAGAACGGTGAGGTCGACCTCTTCCCCGAGTACACGGGCAACCTGCTGCAGTACTACGTGCCGGAGACCCCGGCGCGCACGACCGACGACGTCTACGCGGCGCTGACGGAGGCGCTCCCGGACGGGCTGCGCGCGCTCGACCAGGCCGAGGCCACGGATCAGGATGCCTACTTCGTGACGAAGACGTTCGCCGACGCGAACAGCCTGGTGTCGATCGGCGATCTCGCAGCAGTGCCGACGCCGCTCACACTGGGTGGCAACCCGGAGCTCGCCACCCGCCCGTACGGGCCGGATGGGCTCGAGTCGGTGTACGGCGTCACCGTCGGGTTCACCCCCATCGCAGACAGCGGTGGGCCGCTCACCCAGCAGGCGCTGCGCGCCGACGAAGTGCAGCTGGTGGACATCTACACCTCCGACCCCACGAGCCTCGCGGACGACCTGGTGATGCTGGACGACCCCAAGGGTCTGCTCCTGGCCTCGCACGTCGTGCCGTTGGCCGGCGACGGTGTCTCGGACGAGGCGGCAGCCGTGATCAACACGGTGCAGGGTGCACTCAGCGTTGCCGATCTCGTGGCGCTGAACGGGCAGAGCGTCAACGACGAGCTGGCCGCACCGGAGATCGCCACCCAGTGGCTTGAGGAGAAGGCGCTCTTCTAAGGAGGTTCTCCCAGCGGATTTGTCGTGCGGCACCGCCCGACAGATCATGTCGACAGAAAAGCGGACTATTGCTCAGCTCTCCGGAGGGCTACGGTCAGAACAGTGGTTCCGGGCGGGGGACGGACCGGATTGTGTAGCTGTCGTACTCAAAGGAGAGTCACCATGACGCAACATCGCCTTCATCGCCCACTCGTCGCCGCCGCAGCCATCGCTGCAGCGGCGACGATTTCCGTTGCGGCCGGCATCCCGGCCTTCGCAGACAACGGAACAGACACCTCCGCCCTCCGCGAGGCGGTGACCGTTGCCAACGTCACCACCCACCTCGAGGCGCTGCAGGCGGCGGCCGACGGGGCAGGCGGCAACCGTGCAGCAGGTACGCCGGGCCATGTGGCCTCTGCCGAGTACATCGAGGCTCAGCTGACGGCAGCCGGGTACACCCCGATGCGTCAGTACTTCAGCTACGACCAGTTCATCCTGAACGGGGAGAACTTCGAGCAGCTCTCCCCATCGCCGACCGTCTACGTCGCAGGCGCCGATTTCCTGGCCATGGACTACTCGGCCTCGGCAGACGTCTCTGCGGCGGTGAGCGCTGTCGACATCAACCTCGGCGGAGACCGTGCCTCCACCAGTGGTTGCGAGGCCGCGGACTTCGCCGGCTTCCCCGTAGGGAACGTCGCGCTGATCCAGCGTGGCACCTGCACATTCCGTGAGAAGGTCGACGCGGCTGCTGCGGCCGGCGCGGCCGGCGTGATCATCTTCAACCAGGGAAATACCCCCGATCGCGTCGAGCTGTTCGGCGGAACGCTCGCCTCGCCGCAGGCGGCCATCCCCGCAGTCTCGGCCTCGTTCGACCTCGGAGCGCAGCTGGCCGGTCTGGCCGGACTCAGTGTGCGCATCAACGTGGATGCCGATATTCGGATCATCGAGACGTGGAACATCCTGGCCGACACGAGCGGTCGCGCCGATCGCACCGTGGTCGTCGGAGGTCACCTGGACTCGGTCAGTGAGGGTCCGGGAATCAACGACAACGGCAGCGGTGTCGCCGCCATCCTCGAGACCGCGATCCAGTTCTCCGAGCTGGGGGTCGAGCCGACGAACCGGGTGCGTTTCGCCTTCTGGAGCGGTGAGGAGGACGGCCTCATCGGCTCGAACTACTACGCGGCGCAGCTCAGCACGAAGGAGGCCAAGCGGCACGCGCTGAACCTGAACTTCGACATGGTCGGCTCGCCGAACGCGGTGCGATTCGTCTACGACGGTGATGGTTCCGCATTCGGCGCCGCGGGCCCGAACGGCTCCGATGTGATCGAGGACGTCTTCCTCGACTACTTCGGATCGCAGGGACAGGCGACGGAGGCGACCGAGTTCGACGGGCGTTCGGACTACTTCGGCTTCATCGAAGCCGGGATCCCCGCCGGCGGGTTGTTCACCGGGGCCGAGGGAGTGAAGTCAGCCGAGCAGGCGGCGATCTTCGGCGGAACCGCCGGCCTGCCCTACGACCCGTGCTACCACGCGGCGTGTGACACGATCGACAACATCGATCCGGTGGTGCTGGAAGAGATGATCGACGCGATCGCCCACTCCACGCTGACCTTCGCCCAGACGACCTCGGTCGTCAACGGTACGGCGAAGGGCGGATCTGGCACCGCGACCGAGATGGAGTTCCAGGGTCAGCGCGCTCAGCGCTGATCCAACTGCCAGCGCTGATTTCTCGGACGCTGGCGTCAGCGGAGTGGGAGGTCGTCTTCGGACGGCCTCCCACTCTCGGTGGGAAGGGCGTCTGCGGGAAGGGCTTCGCCGGGAGGCGTCTCGGCGGGAATCGGACTGGGGGCCACATGCTCCATGTGTCGAGCCTCGGAGCGGTGCAGCAGCTTCTTGCCGAGCAGGACCAGCAGCAGGAACACCACGATGATCCCGACGAAGATGTAGCCGGCGAAGTGCAGCTTGTCGGAGAGTTCCCGGTAGCTGCCGGCCGCGACGGAGCCGACCGTGACGTAGGCGAACGCCCAGATGATGCAGGCTGGTACCGTCCAGCGCATGAAGGTGCGGTACCGCATCGCGCTCATTCCGACGGTGAGCGGAATCAGGGAGTGCAGCACGGGGAGGAATCGCGACACGAACACGGCGATGCCGCCACGCCTGGCGAGGTAGCGTTCCGCGCGCTGCCAGTTGGTTTCGCCGATCTTGCGCCCGAGCCAGCTGCGGCGGATGTGCGGGCCGAACCAGCGGCCCAGTGCGAATCCGATGCTCTCACCCGTGAGCGCCCCGAGGACGACGGCGGCGATCATCGCCCAGTACTCCAGGGGCGTTGCGATCGCGGTGCTGGCGACGATCACGATGGTGTCGCCCGGCACGACGAGCCCGAGCAGGATCGACGTCTCGAGCATGATCGCGATCCCGGCCAGCACGGTGCGCAGCAGCGGATCCACACTCTGCACGGTGTTCAGCAGCCAGTCGAGAATGTCGTTCACCTGCCCGAGCATAAACGGTCTGGATGCGCGACCGCTGCGCCTCAAACAGGAGCGGGGGAGCCGGCGAGGGCCGGGGCGATGCCGAGGGCGACGCCGAGCAGCACCGACGCCGGAATGCTGACAATCAGCGCGGCCGCGCTCAGCGCAAGCAGGCGCGCGAGCGGCGGAAGCGGTGCATCCGGCCGCAGCAGGCGGGAGACGCGCACGCCGAGTGGGGTG
>CAZZNX010000135.1:0-7948 GCA_964655795.1 uncultured Leifsonia sp. | reverse complement strand
CGGCGGGCCGCTCCCGCCGCACCACAGCGCGACCCACCAGCCTCAGCTAGGTACCCAACGATGGCCAACTCCGTGCGGCGCCCCCGAGCCAGATGGCAGCGGCTGCTCCCCGAAATCGTGATGACGACACCGGCGCTCGTGATCTTCGTCGGGATGTTCGTCATCCCCACGATCCTCGCGGTGTACCTCAGCATGACCGACTGGAACGGTTTCAGTCTCAACATGAACTTCATCGGTCTTGAGAACTACACCGATCTGTTCAGTAACCCCCGCGCCCAGAGCGCTGCAGTCTTCACGGCGGTCATCGCCATCGTCGGCACCATCCTCTGCAACGTGATCGGCCTCGGCCTCGCCGTGCTGATCGCGGAGCCCACCCGGGCGAACTCCATCATCCGCACGGTGCTGTTCTACCCGCACATCATCAGCGCCCTGATCATCGGCTTCCTCTGGTCGGCCATGCTCTCGCCGACCGGCATCGTCAACTCGACGCTGGCCCAGCTCGGCATCGATGCCGTGCCGTTCCTCTCCGACCCCACCTTCGCGGCCGTCTGCGTCATCGCGACGATCGTGTGGGCGACGTTCGGTATCAATCTGATCCTTTACATCGCCGGCATCAAGTCGGTGCCGATGGAGTTCTACGAGGCCGCGACGGTCGACGGCGCGAGCAAGTGGCAGCAGTTCAAGTCGATCACGTTCCCGATGATCGCCCCCATCATGACCGTGAATCTGATCATCGTGCTGGTGAGCCTGCTGCGCACCTATGACCTCGTCCTCGCCCTGACCGGCGGCGGCCCAGCCGGCCGCACACAGACGATCGTGTTCCAGATCCTCGTGGACTCGTTCCAGAACGGCAAGCTCGGCTTCGGCTCCGCCCAGGCCGTCGTGCTCATGATCGTCACCGCGGTCCTGGGCGTCGTGATTACCCTCGCACGTCGCCGTGCCGAGGAGAAGGTGACCGACTGATGCTGCAGACCACCGAGGCACCAGACCTCTCCACCCGCGCACTCACCGCCCCCGCAGCCCCGGAGCCGCGCCGCCGCCCCACGAGCACGAAGCGTGTCAGCGTCGGCAGCGTCGTGAAGTGGGTCGTGCTCGGCATCGCCAGCTTCGTGATGCTCGTGCCGCTGTACGTCATGGTGATCAGCGCCTTCAAGCCGGAGTCCGAGATCCTGAGCGACCCGCTCGCGATCAATCCGGACACCTTCACCTGGGACTACCTCGTCCAGGCGATCCAGAGCCCGAACTTCAACGTCGTCGGTGCATACGGCATCACGCTGTTCTTCGTGCTCGCGGTCAACGTGTTGAGCATCGCCGTCAGCGCCCCCGTCGCCTATGTGATCGCCCGCGGTCGCACGCGCTGGTACGCCGCCCTGCTGCTGCTCTTCGTCTCCGGCCTGTTCGTGCCGTCGCAGGTGATCCTGATCCCCGTCGTGTTCGTGCTGCGCTCCATCGGCCTGATGGGCACCATCCCCGGCTTCCTGCTCTTCGAGACCGCCGTCACGCTGCCGATGACGATCTTCCTGTTCACGGCGTTCGTGCGCACCATCCCGCGCGACATCGACGAGGCGGCCTCGATCGACGGGGCCGGCCGCGTGCGCGCCTTCTGGTCGTGCATCTTCCCGCTGATGCGCCCCATCGTGGCCACCATGATCGTGCTCAACTCGGTCGGTGTGTGGAACGACTTCGTCAATCCGCAGATCATCCTCGGCCCCGGTTCCGGCATCTACACGGTGACCACCGGTGTCTTCGCCGCTGTCGGTCAGTACACGACCGACTACAACGTCGTCTTCCCGACCCTGCTCCTCGCGGTCGCACCGGTGCTGATCTTCTTCATCATCATGCAGCGGCACATCATCGGCGGTCTCGTCGCCGGCTCGACGAAGGGCTGATCCGTGACTGCGCGCGAGGTTCTCGTCATGCCGATGGCCACGATCCCGGCCTGGGCTGTCCTGGAGCGGCGGCTGTTCGACGCGGTCGAAGAGAGCTGGCGGGTCTTCGCCGCGAAGTACACGGGGGCCGACGGCCGCCTGCGCTTCGACCGGAGCCTCGCGGGCTCGCGTGACGGGGTCGACGACTTCTACGAGGCCTTCTTCAACTGGCCGGCGTTCTACAGCCTGGGTGGGTCGCGCGAGATCCTGGATGCCGCCAAGCACCACTGGCGCGGTGTGACCGCCCAACTCACCGAGGCAGGCATGCTCTCGGAGGAATATGAGAACGGCTACGACTGGTTCCACCAGGGCGAGTCCCTCATCTTCTTCTACGCGCTCTGCGCCGCTGACCCGCACGACTCCGCGTTCCGCGAGCGGGCCCGGCGCTTCGCCGAGCTCTACACCGACGCCCGCCGCGGCAACTACGACGAGGCCAGCAACACCATCGGCGCGCCGCACAACGGTGCGCTCGGGCTGCTGCCCGGCCTCGGCAACGAGTGGCAGAGCTACCCGGCATCCCTCGAGAACATGCGACCGTACGGCCTGCCGCTGGAGTACCTGCCCGGGATCTCGAGCTGGTCAGACCTCGCAGACCCGGCCAATGCGGATGCCATGGGGGCGGCCATGCAGGCGGTGCTCGGCGCAGGCGACGTGCCGATCAACCTCGCCTCGACGAGCCTCGTGCTCAACCGCTGGCTGTACGACGGCGATGAGGCCAGCGAACGCTGGATCGCCCGCTACGTCGACGGCTGGCGCGCCCGCGCCGCCGACAACGACGGCCTGATCCCTGACAACGTCTCACCGGACGGCACCTCCGGCGGCCAGCACGACGGCCGCTGGTTCGGCGGGCACTACGGCTGGACGTGGCCGCACGGGCTGCTCTCGGTCGAGATGGGCGCGCTGATCGGCGCGCTGAATGCCGCCTTCGTCACGGGCGACAACTCCTACCTCGACCTCGCCCGCACCCCGCTCGACACCGTGCTGGCACAGGCGATCACCGCCTCCGTCGACGAGACGCCGATGAGCCTGCAGCCGTCGTGGCAGGATCGGCTCGGCGCGGCCTCGGCCGAGCCCGCCCTCCTCGTTCCGCACCGCTTCGGCCGTGACGGCTGGTTCGACTTCGGCCCCATGCCCATGAGCATGCCGATGTGGCTGTGGTGGTTCTCGCGCGAGGATGCCGACCGTGAGCGCCTCGACCGGGTGATCGCCGGCTCGGTCGAACCCTCCATCGGCTTCGGGCCGTTCCGCGACAAGGAGGAGGCCGGGCACGAACGCCCGTGGCTCGCCTTCCTGAACGGCGAGAACCCCGGCTACCCCGAGGCCGCACTGGCCGGAGCGCTCGGACAGGTCGCGCGGCGGATGGCCCTGGTCGCGGCGGAGGACCCCGACATCCGCACCGTGCACATTCACTTCTGGCAGCGGGTGAACCCCGTCGTCACCGAGGTGCTCACCCAGCTGATCGCCGGGGCTCCGCAGGTGCTCTACAACGGGGGCGTGCCGTTCGCGGCGCTCTCCTACGAGGATGCCGACGTCGGCAGGCAGGGGCTGCCGGCCGATGTCGCCGCCCTCGTGCGCTCGATCGAGGGGGAGAGCATCCGGGTCGAACTGGCCAACCTCAGCATGACGGCGACCCGCCGCGTGCTCGTGCGGCCGGGTCGTTTCGGTGAGCGGGACATCGTCTCCGTCACCTCGCGCGGCGAGAGCGGTGCCGACTACCCCGGTGCGACGCCCGCGTACCGCTCGCTGCCCGGCGAGCCCGTGCAGCAGACCGTGCCGGTCGACGCCGCCGAGCTGCTGGTCGAGCTGCCGCCCAACCACCGTGCCGACATCACGCTCGTCACCCGACCGAGCGGGCGTCGCCCATCGTTCGGTGTGAGCCCAGCCTCCGACTGACACACTGCCGCCCCACAGGGCATCCGCACTCCACAACACCGAACGCATCAATGAAATCAGAGGTATCGCCATGAGCGAGCTGCTCCAGACTCTTCCCGCCACCGAGGCACTGCCAGACGGCGAGGCGATGTCTGACGACGTGCCACGGATCGGCGGGATCTGGAACCTTCCCGTGCGCGGGCCGGAGATCGACCCCCTCGACCCGGCGATCGTCGAAGCGTTCAGGGGCATCAGCTCGGCAACCGCCTGCGCTCAGCTGCACCGCCTCGGCATCACGCAGACCCTGATCGAGGGCCCGACGACGACGATGCCCGGCACCCGGGTCGTCGGCAGGGCCGTCACGCTGCAGTTCATGCCGCTGCGTGAAGACATCTACCAGGATGCCGGTGAGACGCAGGAGTACGTCGAGCGCGCGACAGCGCTCTGGGGCGTTCTCGACGAGATCCAGCCAGGCGACGTGCTCGTGGTACAGGCCTACGGCTCGACGCGCTCCGGGGTTGTCGGCGAGATGCTGGCCCAGCACCTGCAGAACCGCGGCGGTGTCGGCCTCGTCGTCGACGGCCGCATCCGCGACTCGCAGGCGGTGCGCGAGGACGGCCTGCCGGTCTGGTCGCTCGGCGGCACCCCGCACTACGCCTCGCAGGGCGAGCTCTTCGCGTGGGCGTACCACGTGCCGATCGCCGTCGGCGGCGCGCTCGTCATCCCTGGCGATATCATCATCGCGGATGACGACGGAGCCGTCGTTGTACCGGTGGCCAAGGCGGAAGCCGTGCTCGCCGCAAGCAAAAAGCACGACGACTGGGAGGTGTTCTCGCGCATGAAACTGCGTGCAGGCGGGGCGCTGCGCCGCTACTACCCGCTCAACGAGGCCGGCAAGGCCGAGTACGAGCAGTGGATCGCGGACGGACGGCCCGAGATTGGCTGAGTCGCCGGAGCCCGCCGTGCAGACGGCGACGGTCGGCGCCGCCGGAGTGCAGATCAGCCGCTTCGGCCTCGGCACCGCCAAGCTCTCGAACCGTGACGACCAGGCGGAGGCGACCCGGGTCGTCGCCGCGGCGCTCAAGCGGGGCGTCACGTACTTCGACACCGCGCCCTACTACGGCATCGGTCAGGCGGAGCTCGCCCTCGGCGCCGCGCTGCAGGAGCAGCCCGGTGTCGCGGTCACCGTCTCGACCAAGGTGGGCCGCATCGTCGACCCCGCCACGGGCGCCTGGCACTACGACTACTCCCGCGACGGCGTGCTGCGGAGCCTCGAATCCTCCCTCGCCCGCCTCCAGCGGGACCACGTCGACATCGTCTACGTGCACGATCCAGACGACTTCGCGGCGGAGGCGAGCGCAACGGCCATCCCGACGCTGCTGCAGCTGCGCGACGAGGGCGTCATCGGCGCGGTCGGCGTCGGCATGAACCAGTGGCAGCTGCCACTCGAGTTCGTGCGGACCTTCGACCTCGACGTCATCCTCATCGCCGGTCGCTACTCACTGCTCGACGCGAGCGCGGCGGAGGAACTCTTCCCCAGCTGCATCGAACGCGGTGTCGGCGTCGTGCTCGGCGGCGTGTTCAACTCCGGCATCCTCGCCGACCCGAGCGATCAGGCCACCTTCGCCTACCGCCCGGCCGCCGCAGAGCTCCTCGAGAAGGCACGCCGGATGCAGGCCATCACCGTTCGGCACGGCTTCGCCCTCGCCGACGTCGCGCAGGCGTACAGCGCGGCCCACCCGGCGAGCACGGCCGTGCTCATCGGCGTGACCGACGTCGCCCAGCTCGAGACGAACGTCACAGCGTGGCACCGCCCGGTTCCTGCCGCGCTCTGGGCAGAGCTCGCGGATGCCGGCCTGCTGCCGCTGGGCGGAACGCTGCCGGGCGCGGCTGCGGCTCGCCCATGACCGACATCGTGCGCACCGCGCGGCGCACCCGCGTGCGGCCGGGGATGGCCGAGGAGTACGCCCGGGTGCACGCGCGCCTGCCCGAGGCGGTCTTCGACTCGCTGCGGGAGGCCGGCATCCTCAGCTGGCGCATCTGGAGCATCGGCGACGATCTCTTCCACGTCATCGAGTCGACGCCGGAGACCGAGGCCGCTCTCGCCGCGCTCAGAGAGCTCGGACCCGTCGCCCCGGAGTGGGCGGCGCTGATCGCGACGCTCGTGTCGGACGCCCCCGGAGACAACGAACAGCTCAGCCAGGTCTGGGGCATGGACACCGAGGCCCAGTGGGCGGGCGAGGGCTGAACGTCCGATTGCCTGGTTGCCGTCGCCGTCAGCGCCCCCGCCATGGTTTGATTGATTATGGCTAATCGATAGCCAGCACCGTCGGCGGCACAGTCGTTCGGGCCGAAGCGGGAATGAAGGGAGCCACATGAGAGTCGTCGACGCGCATGTGCACATGTGGGACACCGCGGTGTTCCCGCTGCCGTGGCTCGCCTCCGTGCCCGTTCTGGCCCAGCGCTACGACTTCGACGCCGTGCACTCGCCCCTCGCCGACGGCGTCATCTGCGTGCAGGCCGGCGACACGCTGCTCGAGGCCGAGTGGTTGCTCGAACAGGCCGCACGCTTCCCCGGAGTCGGTGCGCCCGGCGCGGCCGGTGCCGGCATCGATGCGATCGTGCTGCAGTACGCCCCGAGCGATGGCGCAGCTCTCGATGGCACAGCTGCCTGGGCCGGTGCCGTTCACCCCGCCGTCGCGCGGTCGCTGGAGAACGGCGGCCCCGTCGCCGGCGTGCGCATCCCCGCCCGCGGCGCCTCCGACGACCTCGCCGCGATCCCCGGCATCGACGCACTCTGCGCGGGCCTCGCCGCCAACGGACTCGTGCTCGAGCTGCTGCTGCGGCCCGCGCAGCTCCGCTCGGTCGCGCGCCTCGCCGAACGCCACCCGGCGCTCACCATCGTGCTCTGCCACATGGGGATCGGCCAGGACCCGATCGAGGCGGGCTGGGAGGCCGAACTGGCGACCGTCGCGGCGCAGCCATCGGTGAATGCGAAGATCTCCGGCATCCTCTCTCTTGCGGATGACGACAGCCGCCCAGACGCACCGGGGCGCATCGTGCGCGCCGCACTCGACTCCTTCGGGGC
Source organism: uncultured Leifsonia sp. (assembly GCA_964655795.1). GTDB lineage: Bacteria > Actinomycetota > Actinomycetes > Actinomycetales > Microbacteriaceae > Microterricola. Next base: position 1,060 of record CAZZNX010000135.1, on the reverse strand, counting down.
GGAGCGGCTGCTCTTCGGCAGCGACTGGCCGATGTCGACACGCACCGGGCTGGACTACGTCGGGGTTCTCCAGCGCATCGACGCCGAGCTGGCGCACTGCACGGACGAGGAGCGGGAACGCATCTACGGCGGGACGGCGCGCGCCGTGTACGGCCTCGGCGGGCCCGTGCCGACCGCCGCGACCACATTGGGGTCTGAGCAATCCCGCCCACGATACGGCAGACGCGATAGCGTGGCCGAATCACACACCACGACATTCACGCAACGCGACGGTAGGTTGAATTGATGAGCGACGCAGGCTACACCTCTCTGAGCCTGGACCGAGGTCTGCTCTCGGACCGGGTCTATGCGCTGATCAAGACCTCGATCAGGAACGGCACATTCGAGCCGGGTGCGCAGCTGGTGGAATCCCAGCTGGCGCGCGAACTCGAGGTCAGCCAGGCGCCGGTGCGCGAGGCGCTCAAGCGCCTCATCCACGAGGGCGTCGTCACGCACGTTCCGCACCGGGGCAGCTTCGTCACGGCCTTCAGTGAGGAGGAGGCCGAGCAGGCGCGCACCGTGCGCATTGCGCTCGAGGGCCTTGCCGCCTCGTTGGCGTGCGGACAGCTGACCCCCGAGGTGCAGGCCGCACTCTCGGACGCCATCGACCAGATGCACGAGGCCGCATCCGCCGGTGACATCGCCGGATTCCGCGAACTCGACCTGTTCTTCCACCGCACGGTGATCGAACTGAGCGGCAACGTCTACCTGCCCAGGATGTGGGAGCAGATCGAGCCGAGCATGCGCTCTCTGCACGTCGTCTCCGACCCCAACTTCATCGGCGACTGGCATGAGGTCGCCGAGACGCACCGCGGCCTGCTGGGCGCGCTCGACGGCGGCGACCCGGAGACCGCGGCAAGGCTGTTCCGCGCCCACTCGGACGGGCACGCTCTCGTCGGCGGGCACCTCGCCACGAGCTGATCGCCCCGGCGCCGGTAGCGCTCAGGGCTTCGGTCGCTGGCGCTCCCTCCAGCCAGCGTGCAATACTCACGCCGCCCATTTGCACGTTGGCTTGAGCGAG
>CAZZNX010000134.1:971-7969 GCA_964655795.1 uncultured Leifsonia sp. | reverse complement strand
CGGCTCGGCCGGCGTCGCGGCATCCGCTGCGCTCTTCGGCTCGGAACTCGCCACCCTGTTCCGCCGACGTCGCACGGCGGCGCTCGGGGCGGCGCTTGCGCTGATCCCGATCCTGATCGGCGTCGCGATCCGCCTCGCCGGCGACGGCGACAGCGGCCGCGGGCCCGCGTTCCTCGACCAGATCACGAACAACGGCCTCTTCGTGGGCGTCACGGCCATCACCGTCGCGACACCGCTGTTCCTGCCGCTCACCATCGCCGTCGTCGCCGGCGACACGATCGCCGGCGAGGCGAGCCACGGAACGCTCCGTTACCTGCTCATCGCACCGGCCGGGCGGGTGCGGCTGCTGCTGGTGAAGTACCTGAGCGCTGCCGTGTTCTGCCTCGCGGCCGCCGTCACGGTCGTCGTGGTCGGCACGCTCGTCGGCTTCGCTCTGTTTCCGGTCGGTCCGGTCACCCTGCTCTCCGGAGTGACCGTCGGGGTCGGGGAGGGGCTGCTCCGGTTGCTCGGCATCGCCGCCTACGTCGCCGTGTCGATGCTCGGCCTGTCCGCGATCGGTTTGTTCTTCTCCACGCTCACGACCGTGCCGGTCGGCGCGATGGCGGCGACGGCGATCCTCGCCGTGACGGCGCAGATCGTCGGTGCGCTGCCCCAGCTCGAATGGCTGCATCCGTGGCTCTTCACGAACCACTGGTTCGGGTTCGCCGATCTGCTGCGGGCACCCATCGCCTGGGACTCCTTCGCCGACAACGCGCTGCTGCAGGCCGGCTACATCGTGGTATTCGGCGCGCTCGCCTGTGCCCGATTCCTCACAAAAGACATCCTCTCCTGAGCCTCCCTCTGCGCGCACGATAGTCTGTCGAGAGCATTGGCCGGGCCGATCTCACTGAGCCTGACGACGGACTCGGCCGCAAGGTGAGGAGTGTGTGGGCGTGCCGGAGGCGACATCGACCATCGAGCACCCCGATGGCGTCGGCGACGCCTTCTCGGAGTCGGAGCGGGGCACGACGACCGCCACTCGGCACGCCGCATGGGATCTGCTCGACGGCCCGGAACCCCTCGTCGTCATTCGCGCGCTGCCCGGCATGGGCAAGACCCGATTGGTGCGGTCCTGGGTCGAGGATCGACGCCGGCGCGGCGCCGACCATGTCGTCCTCCTGAGCGCGCGTGAGCCGGCCACCCCTCTCCGCGTGGCGCTCAGCGACGAGCGGTGCCGGATCGTCGTGATCGACGACGCCGATGCGCTCTCCGGAGCGCAGCTGGCCGAGCTCTACGCCCGGCTGCTGGCGGATGCGACGCTCAAGGTTGTGCTCTGTGTCGGCACACTGGGCGGGGCGAGCGGCGTGAACGCCCCCGCGGGCCTTGCCGTGCGGGAGCTCGGCGCCGCCCACCTCAAGATCTCGGCGGAGCAGATGCCGGCCGCCATCGCGCAGTGGACGGGTGGCGCGGGGTCCGCATCGTGGGCCGCTGCCATCCACGAGCAGTCCGACGGCTGGCCGGGGCTGGCACGTCTGCTCGCCTCGGAGATGGCGCATCCGACATCGGCAGAGCTGCCGGCGAGCGGGCGCGGTGGCCCGGCCGAGTTGATCGGGGTGCCCCCTGTTGCAAACTGGATCCGCGCCGCGGTCGACGCTGCGATTGCCGATGCCGGTGCGCAATCGGTGCTGCGCCGGATGTCGCTGGCCCCCGTGCTCGTGCCGCGCCACAGTGAGCTCATCGCGGCGCACGACGGTGCTGCCATGGACGACACGCTGATGCGGGCGCTGGGCGAGCTGGGACTCTTCGAACAGGCGCGTATCGAACAGGCGCGCAGCGGTGACGGCTATCGCCGCCGGCTGGTGTCCGGGGTTCGCACGGTGCTCCACCAGGACGCCCGTGGCACTCACGCCGCTGAGTACCGACGATGGAACCGGATCTTCGCGGATGGCCTCGTCCGTCACGGCGGGCGGGACGAGATCTGGATCGCGCTGACGCACGCCAGGGCCGGTGAGGACTGGGATCTGATGGCGACGCTCTGGCCCAAGCACAGCCTCGGCCTGCTCAATCGCAACTTTGCGGCATCCGTCGCCGCCTACTCCGGGCTGCCGGACGAGGCGGTGCAACAGCACCCGGGACTGCGACTGGCCCAGGTCGTGCTCGCGAGCATCGGGGCCTCGGCCGGAGACGGCGCGGGCATCTGGCTGCGCTCGGCCACGGGAACGGCCAGGAAGCTCGCCTCGGCCCTGACCTCCGTACCGACCGCCGATGGCCTGATCGGCCTGATGAGCGCGGTCGTCGTGCACCAGCGTGTGACGGGGTCGATCGAGGCCGCGCGAGACACCGCGAACAATGTCGAACGCGAGCTGCAGCTGCGGGCGGAGCGTGGCGACCTGCCGGCCGACTCCAACCGGGCCTGGTGGCAACTGCAGCGTGCCGTGACCCTGCTGCTCGTTGACGACCTCGAGGAGTCGATCGCGCTCGCCACCGACGCCTATGAGCTCGCGGTCGGAGCCGGCATCGATGCGGAGCACGTCACCGCGAACGCCACATCACATCTCGCCCTCTGCACCGTACTCATCGGCTCGGAGGGTGAGGCCGCGGAGTGGCTGGCCGTCGGCGCGCCGACGGGGCCACCCCGCTGGCACGACTCCGTCACGAGGGCTCCCGCGCGGGTGGCGGAGACCCTGCTGGCCACCGAACGGCTCGAACGACCGCGCGCCAAGCTCGCCGCGGAGGCCATGGGCAACGGCTCGGGGCCGCTCGAGATGTGGCCGTTCGTGGCCTCCGCCGCGGCACGCCACGAGCTCACCTTCGGGGACCCCGTCGTGATGCTCGCCGAGTTCGACCGGGTCGAGCGCGCGCAGGCGCTGATCGGGCGGATCGGCACGGGCGGTGGTGCCCTCATGCTGGCCCGCACCCGCGCAGACGGGCTGATCGCGAGCGCCGAGGCCGGCCGGGCCGTCGACGTGCTCGAGACCGCGGCGACTGCGCTCTACGGGGCGAAAGCGGATGCGGTGCCAGAGCTGCTGCTGCCGCTCGCGCGAGCCCAGCTCTACGGCGGGCAGAGCAAGACGGCGGCGCGTCTGGCGTTGCGGGCCGTGAATTCGCCACGCACCTGGCACGGCGACCAGCTCGAGGCGCTCTTCATCGTCGCCGAGGCGCACCTGCGCGAGGGCTCGCACGGGGAGGCGGCCGCGAGCTTCGCACGGGCGCATGCGCTCGCCGCCCGGCGGAACAATTGGCGGGCATATCTGACGATCCCGACGGCGTCGCTTCGCACGCTCCGCGCGGCGATCGACGCGGAGCTGCCGGATGCCGTGGAGGCCGCCCTCGCGGCTGCGACGGCGTTCTACCCCGATTCCGAGTCGATCGCCGAGCTGTCCGGGCGGGAGAGCGTCGTGCTCGCCGCGCTGGCCGGCGGAGGGTCGACGGCGAGCATCGCCGCGTCGCTCTCTGTCTCGCCGAACACCGTGAAGAGCCAGATCGCCTCGATCTACGCCAAGCTCGGCGTGCGCGACCGGGCGGCCGCGCTCGTCGTCGCCGAACGGCGCGGCCTCATCCCCGACCAGGGCTGAGCGAACCCCTCAGGGCCGTGCGGCCGAATCCGCTCGCACGGATCCGGCCAGGGCGATGGCGTCGGCGGCGATCGCGGCCGTCTCCTCGACGGAGTGGAACCAGAGCGGGCGCACCATCGGGCGGATTCCGGCCGCCTCCAGCCGTTCCGCCGCCGCAGCATCGGCCGGGTCGACGAGCCAGCCATCGATGAGTCCAGCGTCGTGCCCGGCGGCCGGCAGGGCATCGCGCGCACCGTAGTGCTCGGCGACGGCGACGGCGCTGGTCTCGACCCCGATCGCGTGCAGGCAGGCGTCTGCCATGCCGCGCACCACCGAGCCGCCGATGATCGGGGAGACGGCGATGACGGGGGCCGCGGTGCGGCGAACGGCCTCCGCGATGCCGGGGATGCCGAGGATCGTGCCGATCGAGACCACCGGGTTCGACGGCGCGAACAGCACGAGGTCGGCATCCGCGATCGCCTCGAGCACGCCGGGTGCCGGGTTGGCGGCGGCGACGCCCTGCTGGGTGAAGGCGAGGGCCGGGAGGCCGGCGCGGTGCCGCACCCACCACTCCTCGAAGTGCATCTGGCGTGTGGCGCCGAGCTCGTCGCCGTCGGCGACCGTGACGAGCGTCGGCACCTCGTCGTCGGTCGCGGGAATCAGCGTGACCCCCGGGCTCCAGCGGGCGCAGAGCCGTCGGGTGGCCTCACTGAGCGGCAGGCCGTCGCGCAGCCACGAGCTGCGGGCGATGTGCGTGCCGAGGTCGAGGTCGCCCAGGGTGAACCACGGCCAGCCGACGCCGTAGGCGGTGAGTTCCGCGCTCACTCGCTCGCTCTCGTCGCGGCGCCCCCAGCCGCGCTGCTCGTCGGCCGCGTCGCCGAGGGCGTACATGATCGAGTCGAGGTCGGGGCAGACTCGCAACCCTGCCAGCCAGAGGTCGTCGCCGGTGTTGGCCACGACGGTGACCGAGGCCGTCGTTCCGGAGCCGGGCACGCTCTCGGGTGATTCCGCGGTGCCGGATGCCGGCCACTCCGTGCGCAGGTGGTGCAACAGCCCGCGGGTGAATCGTGAGCCGCCGACGCCGCCGGCGAGCACGACGATGCGCGGCGGACGGCCGGCGCGTTCCGCGCCGCTCACAGCGCGGCCTCCGCCTGGGAACGGGAATCGGCTTTGGCCTGCAGCGTCGAGAAGGCGAGCAGCAGCCGCCCGGTGCGCGGGTGCCGCAGCACCGTCGCGTCGACGCCGTACACCTCGCCGATCAGCTCCGCGGTGAGCACGGTGGCCGGTGGCCCGGCCGCCACGACCCGGCCGGCGGCGAGCACGATCACGTGGTCGGCGAAGGATGCGGCCAGGTTGAGGTCGTGCAGCGCGGCGAGGGCGGTGAGCCCGCGCTCGGTGAGGCCGCTGACGAGCGCGAGGGTGTCGAGTTGGGCGCGGATGTCGAGGTGGTTGGTCGGCTCGTCGAGCAGCAGCAGCCGCGGTTCCTGCGCCAGTGCCCTGGCGAGGTTGACACGCTGGCGCTCACCGCCGGACAGGGTGCGGTAGAGCCGCTCGGAGAGCTCGAGGGCGCCGACATCGGCGAGGCAGCGCAGCGCGAAGGCGCGGTCGTCGCTGCCGGGCGCCGCGAAGAGGCTGCGGTGGGGCGTGCGGCCGAGCAGCACGGCATCCGTCACCGAGATCTCGAGCTGGCTGTCGGCATGCTGCTCTGCCAGGGCCACGACGCGGGCCCGGCTGCGGCGGGAGGCCCCGTCGAGTCGGTCGCCGTCGAAGTGCACGCCGCTCGGTGTCGGGTCTGACGCCCGCTGCGCAGCGCCGTCGTGCGTGAGCACCCCGGCGATCAGGTGCAGCAGCGTGCTCTTGCCCGCGCCGTTCGGGCCGACGAGCGCGCCGAGCCGGCCGCTCGGCAGCGTGCAGTCGACCCCGTCGATCACGAGGCGGCCGGCGCGGGTGAGGCGCAGGCGCTCGGTCTGCAGGCCGGGCGCCGCGGCATCCGCGAGCCCGATGGCATCGGGCACCGTTGTGCGCGTGATGGTCATTGCGTGCTCCGATTCTTGAGCATGATCATGGCGAAGACCGGCCCGCCGACGATGGCCGTGAGGATTCCGACCGGCAGTTCGCGCGGGTCGAAGAGGGTGCGGGCGCCGGTGTCCATCCAGAGCAGGAAGATCGCTCCGGCCAGGGCCGAGAGCGGCAGCAGGCCGCGGTGGCCAGGGCCGATGAGCAGGCGAACGGCGTGCGGAAGCACGAGCCCGACGAAGCCGATCGCTCCGCTGACGGCGACGAGGGCACCCGTGAGGAGCGCGGTCGCGCCGAGCAGGATCCAGCGCACCGCGGTGACCGGAACGCCGAGGGCCGATGCCGCCGTGTCGCCGAACGCGAAGGCGTCGAGCACGGTTCCGCTGAAAAGCAGCGGAACGCCGATCACGAGCAACGCGACGCCGGCGATCGCGACGGCGGGCCAGCGCGCGCCGGCCAGGGAGCCGAGGAGCCAGTTGAGGATCTCGCGGTAGCTGTCGCCGGTGGCGCTCCAGAAGATCACCAGGCTGGTCAGTGCGGCGAAGACCGCGGAGACGGCGATGCCGGCCAGGATCGTGCGGCTCGCGCTGAGGCCACCGGCCGCGCTCGCGAGGCCGAGCGTGGCGACGAGTGCGAGCAGGGCGCCGGCGAAGGCCGCGATCGGCAGGGCGATGGCCGCCCCGAGCACGATCACGATGACGGCGCCGAGCGAGGCCCCCGAGCTCAGCCCGAGCAGATACGGGTCGGCGAGCGGGTTGCGCATGAGCGCCTGCATCACGGTTCCACAGAGGGCGAGTCCGGCCCCGACGGCGGCGGCCGTGAGCACGCGGGGCAGGCGGAGCTCCCAGACGATGCCGTCGCGGATGGCCGACGGGGCTTCGACCCCGAACAGCTCGCCGAGGCCGAGGTGGGTCAGCCCGCTGGCCAGCACCTCGCTCGGGCTGAGATCCGCGGGACCGATCGCGACGGCCAGCAGCACGGATGCCACGAGCAGCAGCCCGAGCACCGCGGCAACGAGTCCCGTGCGCCCGCGCCCGCCCGCCCGGCGCCCCGACTCGGCGAGCGGGGCGCCGGGGGCGATGGGGGAGCGGGCGGGGGCGGTGCTAGTCACCGAGCGATTCCAGCTGGGTGTTCAGCGAGGTGACGGCCTCGACGTTGCGCACGCCGGCCTCACCGGCGGGGAAGGGCACGATCAGGTAGTGGCCGGCCTGCACCGCGCTGAGATTCGCGGTCGCCGGGTTCGACTCCAGCAGCCCGATCTTCGACTCTGCGGTGTTCCACGCGGCGTCGACGAGCACGATCACCTCGGGGTCGGCGGCCACGATGGCCTCCCAGCCGAGCGGCGACCAGGTGTCCTGCACATCGCCGGCGACGTTCTCGAGTGCGAGCGCGTCGAGGATCATCTGCGGGGCGCCGATTCCGGCGCCGACGTATGGGGTGTCGCTGCCG
>CAZZNX010000134.1:244-955 GCA_964655795.1 uncultured Leifsonia sp. | reverse complement strand
GCCCGTCGCCGGCCGGTTCGACGGCGGCGAGCTCGGCGCGCTGGGCGGCGACGAGCTCCGCGGCGGCATCCTGCACGTCGAAGATCTCACCGATCTGGGTGATTTCGGCGAAGACCTCGTCGAAATCGAGCGGGTTCGGGCGGTACGCCTCGGCCTTGCATGCGGCCGGCGACACGAAGCTGTTCACGCCGAGCGCGGCGAGCGTCGGGCGGTCACCGGCACCCTCCGCGCTGAGGTTGGACTCCCAGCCGGCGTAGACGAGATCCGGTTCGAGCTCGAGCGTCGCCTCCTGGCCAGGCACCTTGTCGCTGAGCACGGGAAGCGCGGCGGCCTCCGCGGCCCAGGCCTCGGCTGCCGGCCCGTCGCCGAAGGCGGAACCGACGATGCGATCGCCGAGACCGAGCGCCAACAGCATCTCGGTCGAGGTCGACTTGATGGTGACGACGCGCTCCGGAGCCGCCGTGAAGGTGACCTCTGTGCCGCAGTTGTCAATCGTGAGCGGGTAAGCGGTCTGGCTGCTGGCGGCCGGCTCGTCGGGCGCGGCGCCGACCTGGTCGGATGCCGGCGCTGCGCAGCCGGCGAGCAGCGCGAGCGTCGCGGCGGCCGTGACGGCACAGGCCAGACGGCGTCGGTGTGCGGCGCGCGGCAGAGCGATGAGAGGGGTGACGGGGAGCATGGAACCTCCGGACAGGGTGATGGCAGGGAGATCCG
>CAZZNX010000134.1:0-216 GCA_964655795.1 uncultured Leifsonia sp. | reverse complement strand
AGGCCGGCTCGACCCCGCCATGCGGGCGGGGGGTCGCGTTCAGCCTAGACCCCCAGCGCGCCCGAGCGCCAGAACTTTCTGGCTTTTGGATCCAAAATCTTTCGGAGCCCGGGTGTGACGGTGCGTTTCCGCGGCCGGTCAGCGGATGCGCGCGCCCGAAACCGGCGAATCGGGGCTGCTCGGCGGCGTGTCGCGCCGCGCATCCGCGAACCGGCT
>CAZZNX010000133.1:3749-8040 GCA_964655795.1 uncultured Leifsonia sp. | reverse complement strand
CCGCTTAAAGTGCACGGGCCCGGGGAATTCCCCGGGCCCGTGCACTTTAAGCGGGCCGCGAGCGTGCCCGCGGCCCGTCGCGGCTCAGCCGCCGAGGCTGCCCGCTGTGGTGTCGGCGACCTCACTGCGGTGGAAGTTCTGGAACGAGCGCGAGGCCGTCGGGCCACGCTGGCCCTGGTAGCGCGAGCTGTACTCGGCCGAACCGTACGGCTTCTCCGACGGCGAGGAGAGCTGGAAGAAGCACATCTGGCCGATCTTCATGCCTGGCCAGAGCTTGATCGGCAGCGTCGCGACGTTGCTGAGCTCCAGCGTGACGTGACCGCTGAAACCGGGGTCGATGAAGCCCGCCGTCGAGTGGGTGAGCAGGCCGAGGCGGCCGAGCGAGCTCTTGCCCTCGAGGCGGGCGGCGATGTCATCCGGCAGGCTCACCAGTTCGAAGGTGGAGCCGAGGACGAACTCGCCGGGGTGCAGGATGAAGGGCTCGTCGGGCTCGACCTCGATGAGGTGGGTGAGCTCCGGCTGGTCTTCGGCCGGGTCGATGAAGGGGTACTTGTGGTTGTCGAACAGCCGGAAGTAGCGATCGAGGCGAACGTCGATGCTTGAGGGCTGGATCATCTCGGGCGCGAACGGCTCCATGCGGATGCGCTCGGCGTCGAGGTTGGCCTTGATGTCGCGGTCTGAGAGAAGCACGGAGCCAGCTTAACGCGCCCGCCGCGGCGGCAGCGCGAGCAGCGCCGCGGCGAGGAAGCAGAGCGCCCCGATGAACGTGCCCGCGTTCGCCAGGGCGGCGTTCCTCAGCTCTCCGGATGCCGGATCCACCACGGCCCCGACGGCCGAGACGCCGAAGGCGATCGAGCCGGCCATGCCGGCCCACGTCGACCACCAGCTGCGCGCATTCGGGTCCCAGAGCGACTCTCGGCCTGTGGTTGCGACGACGGCGAGTCCGCTCGCGATCAGGAAGGCGATGGAGCCGTACAGATCGGGTCGCCACACACGCTGGGCATCGATATCGGCGCCGGTGCTCTGCAGCAGCGCCGCAAGGGTGCTCACGTTGAAGAGGATCGTGCCGAGGAACTGGATGGCGGCCGAGTACCAGTCGAATTGCTCCGCGCCCGTTGAGCCGCGGTGCGGGAGTGGCCTCCCGGTGAGCAGCAGCTGGATCAGCGCGGCCGCCGTGAAGAACAGCGAGCCGACGAAGTAGGTGACGTTGTCGGCGACGACGCCGACGGCCGCGGCGTAGCCCGGCCATGCCCCGAGCGCGAACAGCATCGAGCCGATCGCGAACCCCCACGACTCGCGTCGCAACCGCAGGCTGCGCTCTGCACCGCGCCCCCATCTGCTGTGCGCGACGGGTTCACTCCGCTCCGGCCCCGCCATCATGCTCACAGGGGCACGCTAACGCGAATCACTCGGGCTGTACAGGGCCGTTCGCGCGCGTTTCCGGCTCGATGACTTGCTAGCATGATGAGCACGCATCCGAGCCTGGATGCCGCACGCGGATGTAGTTCAATGGTAGAACTTCAGCTTCCCAAGCTGATAGCGCGGGTTCGATTCCCGTCATCCGCTCTCTAGTCAATCCCGATCAGACATCGGCACAAGCAGGACTGGTCGCTCCTGCCCCATCGCGAGCTCCTTCGCGATGGAGCCCGATACGAACTCCTCCAGCCGTCGCATCGCCCCGTGGCGACGTGTTCCAACGACGAACATCCTCGCGCCTGTGGTGGCAGCCAGCCGAGACAGCGCGCTTGCGGGATCACCGGCAAGCACGTGGAAGGCCCAGCGCGCCCTCGAACCGTCAAGCGCTGATTTCAGGTAGCCAGCGAGCTCCGCAGCGACTCCGGACATCTCGGAGTCGATCTCTGGGTTGAGGGACGCCGCGGTTCGTGTGCCGGCCGAGTCCAGCTCAACGATTGCGCTGTTCAGCTGGACATAGGCGAAGAGCACCTCGCAATCGAACGCGAGGGCGAGTTGTTCCGCGGCCGCGACGATGGTGGGCGGCAATCCTGGCTCGATCCCCACAACGATTGGACCGCCACTCAAGAGCCCGGATGAATCAGTCATTCCCCACCAGCAATCGTCTCAGGATGTTTCCCAGTGCCGCTCGTCGCCCCAGTGAACCACATCGCACTCTCGCCAGCCAGCGCCCATTCAGCACAGCGCCGCGCCAACGGACGGCTCCTTTCTCGGCAGTGATTCCATCGACTAGCCTGTCGCCATGACGGCATCGATTCGAGAGCCAGCACGGCTCGTCGGCTTGATCGTCGCTGCCGTAGTCGCCGGCATCCTGTTTCTTCGCGCCCGTTCGCCGAGGCCTGCGCTGAGCTGAGAACCGGTCGGCCCGGCCCCGTGAAAGTGGGTTCACCCGTGGTTTCCGCCACCACCCGATCAATTCTCACGCCCATGGCCATCGTGCGCATCGCCGTCGGGTGGGGAGCCGTTGTCGCGCTGCTCCTGGCCGGGCCGCTGCTCGAGCCGCCCGTGCCGGCATGGCTGCTGATCACCGCGCTGGTACTCATCGTCGGCGTCATCCTGGTCTGCGCCTTCGGGGTGGTCCACGAGGCCGAGCATCTCGCCCAGCGGCTGGGCGACCCCTACGGCTCGCTCGTGCTCACGTGTCGATCGTGCTCATCGAGGTTGTGCTCATTTCTGCGGTCATGCTCGGGCCCGGCGAGCACACCACCATCGCCCGGGATTCCGTGATGGCCGTGTCGATGATCATTCTCAACGCCGTGATCGGGCTCTCCCTCCTCGTCGGCGGCCTGACACACGGGGCACTCCGGCACAACCGCACGGGGACTTCTGTCTACCTCGCGTTGCTCGTCGTGCTCTCCACCCTCGCCTTCGCGCTCCCGGCGGTGATCGGGAGCAACGGTTCCTTCACGCCGGGGCAGGAGATCCCCATCATCGCGCTCACCCTCGCCCTCTACGGCTTCTTCCTCGTCCGCCAGATGGGCAAGCAGGCGGGCGACTTCCGCGAAGATCCGGGCCTCGCGGCCAGCCAGGGCGCGCGCGGCGCATCCGAGCCTGAGCACCTGAGTGTGCGCGCCGTCATCGCAGAACATCGCCCCGAGGTACTGCTGCGCATGGCGGTGCTCGTCGTGACCGTCTTGCCGATCGTGCTGCTCTCACACGACATGGCAACGTTGTTGGACGACGGGCTCGAGCGCGTCGGCGCGCCCGTCGCGCTCTCCGGCATCCTGATCGCGATGATCGTGTTCTTGCCGGAGTCGATCACGTCAGTGCGCGCCGCGCTGCAGGGTGAGATTCAGCGGGTGATCAATCTCTGCCACGGTGCCCTGGTCTCGACCGTCGGACTGACGATCCCGGCAGTCCTCGTCATCGGCCTCATCACGGGGCAGGCCGTCGTGCTGGCGGAATCCTCGATCAACCTGCTGCTCCTCGGCGTCACGCTGCTGCTCTCAGTGACGACGTTCGCCGGCAAGAAGGTCACCGCGACACACGGCGCCGCCCACCTCGTGGTCTTCGCGGTCTACGGAATCGCCGTGTTCGCGTAGCCGATCAGATGGTCGAGGCGTCGATGACGAAGCGGTAGCGAACGTCGGACGCCAGGACGCGTTCGTAGGCCTCGTTGATCTGCTCGGCGGAGATGACCTCAATCTCGGAGCCGAGCTTGTGCTCGGCGCAGAAGTCGAGCATCTCCTGCGTCTCGCGGATGCCGCCGATCGTCGATCCGGCGAGCGCCCGCCTGGTCGAGATCAGCGAGAAGACGTTGACGGAGAGCGGCTCGGCCGGGGCGCCGACGTTGACGAGCACGCCGTCGAGCGCGAGAAGCCGCAGGTAGGCGTCGATGTCGACGACCGCGCTGACCGTATTGATGATGAGGTCGAAGGATCCGGCCAACTGAGCGAAGGTCTGCGGGTCGTTGGTGGCGAAGAAGTGGTCGGCGCCCAGCTCGAGGGCATCCGCCTGCTTCTTCAGCGTCTGGGACAGCACGGTGACCTCCGCCCCCAGCGCATGGGCGATCTTGACACCCATGTGCCCGAGCCCGCCGAGGCCGACGATGGCGACCCGCGTGCCCGGTCCGGCGCCCCAGTGGCGCAGCGGCGAGAAGGTCGTGATGCCTGCGCAGAGCAGTGGGGCGGCGACGTCGAGCGCGAGGCCGGCTGGAATACCGACCACAAAGTCCTCGACCACCACGACGTGGCTGGAGTAGCCGCCCTGGGTGATGGTTCCGTCACGGTCGATTGCGCCGTAGGTTCCCGTGAACCCGGCGGTGCAGTACTGCTCGCTTCCCGCCAGGCAGTTGGCGCACTCCCGGCATGAGTTGACC
>CAZZNX010000133.1:0-3669 GCA_964655795.1 uncultured Leifsonia sp. | reverse complement strand
CGGGGCGAGGGGGTAGGCCTGCGGCCCCCAGTCCCCGCGCACCGTGTGGATGTCGGAGTGGCAGATGCCGGCGAACGCGATCTCGATCAGGACGTCGTGGGGTCCGACGTCGCGACGTTCGATGGTGGTCGGCACGAGCGGCTCTGTCGCGGACGGTGCTGCGTAGGCGGTTGCGGTGACCATGAATCTCCAAGCGTGAGCGATCGGGCGAGGTGGCTGGGCGGGCGGAGTCGTGAATCGACCGCGAGCGCAACCTTTCTATCGTCGCGCAGGATCCGAGAACTTTTTTACTATTCAGTGTTGCTATCTACCGGTACTCGTGCTTACTATGTACCGGTAGTCAACAACACTGAGTAGCAGAAGGGAGGGGCTCCATGGGCAAGCAAATGACCGAGATGCTCAAGGGCACACTCGAGGGCATCGTTCTCGCAACGCTGGCCGTCCAACCGGCTTATGGCTACGAGATCACCGCGCGACTGCGCGAGGAACAGGGCTTCTCCGACATCGTCGAAGGCACCGTCTACGCCCTGTTGATCAGGATCGAGCAGCGTGGCCTCGTCGATGTGGAGAAGGTCCCGTCGGAGAAGGGGCCGCCGCGCAAGGTGTACTCACTGAACGCGCTGGGCGGCGAATACCTCGACGAGTTCTGGAAGTCCTGGGGCTTCCTCGCAGAACGGATCGAACAGCTCCACCGCCAGATCGCAACCACCGACATCGAACACCCCACCACCGAACACCCGCAGCACGAAGGAGAATGACCATGGCCGCAAAGTGGATCGAGACCCTCACCGGGTCACTCGAACAGAAGAAGCAGTACAAGCAGGACAAGGCCCGCATCGACGCCCTGCCCGAGCCCTACGGGAGCGCGGCGAAGGCGATGCACCGGTACTTCATGTACTACGGCGGCGTCACCGACGGCGACACCCTCATCACGATGTTCGGCGACCTGGCCGATCTGTGGGAGCGCGCCGCGCTCGACGGCACACCGCTGCGCGACATCGTCGGCGACGACCCCGTCGCATTCGCGGAGACCTTCGCGGAGGCGTACAGCGGCACAAAGTGGATCGACAAGGAGCGCGCCCGCCTGAACAAGGCGATCGAGGATGCGGAGCGGGAGGCGGAGAAATGACCGAGACCCCAACCGTCGACGCCGCGATCCGTGTGCGCGGCATCCACAAGTCCTTCAAGGACCTGCACGTGCTTCGGGGCGTCGACTTCGACGTGATGAGGGGCAGCATCTTCGCCCTGCTCGGCTCCAACGGCGCGGGCAAGACCACCGTGGTGCGGATCCTCTCGACGCTGCTCAAGGCGGATGCCGGCACCGCGACGGTGCACGGCTTCGACGTCGCGACCGCTCCCGGCGATGTGCGGGAGTCCATCAGTCTGACCGGGCAGTTCGCCGCGGTCGACGAGGTGCTTTCTGGCCGGGAGAACCTCGTGCTGATCGCCAAACTGCGCCACCTGAAGAACCCGGGCGCGATCGCCGACGAGCTGCTGGAACGCTTCTCGCTGACCGACGCCGGCGCCCGCAAGGCGGCGACGTACTCGGGCGGCATGCGCCGCCGCCTCGACATCGCGATGAGCCTGATCGGCAACCCGCCGGTCATCTTCCTCGATGAGCCGACGACCGGGCTCGACCCGCAGGCGCGCATCGAGGTGTGGCAGACGGTGAGGCAGCTCGCCGACGGCGGCACCACGGTGCTGCTGACCACGCAGTACCTCGACGAGGCCGAGCAGCTCGCCGACCGGATCGCGATCCTGCACAAGGGCACGATCATCCAGAACGGCACGCTCAGCGAACTCAAGCAGCTGCTCCCGCCCGCCACGGTCGAATACGTCGAGAAGCAGCCATCCCTCGAGGACGTCTTCCTCGCGCTCGTCGGCGAGCCGGAGCCCGATGAGGCCGAGTCGGCCGACAACAAGACAGAAGACAGCGGCACCGCCGCCGGCGGCGTCCGAGCAGGAAAGGAACCACGATGACCACCAACGTCCTCAGCGACACCCGGGTCCTGACCGGCCGCTCGCTGACACACATCCTCCGGAGCCCCGACACCATCATCACCACCGCGGTCACACCGATCGCTCTGATGTTGCTGTTCACCTACGTGCTGGGCGGGGCGATTAACACCGGATCCGACGAGTCGTACATCGACTACATGCTCCCCGGCATCCTGCTCATCACGATCGCCTCAGGCATCGCGTACACCGCGTACCGGCTGTTCCTCGACATGCAGGGCGGCATCTTCGAACGCTTCCAGTCGATGCCGATCGCCCGCTCGAGCGTGCTCTGGGCGCACGTGCTCACCTCCCTCGTCTCCAATCTGGTCTCGGTCGCGATCGTCATCGGCGTCGCGTTGATCATGGGCTTCCGCACCGGCGCCTCGGTGTGGGTCTGGCTCGCGGTCGCCGGCATCCTGATCCTGTTCACCCTCGCGCTGACCTGGCTCGCCGTGATCGCCGGGCTCTCGGCGAAGACGGTCGACGGCGCGAGCGCGTTCAGCTACCCGCTGATCTTCCTGCCGTTCATCAGCTCGGCGTTCGTGCCCACCGACACGATGCCGGCCCCGGTCGCCTGGTTCGCCGAGAATCAGCCCGTGACGTCGATCGTGAACACGATCCGGGCCCTGTTCGCCGAGCAGCCCGTCGGTAGCGAGATCTGGGTCGCGCTCGCCTGGCTCGTCGCCATCCTCGTCGTCGCCTACGCGTTCGCGATCAGGATCTACCGCCGCAAGGTCAGCTGATCCGTGCACTGAACCGCGCGACGGATGCCGCCCGCTCCCCTCTCGGGGTGCGGGCGGCTTCGTCGTAGGTCACGGTTTGGACATATCTCGGAATGCAGGGTCACGAACGCTTGACGTGACTACCGATCGGTCGATAACGTCTCCCAACCAGTTAACTACCGATCGGTCAGTAAGGTCATGGTGGCCCTCGCACCGGCCGGGAGTCGGCTGATTGCATCCACGGCCCGTCGCCGTGGGTGGGCCCCATTTCTCGACGGCGTGGAGAGTTGCCCCCTCGCTCCGCGCCGAGGGAGGTGCGGCGACCGCTCGCCGACAACCCGCTCGGCGAGCGCAGCAGAAGGCGTGTCGGCAGTGCTGCCGGCACCCACCCCCGGAGGCCCCTTTGTCCACAGCATCACCGCCCAGCCACCGGCACCGCCTCTCCGGCACGCCGCTCATCGTCGTCCTCTCCATCACGCTCGCCCTCGTGCTCGCGCTGTTCTTCTCCCTGCTCTCACTGTTCTCGGGCGGCGCAACGGCGCTCGCCTCCGGATCCCAGGAGCTCAGCCAAGGCTCGAAAGACCTCTCCGACGGCACGAAGCAGCTGAGCGACGGCGCTCAGGAGGCCGCAGACGGCACGAGCAGCTTCGCGGACGGCGTGAAGCTGACCTCCGACGGCGTGAAGCAGTACGTGAATGGCGTGCACCTCACCGCCAATGGGGTCAACCAGTACGTCGACGGTGTGCACCAGACCGCAGACGGTGTCGACCAGTACGTGAACGGCGTGCACCAACTCAACGACGGAGCGGCGCAACTCGCCAGTGGCGTCGAGCAGGCCGCGGCGGGCGGAACCGCGCTCGGCGCGGGCGGCGGGGAGCTGGCGACCGGCGTCGAGGCGTTGAGCTCCGGCGCTGCGGGGCTCAGCGCGGGCACGCGCGGCATCGCCGAC
>CAZZNX010000132.1:0-8262 GCA_964655795.1 uncultured Leifsonia sp. | reverse complement strand
GGCGTCCGCCCCGTCGGTCTTGCGCTTCGGCCGCGCCTGGGCGGCGCTCCGCACGGTGCCGGGCAGCGCGTCGTAGTCGGCGAACTCATCACAGGCGGCGGCGAGGGCCTTGCTCGTGCCTCCGGCCACGCCGATGCCGACGACGTAGCGACCGAGCAGCTTGGCGCGCTGGGCCAGCGCGATGTAGTCGGAGTCGCCGGCGACGATCACGACGTGGGTGAGGTCGGAGAGGCGGAACAGGTCTTCGACGACGTCGACGGCGAGGCGGATGTCGGCGCCGTTCTTCATCGATGCGACGACCGGGAACAGCTGCACCAGGTCGACGGCACGGTCGATCAGCTGGCGGCGGTAGCTCGCGTTGATCGGAACGGACCAGTCGGCGTATGCGCGGCTCACGCCGATCGTGCCGAAGGAGGAGGCGAAGTCGAGGATGGCGCCGAGGTCGACGGTGGCCTCGTCGAGGCGGTTGGCGACCTCGGGGGAGGTGCCGCCGTTGCCTGGCACGACGTCGCGCGCGTGATCCTTCTGGAACTGACCGCGGGTGTGCAGCTGGTTGTAGCGGGAGATCACGATGTTGTCGAAGTCGATATAGACCCCGACCCGGGTCTCGGCGGATGCGTTCATGTGATGCCCCTCGGCGGCGCTCGCCGTCCACGGGGGCCGAGGATTCGGCGTGCCCGGGCGGCACCACCTCTATTCTGCCGCCGGGAGGGCCCACGCCGCGACCGCGGAATGGGCCGTGGCCCGCCCCGGGGGCATTGTCAGCCCTTGCGCAGCTCGCGGTAGGCGCTCGGGCTCTCGCCGTGGGCCTGGCGGAACTGCCGCGAGAAGTAGAGCGGGTCGGAGTAGCCGGTCTCCCGCGCCACCTCCGAGACCGAGAGGTCGGTGCCGTCGAGAAGCTGCCTGGCGCGGGCCATACGCAGCGTGATGTGGTGGGCGAGCGGTCCACCGCCGGTTGCGGCCCGGAAGAGTGCACCGAGGTGGGAGGGGGAGACGCGGGCCTCACGGGCGAGCTCCGGCACGCTCACCGGGCGCTCGAGCCGGTGCGCGAGGTAGTTCATCGCCCGCTGCAGCGGGTCGTTGCTGTCAGACACCGAGAGGTCGGACACCAGGGTCGTCAGGAGATTCCACGCCAGGCCGGCGGCACGCACCAGCCGCGGCGGCGAGGGGTCTTTCTCCAGGATCGCCACAATGTGCTCGGCCAGCTGCGTTGTGCGGTCGACCGCGCGGAGCACGGCGACCGGCGACCGTTCGGAGTCGACACAGGCCGCGACGAGCTCATCGGCGTCGCTGCCGCGTACGTGCAACCACCAGATCGTCCATGGCTTGTCGTTGCTGGCTCCATAGCGGTGGGCTGTGCCCGCCGGCAGGGCGACGATCGCCGGGGCCTGCACGGTGTGCCGAGCTCCATCCAGCTCCACCCAGCCCGAGCCGGCGACGCAGAGCATGATCACGGATTCCGCGGCGCCGCCGGGGCGCGAACGCTCGTGCCCGCGCGCATTGGGGAACCATCCGGCATCCGTCACCTGCAGGCGGCGGGTGATGGGGCGCGCGTCGGCCTCGGCCACGAGGGGGCGGGGAACGATCGCAATGCGCTGCCGGGGGAATCCATCGGGTCTTGCCATGGCTCCACTCTCTCACCTCGGCGGGTGATTCGCTGTTTTGTCCATGCTTTGCGGTGAATCCTCACTTCAAACCCCGCTGGCGGCTGCATAGCGTTGGTCAGGTGAACACCCCGACGACTCCTCCCAGCATCCAACTTCCCGACGCGCCCGCGGCCCTCGCCGGTGAGCTGGCGGCGGGAGCCGCCATCGCGTGGCGCGAAGACCTCGACATCGTCAGCTACGACACCGCAGAGCCCGACCGCTACCCGATGTTCTTCGAGCACCGCGTCTACCAGGGCTCGAGCGGCCGGGTGTACCCGATCCCGTTCACCGACAAGATCGAGACCGAGTCGACGCTGCGCTCGTGGGATGCCGTGCACCTGGAGAACCGCTGGCTCCGCCTGGTGATCCTGCCCGAGCTCGGCGGCCGCATCCACATCGGCTACGACAAGAGTGCCGACTACGACTTCTTCTACCGCAACAACGTGATCAAGCCGGCGCTCGTCGGCCTGGCCGGCCCGTGGATCAGCGGCGGCGTCGAGTTCAACTGGCCGCAGCACCACCGCCCGGCGACCTACCTGCCGGTGGACATCGAGATCGAGCACGGCGACGACGGCTCCGTCACCGTCTGGTGCTCCGACCACGACCCGTTCTCCCGGATGAAGGGCATGCACGGCATCCGCATCCGCCCGGACAGCGCGCTGATCGAGCTCGTCGCCCGGCTGCACAACCGCACGAGCGAGACCGAGACCTTCCTCTGGTGGGCCAACGTCGCGGCGCGGGTGCACGACAACTACCAGTCCTTCTTCCCCACCGATGTGCAGTGGGTCGCCGACCACGCCCGGCGCGCTGTGACCGCGTTCCCGGCCGCCGACCGCCCGTACTACGGCTTCGACTACACCGAGCACGCCGCCACCGGCGGCGACCGGCTCGACTTCTACAAGAACATCCCCGTGCCGACGAGCTACATGGTCACCGGAACCCAGGACGACTTCTTCGGCGGCTACGACCACGATGTCGAGGCCGGTTTCGTGCACTGGGCCGACCGCCACATCGCGCCGGGCAAGAAGCAATGGACGTGGGGCAACTCGGAGTTCGGCCGCACGTGGGACGCGCACCTGACCGAGGATGACGGCCCGTACATCGAGCTGATGGCCGGGGTGTTCACCGACAACCAGCCCGACTTCACCTTCATCGCCCCCGGCGAGACGAAGGCCTTCTCGCAGTACTGGTACCCGATCCAGCGCATCGGCGTCGTGCACCAGGCCAACCTCGAGGCCGCCGTGCACCTCTCCATCACCGCGAGCTCCGAGCAGGAGACCCGGGTGAGGCTCGGCGTCGCGAGCACCGGCATCCGCGCCGGGCAGCGCATCGAACTGCGCCGCGGCGGCGAGCTGATCGAGGCATGGACGCTCGACCTCGCGCCGGAGGCGCCGTTCACCCGTGAGCTGGCCCTGCCGGGCGCGGTGGACGCCACCGAGCTCACCCTCGATGTCGTCGGCGTGCTGAGCTGGACCCCGCGGCCGCACGTGCAGCAGCCGGAACCGGATCTGGCCACGGAGCCGGCGATGCCGGAGGAGATCGACTCGATCGACGAGCTGTACTACACGGGCGTTCACCTCGACCAGTACCGCCACCCCACCCGCTCCGCGCTGAGCTACTGGCGCGAGGCGCTGCGCCGCGACCCCGGCGACATCCGCAGCAACCTCGCCATGGCCACCCAGTCCTACAAGAGCGCAGACTACGACAGCGCTCTCGAGTACGCGCAGCGCGGCCTCGAGCGCGCCCGCTCGCGCAACCTCAACCCGGAATCCGGAGAGCTCTCCTACCGGCTCGGCAGCATCCTGCGCCGCCTCGGCCGGGTGGACGAGGCGTACAGCGCCTTCGCCAAGGCCGCATGGGATCAGAAGTGGCGCCAGAGCTCCGAGTTCGAGCTGGCCCGCCTGGATGCCGTCGCCGGCAACGACGCCCGCGCACTGCAGCACGCCACCGCGGCGGTGCGGCTCGACGCGGACGACCTGCGCTCGCGCGCCCTGCTGACGGTGCTGCTGCGCCGCGGCGGCGACACGGCGGCTGCGGACGCGCTCCTGGCGGAGACCCGCGCGCTCGACCCGCTGGACCAGCTGGCCAGGACCCTCGATGCGACGCTCGACGACACGCAGACGAGCCGGGATGCGGCGACGCAGCTCGACATCGGCTTCGACCTGGCCGGCTTCGGTGAGCTCGACGGGGCCGTGGCCGCGTTCACGCTGGCCGCCGAACTGCCCAGCACGGCCGCGGGCAACGCGACGCCGATCGCGCTCTACGCGAAGGCCTCGGTTCTCGACCGACTGGGCCGCACGGATGCCGCGGCGGCCGCGCGCGCCGAGGCGAGCTCCGTGCCTGCCACCCGCAGCTTCCCCAGCACCCTCGACCAGCACGACGTGCTGCGCGAGGCCATCGCGAGCGACCCGCACGATCTGCAGGCACTGTCGCTGCTCGGCATGTTCCTCTATCACCAGCGTCGCCACGAGTCGGCCCTGGCCTTGTGGGAGCGGGCCCTCGAGCTCGGCAGCACCGATGCCACGGTTCTGCGCAATGCGGCGATCGCCCGCTACAACCTGCTCGGCGACGCCGAGACCGCGCGCGACTACTACGAGCGTGCCCTCGCTCTGCGCCCGGCCGATGCCCGTCTCTGGTTCGAGTCGGACCAGTTGTTCAAGCGCATCGGTGTTCCAGCAGAGGAGAGGATTGCCCGCATCCCGCTCGCCGCCACCGCGCGCGATGACCTCGCCGTCGAGTACGCGAAGCTGCTGACGGAACTCGGCCGGCCGGCCGAGGCCGTTGAGCTGCTCGAATCGCGCCCGTTCCAGCCGTGGGAGGGCGGAGAGGGCCAGGCGCTCGGCGCCTGGGACGGTGCCCGCTCGGCGCTCGGCCTGCCGCTCGGCGACCCGCCCGCCTCGCTCGGCGAGGTGCGCATGCTCATCGATGTTCCCCAGCCCGTGCGCGAAGACGGCCGCATCGACTACTTCGCCACCTCGTTGCCGGAGCTCCTGCTCTTCACACGCATCGAGGATCTGTAAGCACCGGACGACCCGAGCAGACGGCGCGGCGTCGGCATCAGCTGCCGGCGCAGCGCCGATCCGCGAAACGTCCACACCGCGCAATCGTTTCGTCCATGCCCGACCATGAGAAGTGACATGGCTGCTGAGGTCGCGGGAACCATAGGATGAGCGGATGCTCAGAGTAGAGGACGCATCAGGATGGCAGTGAAGGCAGTAGACGGCTCGGTTGTACAGCTCCGCGCGGGCGGAACGAGCATCATCGCGCTGGTGGATGCCGGCAGGCTTCCGCGCATCGTGCACTGGGGTGCCGACCTCGGAGAGCTCGATGCCGCCCAGCTCGACGCGATCGTCCTCTCCGCGCTGCCCGCGGTGGGCGACAGCGCCGTGAGCTACCCACAGCCCGTCCCCGTGCTCCCACAGCTGGCCGAGGGCTGGCTGGGCCGACCCGGCCTCAGCGGCAGCAGCGATGGCACCCGCTGGGCGCCGACGTTCGGTGCAGCGAGCACCAGCGTCGAAGTGCGTGACGGCGGCCAGCTCCTGCGCTCCGACGCGGTCGACGCCGAGTACGGCCTCAGCCTCGCGATCGAGATCGAGGTGCTGGCCAGCGGGCTCGCACGCCAGCGGGCGACGCTCGTCAACGAGCGGGGCGAGAGCTACCGCGTCGACGGCCTCGAGCTGGCGTTCCCCGTTCCGGTGACCGCGACGGAGGTGCTCGACTTCACCGGCCGGTGGTCGCTCGAGAAGGTGCCGCAGCGTCGCCCGTTCCACATCGGTGCCTGGCTGCGGGAATCCCGCGGTGGCAAGCCCGGCCTCGAGCACACGATGCTGCTCGCCGCCGGCGAAGAGGGCTTCGGCTTCCAGAGCGGTGCCGTGTGGGCGGTGCACCTGGGCTGGAGCGGCAACCAGGTCCTCGCCGCCGAGCGCACGCCGAGCGGTGTGCAGCACCTCTCCGCCGGCGAGATCATCCTGCCCGGCGAGGTCACGCTCGCCGCGGGTGAGCGGTACACGAGCCCGTGGCTCTACGGCTCATGGGGCAACGGCCTCGACGAGCTGGCCGGTCGATTCCACGAGAGCATCCGGGCCTGGCCGCAGCACCCGTCGAGCCCGCGCCCCGTCATCCTGAACACCTGGGAGGCCGTCTACTTCCAGCACGATCTCGACACCCTGAGCGCCCTCGCCGAGCGCGGCGCCGCCCTCGGTGTCGAACGCTTCGTCGTTGACGACGGCTGGTTCCTCGGCCGTCGCAACGACCGCACATCGCTCGGCGACTGGACGGTTGACCCCGCGGTCTGGCCGCTGGGCCTGGAGCCGCTGGCGACGCGGGTGCGGGAGCTCGGTATGGACTTCGGGCTCTGGTTCGAGCCGGAGATGATCAACCTCGACTCCGAGCTGGCCCGTGCCCATCCCGAGTGGATCTTCGACGCCGGGCATGGTGCCGGCATCCCCTCGCGCTACCAGCACGTGCTCGACCTCGGCCACGAGGGCGCGTACGAGCACGTGCGCGACGGCATGTTCGCCCTGGTCAGCGCGCTCGACATCGCCTACATCAAGTGGGATCACAACCGTTATCTGCTGGATGCCGGGCACTCGCCGAGCGGCCGGCCCGGTGCGCGCGTACAGACGCTGCAGGCGTACCGCCTGATGGCCGAGCTCAAGCAGGCCTTCCCCGGTCTCGAGATCGAGTCCTGCGCCAGCGGCGGAGGCCGCATCGACCTCGGCGTGCTCGCGCACACCGACCGCGTCTGGCCGAGCGACTGCAACGACCCGCACGAGCGCCTCGAGATCCAGCGTTGGACCGGGCTGATGGTTCCGCCGGAGTACCAGGGCACCCACATCGGTGCGGCGGAGTCGCACACCACCCACCGCATCCACCCGCTCGACTACCGCGCCGAGAAGGCGCTCTGGGGCCACCTCGGCCTCGAGGTCAACCTGCTCGAGGCGGATGACGCAACCCTCGCCGTGCTCGGCAGCTGGATCGCCTTCCACAAGCGGCACCGCGGCCTGCTGCACGGCGGCCGCGTCGTGCACGCCGACCTGCCGAACGCCGCGACCCGCCTCCAGGGTGTCGTCGCGAGGGACGGCGCCGAGGCGCTCTACGCCTTCAGCGTCACCGAACGGCCCGCGAACTGGCCGCCAGGCCGTGTGACGCTGCCAGGCCTAGACGCCGAGCGCAGCTACCGGGTGAACGCGGTGTTCCCCGGCACCCCGCTGCCGGAGGGCGCCGTGGTTCCGCCGTGGCTTCTCCGCGGAGTCACCCTGCCTGGACGAGTTCTCGGCACGGTCGGCATCGAGGCGCCATCGCTCGATCCGGACACCTCTGTGCTGTTCCACGTCAGCGCGGCCGACGCCTAGCCCGCCATGTACGAGTTGACCGCCGGTGGCGGCCCGGATGGAGGCGATGGCGCGATCGTGCGCGCGGTCGTCTCCGCCAGAGGCGCCAGCCTGCGCGCGCTCAGCGTCGACGGGCTCGAGCTGATCCGCTCGACCCTCGATCCGACGCCGCCGCTGGCGGCCGGAACCGTGCTCGTGCCGTGGCCGAACCGGGTCGAGGGCGCGAGCTGGGTGCATGCCGGGCAGCAGCTTGAACTCGATGCCACCGAACCGGCGGCCGGGAACGCGATCCACGGGCTGTTGGCCGAGCACGACTACTCGCTGCTCGAGCGCGGGGAGTCGTGGCTCACGCTGGCCGCGCCCGTCGTCGGACACGCTGGCTACCCCTTCGAGCTGCAGACCGAGCTGCGCTACGAACTCGGCCCAGACGGGATCACCGCCGGCCACCGCATCCGGAACAGCGGCGACGCGCCCGCCCCGGTCGCGCTCGGCGTGCACCCGTACCTCCGGGTCGGCGAGTGGCCGGTCGGGGAGCTGCGGCTCACACTGCCGGCCGACGCGATCCTGCCGCTGGATGAGCGGCACTTCCCGGGCGAACGTCGGGCTGTGCGCGGCCGCAGCGAGTCGCTGGGTGACGGCCCGCGCGTCGCCGAGATCGTGTCACACGCCTGCTTCACCGAGCTGGAGCGCCGGGGTGGCCGCCTGCACGCCGAGCTCAGAGCGCCGGACGGACGCGGGGTACGGCTCTGGGCCGACCCCGACTTCGGCTACGTGCAGTTCTACGTCACGCCCGACTTCCCGACGGATGCCGGCACCACGACCGCCATCGCGATCGAGCCGATGACGGCGCCCCCGAACGCGCTCCGCAGCGGAGAGGGCCTGCGCTGGCTCGCGCCCGGTGAGACGTGGGAGCTCGGCTGGGGCATTCAGGCGCTGTAGTGGCGCGGCGCGTAGCGTCGCGAAAGGCGGCAGCCCGGTCCAAGGCAACCTTGGGAACTGTGACCGATGCTGGCACGGGCTTCGGTCTCGAAACGGCCGTGGACGGCCTACTCGACCAGCGGGGTTTCGGGGTGTGTCGGGGGCTTCGGGGGCGGCCTCGTTCCTCGGCTGCTCCCTCGAGCCAGCGTGCGCGACGCGCAGCGTCGCGAAAGGCGGCAGCCCCCAGCCAGACAACCTCCGGACCGCAAGCGATGCTCGCACGGTTTCGACAGGCTCAACCAGCGGGAGTTGCACGCTGGCTTGAGCGAGCGGCGCCGCGACGAAGGAGCAGCGACGCACGCGAA
>CAZZNX010000131.1:7467-8513 GCA_964655795.1 uncultured Leifsonia sp. | reverse complement strand
TGCCGGCTAGAGCGCGGCGAAGCGCTCGAGGTCGCCCTCGGTGCCGGACGCGATGATGAGGTCGTGGTTGGAGACCACGGTGTCCGCCGTCGCGTAAGTGAACGGACGGCCGGGGCTCTTCACGCCGACAACGGTGATGCGGTGCTTGGTGCGCACGCCGGAATCCGTCAGCGACAAGCCGCGGATCGGCTTCGGCGGGTACATCTTCACGAGCGCGAAGTCGTCGTCGAACTCGATGAAGTCGAGCATGCGCCCGCTCACCAGGTGCGCGGTGCGCTCGCCCGCCTCCGCCTCGGGGTAGATGACGTGGTTGGCGCCGATGCGCTCGAGGATCTTGCCGTGGGACTGCGAGATGGCCTTGGCCCAGATCTGCGGGATGCCGAGGTCGACGAGGTTCGCGGTGATCAGCACGCTGGCCTCCACGGAGGAGCCGACGGCGCAGACGGCGACGGAGAAGTCCTGGGCGCCGATTTGGCGCAGCGCGTCGATCGAGCGGGCGTCGGCCTGGACGGCGTGCGTGACGCGCTCCGCCCACTTCTGAACGAGGGCGGCGCTGTCGTCGACGACGAGAACCTCGCGGCCGAGCCGGTCGAGCTGGCCGGCGGTCGCCGCACCGAAACGACCGAGTCCGATGACGAGCACCGGGGCGTCGTGCTTATTGCGATCAACCAACGATGGGCCTCTCTTCAGGGCGAGTGAACAGCTGGCGGCGAACGCTGGAAGCCAGCGCTGCCGCGAGTGTCACTGTACCAATGCGGCCCAAGAACATGGTCAGCGCCATCACGTACGCCCTCAGGAGGCAGCTCTGCGGTCAGGCCCGTCGAGAGCCCACAGGTGGCGAAGGCGGAGATGACGTCGAAGAGCACGAAGTCGAACGGCGCCTTGGTGATCTGCAGGATCGCGATGCTCGACACCGCGACGATCGTCGCGCCCCAGAGCACGACGCTGACGGCCAGACGCAGGATGTCGCGGGGGATGCGCCGGCCGAACGCCTCCATCGACTCATTTCCCCGCGCCTCGGCGAATGCGGCGAGGAACAAGACGGC
>CAZZNX010000131.1:0-7457 GCA_964655795.1 uncultured Leifsonia sp. | reverse complement strand
AGAGTCGTGACCTTGATGCCGCCGGCTGTGGAGGCCGAACCGCCGCCGATGAACATGAGCATGTCGCTGACGAGCAGGCTGGATCCGTGCAGATCGGCGATGTTGATCGTGGAGAACCCGCCAGATCTCGTCATCGTCGAGAGGAAGAGGGCCTGGAAGATCGTGCCGAGGACGTCGTCTTTGCCGAAGGTCTTGGGATTGTCGAACTCGAGCAGGATGTAGAGCGCGGCACCGGCGACGAGCAGCAGACCGAAGGTGACGAGCGTCAGCTTCACGTGCACCGACCAGCGTCGAGGCCGGCGCCAGCCCCGCGCGAGTGCGTAGATGACGGGGAAGCCGATGGCGCCGAGCATCACGCCGAACATGAGCGCGCCGAGGAACACGTAATCCTCAGCCCACGGCGTGAGCCCCGCCGCGTTGGGGCTGAAGCCCGTGTTCGTGAATGCCATCGCCGCGTAGTACAGGCTGTGCCAGGCCGCCTCACCGGGCGGCACATCGACCGCGAGCATCCGCGGGAAGAGTACGATCGCGACGATGGCCTCGATGGCCAGGGCGCTCACCGCGACGGTCGCGAGCAGGTTGCCGACCTCGCCGAGGCGCACGGTCTGTCCTTCGTTGACCGGCCCGACGTGCAGGCGGGAAGGGTTCGTGTCGCTGGCGGCCATCAACTTGGCGCGCAGGCCGAGGCGGCGGCTGATCACCATGCCCAGGATCGAGGCCAGCGTGAGCACGCCGATTCCACCGATGTTCACGCCGATGAACACGAGAACGTCGCCGAAATCCGACCAGTGCGTTGCCATGTTGACGGTCGCGAGGCCGGTGACGCAGATCACCGAAACGGCGGTGAACAGGGCGTCCGGCAGGGGAGTGACCTTGCCGTTCTCCGCGGCGATCGGCAGCGAGAACAGCAGCGTGAAGAGAAGCACGAGCGCCGTGAAGATGAAGATTGCAAAACGGGACGGTGAGTGCCCGGCGAATGAGGACAGCCCGTCACGAATGCGCCCTGGAATCGAACGCAACGTGAGCGGGGCGTGCTGTCGGCGCACCGCAGTCCCCATCGAATTCCCTCCACCAGACACGCTCTGTGTCGAATGGTCATGGTACTCCCCACGGGGAGTGACTACCCTTGAGCCATGGCGGACATCTTTGACGTGGTAGCAGACCCAACCCGACGCGACATTCTTGGCATCCTGTTGGAGAAGCACAACACCAGCGCAGATGCGGCCGGGGAGATCAGCGTCTCGGAGATCGTCGCCGAACTCGGGCTGAGTCAGCCCACCGTCTCCAAGCACCTCAAGGTGCTGCGCGAAGCCGGTCTGGTCGCCGTGCGCGAGGAGGGGCAGCACCGCTACTACCACCTCGACCACTCGCCGCTCGAGACGATCGAAGACTGGCTGATCCCGTTCCTGAGCGTCGACTTCGACGCCGTGGTGCGCGAGGGCGACTTCGCGGATGCCGGGCTCAAGGACGAGCAGCGGGCATTCGCGACTGCGCTCGGCAAGGCCTTCGCCGACACCTCCGTCAAGGTCAGCGCCGCCGTCAAGGACGTCGCGCCGAAGAAGTGGCGCCGCTACGAGTAGAGGCCAACGGCCAATTCTCAAGGCTCCAGCCCCTAGACATCTTGGGGGCTGGGGCCTATAGTTTCGTCACGCGCACGCGTCACTCGAGTCACACCCGTCACACGAGCACAGTGCGCGAGGGCTCACCCGGGAGCCCGTCTGGGGGACGAACGAGGAATCATGGCCCGTGATCTTTCCGATGTGCGCTTTCTGACCGTTGCGGAAGTTGCGGCGATGATGCGCGTCTCGAAGATGACCGTTTACCGCCTGGTTCACGCGGGAGAACTGCCCGCGATCCGGTTCGGACGCTCGTTTCGCGTGCCGGAATCCGCCGTTGAAGAGGTCGTGAAACACCACGTTGCGGACAGTGCGTGAACAAACGGTGAGCGAACGCCGCCGAATCCGGTAGACTGGGCACTTCGTGTCGGCTGCATTCGCAGTCATCCAAAATCTTGTGAGGTTTGTGTGGGTTCTGTAATCAAGAAGCGCCGCAAGCGTATGGCGAAGAAGAAGCACCGTAAGTTGCTTCGTAAGACTCGCCACCAGCGTCGCAACAAGAAGTAAGCCGGAGAACTCGCCGTGATACTGCGGTGAGTTCAACAGGCAGCGAGCGCTAGACCCCTGGGTCTAGCGCTTATTGCTGTTAAGCGCTCGTTCGGGCGGCTGGAACGGTGGGGTGGTAGCGCGGGGTGGTTTCGACAAGCTCAACCAACGGAGTAGGCGGCCTGGGCCGGTCGCGTCGGCATAGGCTTGATCGGTGACCGCTCCCGTTCTGACCCTCATCGGCAAGCCCGGCTGCCACCTTTGCGACGATGCCAGGGACGTGTTGACCACGGTTCTGACCGAACTCGCCGCAACGGCATCCGGCCCAGCAGTCGTGTTCGAAGAGAAGTCGATCCTCGACGATGCCGCATTGCACGAGCGATTCGTCGAAGAGATCCCCGTCGTGCTGATCAACGGAGCCGTGCACAACTACTGGCGCATCGACCCGGTGCGCCTGAAGACGGCCATCTTGGAGGCACAATGACCATTCGTCACGTCGTATCGTGGAAACTCGCCGAGGTCGACCCTGCGCTGAAGGCCGCGCAGGCGGCCGAGATCAAGGCCGGGCTGGAGTCACTCCGCGGCCAGATCAGTGGCATGAGCGCGCTGGATGTCGGCATCAACACGATCGGCCCCGCGACGAACTGGGATGTCGTGCTGATCGCCGACTACGCCGACGAGGCCGCGCTGGCGGCCTACCAGGTGCACCCGGCGCACGTTGCGGTGACCGGCGTCATCCGTGGCCTGGTGGCTGAGCGCAGCTGCGTCGACTTCGAGCTCACCGCCGAGTAGGCTGCTCAGACAGAAGAACGCGCATGCCTCCGAGCCGGAGGCATGCGCGTTCTGTGTTGCTGAATGCTGTGTTTAGGCGAGTGCCTTGGTCTTCAGAGCCTCGAACTCGGCCGGCGTGATGGCGCCGGAGTCGAGCAGGCCCTTGGCCTTGTTGATCTCCTCAGCGGGAGACGAGCTGGACGCGACCTGCTTGATGTACTGCTCGCTCGCCTTCTGGGCGGCCTCGATGTCCTTGGCCTGGCGCTCGGCCATGCTCTTGCCGCGGGCGATCAGGTAGACCAGAGCGGTGATGAACGGCACGAAGATCAAGAAGATGATCCAGAGCGCCTTCAACCAGCCGTTGAGCTTGTGGTCGCGGAACAGGTCACCGATGATCGCGAAGATCGCGAACAGGTAGGCGACGAACGCGAATACCCAGAACATCGCCCACAGTACGTTCCAGAAGTTTTCCCAGATGCTCATTTGTTTCCCCTCATGTGCTTTTCGACAGCCCAGATGGGAGGTCGCTGTGAATACGCTAGCGTCGTTTTCCCAGCTAGTGCTAGTAACCCGGGGCGTTTCGCGCGTCGCGCCAGATCTCTTGTGCCTGCGCGAACGGCGAGGGAGGAGAGATTTCGGGCCAAATCTTCGATTCCGGCGCTGGCAAGTCGCGAGCGCCGCAGTCTAGATTTGCGAGGGGAGCGCCGCGCTGACGGCGCCGGAACTGCACCGAGAGACGGCATCGCAGACGGACTGCGCGATGTCTTCGGAGGCGGATGCCGTGGTGAGGCGTGTGCGCACGTGGATCGCCGACCACACCAGTACGTTGAACGCAGGCCTGCTCCCGCTGATCGGCGCAATGCAGCTGCAGAAGGCGCTCAGCGCCCTGCTCGGAGGAGAATGAGATGACCGCTGTGACGGCGAAGAGGCGGATGCAGAAGCCGCTCGCGGGCCTGACCCCGAAGAACGCATTCCGCGAGGTCGTCGCGGGTGTCACCCTGTTGGCCATCGCCGTCCCGCTGAACATCGGCTACGCGCAGATCGCCGGGCTCCCACCGACGGCCGGACTTTACGCGCTGGTGCTGCCGGCCGTGGTCTACGCCCTCGCTGTGTCGTCGCGGCAGCTCGTGGCCTCACCGGATGCCGCGGCGGCCGCCCTGGTCGCCTCCTCGATCGGCGGCCTCGCGGTGGCCGGCAGCGCCGACTACCTCACGCTGGCGCTGGCACAGGCGATCCTCTGCGGAGTGATGTTCCTCGGGGCCGCCGTGTTCAAACTGGGGTTCCTGGCGAACTTCCTCTCCAAGCCCATCCTCGTCGGATTCGTCGGTGGCCTCGCGCTCGACATCCTGATCAGCCAGGTGGCGAAGATGCTCGGGATCACGATCGACTCCGGCGGAGAGTTCATCGACAAGATGAGCGGTCTGATCGGCGGGCTGGGCGAGATCAGCTGGTGGTCGACACTGATCGCCGTGCTCTCCATCCTGATCCTGCAGCTCGGGAAACGCTTCGCGCATGCGGTGCCGTGGGCACTCGTCGTGCTCGTCATCGGCACCGTGGCGATGGCGACCACCGGGCTCGCGGAGGCAGGCGTTGCGGTGCTCGGGGCCGTTGAGGCCGGCCCGCCGACTCTCACTTGGCCCGTCATCTCCTGGAGCATGTGGGGTGCACTGATCCCGTCGGCGATCGCGTTGACAATGATCACGACGGCCGAGGGCCTGCTGGTGTCGCGGTCGTACGGCGAGAAGCGCGGCTACCGGACCAGCCCGAACCGCGACCTCTTCGCCTTCGGCCTTGGCAACCTGGCCGCCGGCGCGAGCGGCGGATTCGCGGTCGGCTCCTCCACCTCTCGCACGGCCGCGATGGACCAGGCAGGGTCCCGCACCCAGCTGCCGAGCCTCGTGATGGCGGCCGGAACGCTGCTGCTGCTCGTCTTCGGCACGGCACTGCTCGAAGACATCCCGTCGCCGGCGATCGGCGCGATCGTGGCAATGGCGATCCTGCCGCTGCTCGGCATCCGGGACTTCCGGATGCTCTGGCACACGGATCGCTTCGAGTTCATCATCGGAGCGGTCTGCTTCCTCGTCACCCTCTTCGTCGGTTCGATCCCCGGCATCCTCGTCGCCTTCGTGCTCGCGCTGATCAACCTCGCCAAGCGGGCATCGAACCCGGCGATCGACGTGCTCGCCGCGAACGACGACCCGACGGAGTCGCTGCTCAGCGACGTGCCGCTCGGCGAGACGACGGTGAAGGGCGTGATCGTCGTGCGGCTGGCCGCACCGCTGTTCTTCGCCAACGGAACCGTCTTCAGCGACGCCGTGAAACGCGCCATCCACGCCGTTCCCGAGGGGAGCGTGCACCACCTCGTCGTGGACATGGAGGCCGTGACCGACATCGACGTGACCGCGGCGGAGGCGTTCACCAGCCTGCGCGAATGGCTCGACAGCAAGCAGATCGAGCTCAGTTTCAGCCGGGTCCGCTTGCAGGCCCTGTCGAGGCTCCGTCAGCTCGATCTGGTCGGCGACGCCCGAATCTTCGACACCAACCGCGCGGCGATCGCTGCGGTGGAATCGGCTGCGCCGTGATCGCACCAAGTACGCAACACCCCGACGCCGGCACCAGCCGGCCCGTCTGCACCACTTCACTGATGCGCCGTCGGCGCCAAGGAGGAACACAATGGCTTCGGTAATCGGCGACATCCTGCCACTGGCCTTGGGTATCGCGATCAGTCCGATTCCGATCATCGCGGCGATCCTGATGCTGCTGTCGCCGAAGGCGCGCGGAACGAGCGTCGGCTTCCTGCTCGGTTGGGTTCTCGGCATCATCGTCGCGATCAGCGTGTTCACGGCGCTCTCCAGCGTGCTGCCGGAGAAGGACCCGGATGCCTCGCAGCCGATCGCCGGCTGGATCAAGATCGCCCTCGGCGTGCTCTTGCTGCTCATGGCGATCAAGCAGTGGCGCAGCCGCCCGGCGCCCGGGGAGGCCGCGGCGCTCCCGAAGTGGATGTCGGCCATCGACACGATGACGGCGGGGCGCGGGCTGATCCTCGGCTTCCTGCTCTCGGCCGTGAACCCGAAGAACCTGCTGATGGCGGCCAGTGCCGGTGTGATCGTCGGCGACTCCGATCTGAGTGGCGGCGAGATCGTGCTCGCGGTGGGCATCTTCGTGCTGCTCGCCGCGTCAACCGTGGCCATTCCTGTGATCGCCTACCTGCTTGCCTCGTCGAAGATGGCCGCTCCGCTCGAAAGCCTGCGAGTCTGGTTGGTGCACAACAACGCAACTGTGATGGCAGTGTTGTTGCTTGTGATCGGTGTGGTCATGATTGGCAAGGGGATCGGGAACTTCTAAATGGCCGCTACTGGCACTGACAACGGCGCAATCGGGCTCGCGCCCGGCACGCGCATGCTCATCACCATCGCGGCGGCCGTCGTCGCACTCGTCGGCGTCTGGTTGGCCAAGGACGTGCTCGCGCCCGTCGCGGTCGCCGCCGTCGTGGTGATCATCGCGCACCCGGTGCGGCGCCCGCTCGAGCGCCGCGGCTGGCCGGCCTGGGCTGCGACCACGGTCGTGATCGCCGTGAGCTTCGCCATTCTGGCGGCGCTCGGCGCACTGCTCGTCGTGGCATCCGCCCAGTTCATCACGATGCTGCCCGACTACGCCGACGAGTTCGCGGCGGTTGTCGACCAGCTCGTCGCCGCGCTCGGCTCGCTGGGCTTCCACCCGGACACGGCGGCTGGGGCGTTCTCCTGGCTGACGCCGGACGTGCTGATCAGCACCGCGTACTCGGTGGCCGACTCTGTGCTGGGCCTCGCGGCCGCATTCTTCTTCGTGCTCGCCTACGTGATCTTCATGGCCGCGGATGCCGCAGCGCTCGGCCGCCGCGGGCAGGCGTTCGCACCGCGTCCCGCTGTCATCGCCACACGCTACTTCAGCGGTGTGCGCCGCTACTACGTCGTGAATGCGAGCTTCGGCCTGGTCGTCGCGATCGTCGATGGACTCATCCTGTGGGCGCTCGGAATCCCCGTTCCGATCGTCTGGGCCGTGCTGGCATTCGTGACGAACTTCATCCCCAACATCGGCTTCGTGATCGGCGTGATCCCGCCCGCGATCTTCGCCCTGGTGATCGGCGGCTGGCCGCTGGCGCTGCTCGTCATCGCCGCGTACAGCATTGTGAACGTCGTGCTGCAGGTGATGGTGCAGCCGAAGTTCGTCAGTGACGCCGTCGGCCTGAGCATGACGCTCACCTTCTTCAGCGTGCTGTTCTGGGCGCTGGTGATCGGCCCGATCGGTGCGATCCTCTGCATCCCGCTGACACTGCTCGTACGGGCGCTGCTGCTGGAGCCGGACAAGCGGGCGACGAATCTGCGCGCACTGAGCGGAGACACGGCGCCGGCGTCGTAGCGCCGTCGCTCAATCTGCACACACTCGCCGGTTTAGTAGGCCGTCTACGGCCTTATCGAAACCACGGGCGCAACTGGGGGCGCGCAACTGGGGGCTGCGCATCGGTTGCGGTTCTCGAGATTTCCTTGGGACTGGGCTGCCGCCTTTCGCGCGCTGAAAAGCGCTTCGCGCTTTTCAGCGCGCGCA
>CAZZNX010000130.1:6555-9006 GCA_964655795.1 uncultured Leifsonia sp. | reverse complement strand
CGTGGGTCAGGCGTACCCTTGTGGGCAAGGCGACCACATTCAAAGTTCGCCATCGCCCACGCGATGGCACGACGGCTCCAGGGCAGTCCATCAAGGTTCTTCGTCGCCGGACCACGAGAGGACTGTTGCCATGCTTCGACTCATCTGGATCGCCAGCATCCACATCCGGCAATTCATGCGCCGGTACATGCCCACGAACATCCTGCTCAACGCCATCCGAACCCGCCGCGGCCTGAAGTGGGGCGTCCCTGCGATGCTCATCGCTCTGCCGTACCTCTATGCCGCCAGCTTGTGCACTATCGTCGTCGACCGCGGCGGTCCCGGGTGGCTGTACGCCGCCGCCATCGTCTGCGTCTGGAACGCCCTCAAGTTCGTGTGGATTGGGCCGGTCAGCGTTGGACTGATCGTACGGACGCGGGCCACGGAAAGTCGAGATGCACGTCGCTCTCAGCCTCCAGAACTCCTCGGCTTGGGGGGAGCCGCAACGGCCGGGCACATCTGACGCCAGTGACACGGCGCTTGGGGCCGACGGCGATGTCGGTGGTGGTCGATACGATGATAACGGCCGGTCTCACCGGTCCGCTTACCCTTGTCAGATGAGGCCAGGAGCCCAACGATGAGCTACCGCAACAAAACCTATGTCGCTTTCGCCAGCGAAGACATCCACTACTACCGATTGATGACAGCGTGGAAGGCAAGTGACAACATCGACTTCGATTTCACGAACGCTCACGACATCTATGAGGCCCGGGACACGAGTACGCCTGAAACGATCAAACGGCGGCTACGCGAACGGTTGAACAACACCAAGCAGGTGATCTTGTTGGGAAGCGCGGACGCGCGTCGCAAGGGTGGCAATGGTACTTCGTTCCTTGCGTACGAGGTCAATGCGATCATTGCTCTGGGGCTTCCGGTCGTCATCGCGAACCTGGACCGCGCCCGCGGGCATGTCAGCGGGAATGTTCCGACACCGTTTGCTGATGCCGACTATTACACGATGTCGGTATCGTTTGGGCCCAAAATCATCAAGCACGCCCTTGATGACTACGCCGCCAACTTCGCCGGATCGGGCAACACAGGACCGTACCGCTACAAGGAATCGGTATACGAGAGCCTTGGGCTGAACAAATAGTGCGTCGGAAACGTAACCTTCGTCGGTATGCAGCAGGTTTTTTTCGCCGTTTTCTAGAGGCAATTGGTGCGCAGGCTGCGGGCGCGGGTGCGATCGCCGTGTTTGCCCCTGACATGCTGAAGGACCAATGGTGGCTGGTGGTCGCGTCTGTGGTTCTGGCAGCAGCATGGGCGGTATTCAAGCAACGTCAGGTACCGCCGTCGCAATGGTACGCCCATGGAAACTTCACGATTCGACTCGTCGTTGGTGACTTGTTTCAGCAGGATGCGTCGGCGATGGTCGGGATGACGACGACGTTCGATACGGACCCGACCATTATCGACGCGGGTAGCGTGCAGGGAAGCTTTCTGCGCACTGTTTACGCGAGCTCGCATACCCGCCTTGACCAGGAGCTGGAGGAATCGCTGGCAACAGCAAAGCCAGTCTCCACTATCGTCAAGGCTGGCAAGGGGCATGCGTATCCTTTGGGGACCACTGCGATTCTCAAGGGCCGCGGTGCTATCCGCTATTACTGTCTCGCATACACTGAGATGGACGTACACAACCGCGCGCAAGGTTCAATTCGCGGCATCGTTCACAGCTTGGACAGGCTGTGGGACGCCGTCGATATTAACAGCAATGGTGCCCCAATCTGTGTGCCTTTGCTTGGCCAAGGTCAATCTCGTGTCCCGGAGTTAACCGCCGAAGCCGCCGTGCGGTTGATGGCGTTCTCGTTCTTCCTGCGCTGTCGCCGGAAACGGGTGTCTTCCGAACTGCGGATCGTCGTCCACCCGAACGAGATCAATAAGATCGACCAGACTGAGTTCCAAGCTTTTCTCCGCTCATTGGCGACAGAATGACCGACAGCACCAGTAGCCTCGACATCCCCGAGCAGGAGCGGTGTGCGTTCTGTGACTATCTCGCGGGGAGTCGCCCGTTCACTATCCTTCGCCGCGACCGCCTCGTGGCGGTGCTCGTAACACGAGAGCAACGCGGACTCGGACATCTCCTAGTTCTCCCCACGCGGCACTACCCAACGTTGTTGGAATCACGGCGGGATGAACGCCACGAGTTGATCGATACCGTGACCTGGGCTGCGGCCGCCATTGACGAGGCCTATGAGCGTCCTGGGATTGCTGTGTGGCAGAACAATGGCACCGCCGCTCACCAGGCGATTCCTCATCTCCACTTTCATATCGCCGCGACGCTTCCCGGAGGCGGCACAAACTTCGACGACGTACCGGAACTCAGCGTCGCCGAAACCGACCAGATCGCCGCGCGGATCCTGAGTACAGCCCCACCGATCGAATCGGAAGAGCGTCGTGTAGGGAAAGAGTGTA
>CAZZNX010000130.1:0-6545 GCA_964655795.1 uncultured Leifsonia sp. | reverse complement strand
CACCGATCGAAGGCTTTCTCCGTGATTGAACGGGCACGTCCACACGTCGGTCCAGTCGAGCGGACAAGGGGACCAAAAGGGGTCGAACGGACCCGGGCGCGAATTCGGGATCCGCACCTCAAGGTATCGACGTGGAGACGAGTTCCGGCCGATGGAGGGAGAAATGGTGAGTAGTCGTCCGATTGAGGATCTCGCCGCATCGTCATAGAACGCAACTCTCTCGACGTCGGCGGGGTCGCCTGTGCTCGTCGGGCGCTCCAGGTCGGACGCGTCGAGGTCCGAGTGTCATCGGCTTCGAGATGGCCCAACAGCATGCGTACGGATCGGTCCTTAAACCACTGCGGGTACTTCGTGGGTATGCTCCCATCCTCTCGGCCTAAGTACGGAACGAAACCCAAGGGCGGCTAAAGGTGCAGAAGGCTACCGCTAAGGTCATGTTGTATGAGCATCGTCGACAGCAATCGGTTTAGCGCCGCGGGCTCGGCGCTCGGTTACCTCGCCCAGGTAGAGTACGCCTTACTCATTGCCCTGCAGCGAATGGACACCGACGATGGCCTCCGACTATCGCTCGAAACAGTGGACGACATCACCTTCGAAGCTGAGGGACAGCCGCAGGAGTTGTGGCAGACGAAGCATCATGTCGATCGGCAGGGCTCTCTCGGTGATGCGAGTCCGGATCTTTGGAAAACGCTGCACAACTGGATCGAAACTTCGGACGAGCGATCCGCGTGCTTCCTCTACACCACGGCAACGGCGAAGGTCGATACAGCGGCAGGCATGCTCGGTCCGGTACGCAGCCGTGAGGAGGTGGTCACTGCCCGAGAGAAACTTGACGCCGTCGCCCGTGCGGCAGGAAACGCAGCGTCCGCCGACTATTACGAGCGATATCTCTCGCTCAACGAGGCTCAGCGAACAGACCTGCTGGACCGCGTCATCGTGCTCGGTGATGCAGTTACCGGTGAGCAGATCACCGGGCAACTCGTCGCCACTGTTCGCAAGGCGACGGTACAGCAGCGCCGCCGACCTCTTATCGACCGTTTGCGCGGGTGGTGGCACGGGCGCGCGATGGTGCATCTCACCAGGGTCGCCCGAGGTGAAGCTGACTGGATCGACATCCGAGAGATCGAAGATCAGCTGCACTTGATTGCACAGTCGCTCCGAGACGACAACCTGCCCCTGGACTATGGCAACGAGCCGGAACCAACCTCCGATGAGGTTGCCGTAGATGACCGGGTCTTCGTGGAGCAGCTTCAGATGATCCTGCTGCACCACGAGCGCATCCGGCAGGCGGTGTACGACCACAATCGAGCCTTCCTCCAGCGGTCCCGATGGCAACGAGAGCAGCTGCTCGCGATCGGCGAGATCGACGCCTACGACCGGCGCTTATTGGAGGAGTGGAAGCGTGTGTTCCTGCCGCTGGAGGAGCCGGATGTAGGCGACGCGATCAGCGATGACGACAAGCGGAAGTTTGCGCGAATGACATACGCGCGTCTTCAGGAGCGCACTCTGCCGGAGATCCGCGCGGAGGTCCGGTCCGGTTACGTTCCTCTTGGGTCGCTGCACATCCTCGCCGATCGGCTGCAGATAGGTTGGCATCCGGATTGGCTCGATCTCCTCAAGCACCGCCTTTCCGAAGCGCAAGGGACCGCCGAGACCGAGGAGGTGGCATGAGCATCACTACGCCGACCCCTGCCGCAGACTCCGAGGCCAGCACACTCTTCAATCCAGCCTTCTGCGCCCTCCTGCTTCACAAGGCATGCGCTGCGTATGAAGCGAAGGCGGGGGTCGCCATGCCGGTCACATTCGCGTTTCTCATCCTGCCCAGTGCGCTGCACAAGCCCACGCGCGACGCGCTGCCGGGCACGACCGGATCTTCGATGTGGTCGTGGCTCCGAAGCAACCCGGTCATTCTCATGGACTTCGCCAACCGGGTCCGCACCTTCCGAGCCTTTACCGGAGCTGCCATCAGCTACGGACTGCAGCACGCCGTCCTCACCGGCTCGCTCGGATCGATTTCCGCGGGAAACCTCGGTCGTCGCCCGCGCACGCTCTATCCGACCGCTGACTGGACGGATTGCGTGAAAGCCGCCGAGTTTCTCGGACGCTGGCTCGGAGGATCCGACCTGGACGAAGCCACCACCCTCGCTCATTGGGGAGTCAAACCGTGATGCAACTCGATGCGCTCATCCTCTACAACGCTGACGGGGACATCCGTCAGATCCGATTCCGGTCGGGACAGCTCAACATCATCTCGGGCGAGTCCGGCACAGGCAAGAGCAGCATCATCGGCATCCTCAGGTTCCTGCTTGGTGGCGATAGCCCGCATGTTCCGCTCGGCCCGATTCAGGACACCGTGGCCTGGTACGGGCTGCTCGCACACGTCGGCAACACACAGTTCTTCATCGGACGTCCGGCACCCGCGCACGGAGTGACGACATCCCAGGTGATGCTCTCGGTCGGAGAGAGTGACGTTCCCGAACTTGCGGCACTGGAGTCCAATGCCAACACGGCCGATCTCGTCGACTACCTTGGTGGCCTGATTGGGATCGAGGAGAACCTCCACGTTCCCGCCGAAGGGCGCACCCGCCGCGCCCTCGCCGCGAACTTCCGGCACTCGCTGTACTACAACTTCCAGGGGCAGGGGGAGGTAGCCAACCCCGACCTCCTCTTCCACCACCAGAACCGAGACTTCCAGAAGCAAGCGATCCGAGACACGTTCCCCTACTTCCTCGGTGCGCAAAGCCCGGATGCTCTCCGCAAGCGCGAACAGCTATCCGATCTCCGCCGTGACATCCGGCGCCAAGAAACGCGCCTCGCCGAGGCCCGCTCGACGCGCGAGTTGGGCATGGGACGTGCGGCGGGCCTCATCGCTGATGCCCGGGCCAGCGGACTGCTCCCGGTGGACACCACACCTGTCGACGCAGGTGAGGCCATCGACGTCCTCTCTGCGCTCCTTGAGGCGGACCAGCCTCCGGCACATGCCGATGACGTTGATCGCGATGCGGAAACGGAGGCTCTCATCGCGCGCCGTGGGGAACTACGCGGTTCGCTGCGAGACATCAACGATAAGCTCCGCGGACTCGACGAGTTCGCCCGGGTCGGCACCGAGTACAGCGCGGAACTCAACGAACATCGCGTCCGGCTGGCATCCATCGGACTCATCCCAGACACGACAGATGCGGAGGCCACGTGCCCGGTCTGCCAGACAGCCCTGACCGATACCAGCACCCACGACGCCATCGGGCACAGCCTCGGCCGTGTCGCGCGCCGCATTGAGCTGGCCCAGCGTGACCAGCCGCGCATCGCCACTGCCCGCACCGAACTTCTCCAGGCCCGCGGCCAAGTGCGAGCCGACCTGACCGACATCGAAACGTCGCTGGAAGAGCTCGCGCGTACCGACGACATCCGGGCGACTGCGCAGCACACCTGGGATCAGCAGAGCTTCGTTCGAGGCCGCATCGCCCAGTATCTCGAAACGACCACGCTGGAGAGCGACGACACCATCGCGGCCCTGGAACGCGCGGTCGAAGCCCTCGAAGACAAGGCCGCGCGACTCACCGATGAGTTGGACCCCGAGGCACTTCGTTCGGCCGTGGACTCCCTCCTCAACATTGTCGGGCGACGCATGACCGCACTCGCGCAGTCTTTGCCGCTTGAGCACTCTGAGCACGGCGTACGTATCGATCCCTACCGCCTCACGGTCGTGGCCGACACCCTCCAAGGCCCGGCCTACATGGATGCCGGTGCCATCGGCAGCGGAATGAGCTGGGTCGGCTATCACCTCACCGCCTACCTGGCACTGCAGGATTACTTCATCGACGCGAACCGACCCGTTCCCCGATTCATCGTTCTCGACCAGCCCAGCCAAGCATTCTTCCCCCGGGACCGGGAGAGCGGGGGAGACCTCGCCGAACTGTCCGACACCGATCGCGACAACACCCGCAACCTGTACCGGATGATGTTCGACGTCGTCACCCAACTCGACGGGCAGCTGCAGATTATCGCCTTCGACCACGCGGACTTCGCTGACGAGTGGTTTCAAGACTCGATCATCGAGACATGGCGTGACGGCACCGCACTCATCCCGCGCGACTGGTACAAATCTGCACAACGGCCGCAGCCAGCGCTCCCCGCCTCGACCGAAGCAACGACATCAGAGGCCGACGCATAAAAGTGCTCCACGTGTATCTCGATCAGAACAAGTGGCTCGACCTCGCGCGCGCCGCAACCGGACATCGTCTCGGGGCACGGTTTGTCGATGCGCTTGCGGCGGCCCGCGCCGCCGCCGCTACGGGTACCGCATCGTTTCCGATCGATATCTACCGGTACCTGGAGACCGGGAAACGAGGTGACGACCGGTCTCGGATCGACGTGGCCGACCTCATGTTCGAACTCTCAAAGCAACACACGATGGCGCGTCCACACTTACTGCTTCCCACAGAAATCGATCAGGCTCTCAACCGCAGGTTCGGGCGTCCAGAGCAGCCTCGACAGCACCAAGTCTTCGGTGTAGGGCTCAGTCACATCACCGCCGGCGTCGTAACGCACCCGCCCTTCGACTCCAGCAAGTTGCCCGCGATTGGCAAAACGCTGTCGCCCCACGAACTCCTCAAGGTTGAACAAATCTACAACGACCTTGTCGGACGAGAGTTGCTTCGTATGGGACCCGACACGGTGCGCGAGGCAGGGTTCGACCCTTCGAGTACGGAACTCGCGCAGTGCTTCGTCGACTACGAGAACTCCATCGCTACCGCTATCCATGACCAAGGACTCTCTGGAGTCCTACTCGAGTTGGCCGTGCGCGCATCCGACCTCGGCAGCATCCAGGGCCCCGTCACCGAAGCTCTCGACCGCATCGGGATGACCTGGGACGCCTTCATAGCTCAGGCCGGTCCCTCTGGACTGACAGATTTCGTCGATGACCTTCCTACTCGGAACGTGACCAATCTAATGAGGGGTGCCAGACTTCGGCAGACCGAGCAGAAGTGGGAGCTCAACGATTTCAATGACATCGCTGCGTTGCCTGTTGCATCGGTGTACTGCGACGTGGTTGTGACTGAGAAGCAGTGGGTTCACTGGTTGCGGCAAGGCAAGGTCGATAGGCGCTACAAAACGAAGTTGCTCAGTGATACAGCGGGGCTGGTCGACGTCCTGGGCGGTCCCCGTTGCTAACGAGTCGGGCGATGGGGAAGCGCGTCCATTCGGCTTCCGAGCTATCCCATGGTGGTCTGGTCTCAATGATGGTCACGTGGCGGTCGGTGATCTCGCACTCGACTCGGACCTGCGCCCACAGGTGCTCGGGCACGCGTGCTCGACACCAACGTCGGATGCGTAGTGCATCCAGTTCCGGAACCGCCATTTGTCCAGTTTCGCAGACCAGCAGGTTGTGACCTCCAGACGCTCTCGGTGTCTCTCAAGTACGCTGGGAACGTGCCTGACGCGTGGGCGCCGGAGAGGTTGATCGAGTCGTGGCTGTGTGGTCGGTTGAGTACGAGGGCGACGCGTTCGAGCGTTTCCTGTTCTCATTGCCGGCATACGAGCAGGCCGTCCTGGTAGCGGCGGTTGAGCATGTTCTTCAGGTCTATGGGATCGACATCTGCTCAGGCGAATGGGGCAAGCCGCTGGGGGAGGGGCTGTACGAGTTCCGGGTACGGAAGTCGCTTCGCACCATCC
Source organism: uncultured Leifsonia sp. (assembly GCA_964655795.1). Classification (GTDB taxonomy): domain Bacteria; phylum Actinomycetota; class Actinomycetes; order Actinomycetales; family Microbacteriaceae; genus Microterricola. Next base: position 872 of record CAZZNX010000130.1, on the reverse strand, counting down.
TTGCAAGCGCAGGCCTTGATCCGCTAGATGACGCGGGCGCGGATCGGAGCGTGCTGCTCCGTGTGTTCTGCACGTTCCACGGCGACAAGATCGTGTTGCTCTACCACGGCTACAACAAGAAGACCGACCCGTCAGCGAAGCGTCAACAGCGCGAGATCGCGAAGGCTCGCAAGATCCACGAGCGCTGGAAGCGACAACGCAACACTTGACCGCCTATGTGTTTTGGCACATACTTGTGGGTGAAGAGGAGGCGGAAATGGCAAAGAACTTCACCGAACTTGCGGACCGTGCGAAGGCGGCATGGTCCGACGATACCCGGCGTGTGTACGAGGTAGCGTCTTCGGAATTCACCGCCGAGGTGAATGAGAGGGCCGAGCTCGGTGCCATGCTCGCGACCGCGCGTAAGGCCCGATCCCTTACGCAGCCGGCACTGTCCGAGTTGACGGGCATTCAGCAGGCTGAGATCAGCCGTATTGAGCGGGGTGCTGGTAATCCGACCGCAGTGACGCTTCTGCGGTTGGCAGACGCGCTGGGGCAGAAGCTCACGCTCGTTCCTGCGAATCGCTGACTCAGTGGGTGCAGCGATGGGCGAACCCTCCGTCTGTCACGTCCAGTCAGATCGCCCGCAGGTTCGCCTGGCTGCGTGACCGAGTTTGCGCATCTCCCTCGAGGGAGAACGTCACAAGCCCGAGCATGAGATCTCGCACGTCCTGTGCACGCACGTCGAGCGCTCGCGCAATCTCTGTGAATCCGGCTCCCTGGCCACGCATATCGTTCATAACTTGCGTCAGCAGACTGGAACTCTCGGCGAGCAGATCGGATCCGGGCTCGCTTCGTCGGAAGCCAGCCATCGAGAGCTGCTTCGCCAGTGT
>CAZZNX010000129.1:0-9211 GCA_964655795.1 uncultured Leifsonia sp. | reverse complement strand
GGCGGCGATGACGGCGATCTGGGCACCGGTGGCCGGAGAGATCGGGTCGATGCCGAGCTCCAAAGACTGCTGTCTGGCCTTGCTCAGGGCATCGGATTCGGTGACGACGTCGTCGGCGTACTTCCAGTTCAGGTCATTGTCAGACACGTTGTAGCTCCCGGTGATGTGTGAATTACAGAGTACGGGCGTTGCCGCGTTGCCGGGGGGAGCCTCGCCGCAGGTTATTCTGAAGACATGTTCGGGCTGACGATGGAAAAGGTGCTGATTATCGGCGTCCTCGCCGTCTTTCTGCTCGGCCCCGAGAGGCTGCCCCACTACGCGGCGCAGCTCGGGCGGCTCGTGCGCTCGCTGCGCGACATGGCCAATGGCGCCAAGGATCGCATGCGCGACGAGATGGGCCCCGAATTCGACGATGTCGACTGGAAGAAGCTCGACCCGCGCCAGTACGACCCGCGACGGATCATCCGCGAGGCACTGACCGATGACACCCCGGACGCCGTGACCGCTGCCGCCGCGACGCCGACCCTGACGCGGGCGGCACGCCCCGTGGTTCCCGCGCGCCCGGCTCCGTTGGCCGCCGGGGAGGCAGCGCCCTTCGACTCCGAAGCCACCTAGCCGGTCGCTGGTCTTTGCCGGTCGAGTAGGCCCGCCAGGGCCGTATCGAGACCCTCGCACCTGCGAAAGTTCTGGTCCGTGAGGTTTCGATACGCTCGTTCCTCGCTACTCAACCGGCAAACTGTGTCGCCGCGCGCTCGAGCCAACGTGCGGAGGGCGCGGCGCTGGACGAACCGCACCAGCATCGGGTGCGGTTCCCGAGATTGCCTCACTAGGGCTGCCGCCTTTCGCGACGCTTCGCGTCGCGCCCGAAGCCCTGACACCTGCGGACACTCCCGGCAGCGATCAGCGGCTGAGCAGGAGCGCGTCGCCCTGGCCTCCACCACCGCAGAGCGCGACCGCTGCACGGCCGGAGCCTCGACGCGAGAGCTCGAGTGCGGCGTGCAAGGCCAGCCGCGCACCGGATGCACCGATCGGGTGGCCGAGTGCGATCGCGCCGCCGTGGATGTTCACGATGGCGGCGTCGACGCCAAGATCGCGGGTCGACTGGATGCCGACCGCCGCGAACGCCTCGTTGATCTCGATCAGGTCGAGCGACGCTGCGTCCCACTGCTGCCGGCCGAGCGCGGCGGTGATGGCGTTGGACGGCTGCGAGTGCAGCGAGTTATCCGGCCCGGCGACGTGCCCACTGGACTCGACGACGGCGAGCCACGCGTGCCCGTTCGCCTCGGCCCAGGCTCTGCTGGCCAGCACGAGCGCACTGGCGCCGTCGCTCAGCGGGGAGGAGTTGCCCGCCGTGATCGAGCCGTCGACGTCGAACGCGGGCCGCAGCGCCCCGAGCGTCTCGGCGGTGCTGGTGGGGCGCACGCCCTCATCGGCGGTCACCACCACGGGCTCGCCCCTGCGCTGCGGGATCTCGACCGGAACGATCTCGTCGGCGAACAGCCCGGATTCGGCGGCAGCGCCGGCGCGCTGGTGTGAGAGGGCCGCGAACTCGTCCTGCTCGGACCGCTCCAGGCCGAGCACGGCGATCGAGCGCTCGGTGGAGAGTCCCATCGAGAGGCCGTCGAATGCATCCGTCAAGCCGTCGTTGGCGGCGTGATCGAGCATCTCGACGCTGCCGTACGGCCAGCCGCGGCGGGAGCCCGGCAGCAGGTGCGGCGCATTCGTCATCGATTCCTGACCACCGGCGACCACGACATCCGCCTCGCCCAGCCGGATCAAGCGGGCGGCGTCGATCACGGCCGCGAGGCCGGAGAGGCACACCTTGTTCAGCGTGATCGCATTCACCGACCACGGGATGCCGGCCGCGATCGCGCTCTGCCTGGCCGGGTTCTGGCCGGCACCGGCCTGCAGCACCTGACCCATGATCACGGCCTGCACGGCCGAGGCGTCGACCCCGGCCCGCTGCAGGGCGCCGCGGATCGCGTGCGTGCCGAGTTGCACAGCGCTGAGGCTCGCAAGCTGACCGTTGATGCGCCCCTGCGGGGTGCGGGCCCCGGCGAGGATGACGACCTCGACGGTGCCGGAAGCGGCCTGGGTGCTGTTGCTCATGATGACTCCTTCGTCTGGCCGGGATCCGCGGCGACGCGCAACGCGCAACTCTGCCGGAATCCTTGACACTCTCTGTACTCCATCGTACTTTTCAGACAGAGGGCTGGGGCGGCGTCGCCCCATGAGAGGACGGTTTCCCCGTGACGATCGACAAGGTCATCGGCTCTGCCGCCGACGCCGTCGCAGATATACCGGATGGCGCATCGATCGCCGTCGGCGGTTTCGGTCTCTGCGGCAACCCGATGGTGCTGATCACGGCGCTGCTCGATGCGGGCACCGACGGACTCTCGGTGGTGAGCAACAACTGCGGTGTCGACGACTGGGGCCTCGGCCTGCTGCTCGCCGCCGGTCGCATCCGCAAGATGACCTCCTCCTATGTCGGCGAGAACAAGGAGTTCGAGCGGCGCTATCTGAGCGGCGAACTCGAACTTGAGTTGACTCCGCAGGGCTCCCTCGCCGAGAAACTGCGTGCGGGCGGCAGCGGCATCGCCGGCTTCTTCACCCAGACCGGTGTGGGAACCCAGGTGGCGGAGGGCGGACTGCCGCAGCGCTACAACCCCGACGGCACGATCGCCCAGGCCTCTCCGGCCAAGCAGACCCAGCTGTTCGAGGTGGACGGCGTGCTCAAGGAGTTCGTGCTCGAACCCGCCATCAGCACCGACTTCGCCATCGTGCATGCGCTTCGCGGTGACCGGCACGGCAACCTCGTCTTCAATAAGTCCGCCCGCAACTTCTCGCCGCTCGCGGCGATGGCCGGCCGCATCTGCATCGCCGAGGTCGAAGAGCTGGTCGAGCCCGGCACCATCGACCCGGATGCCGTGCACCTGCCCGGCGTCTACGTGCACCGCGTCGTCGAGGTCGGAACGGCGACCCCGAAACGCATCGAGCGGCGCACGGTGCGCCAAGCGGGAAGCACAGGGGGGAACTGAGATGGCGCTGAGCAGAGAACAGATGGCGGCGCGCGCCGCCGCGGAGCTCGTCGACGGTTCCTACGTGAACCTCGGCATCGGCCTCCCGACGCTCGTGCCCAACTATGTCCCCGACGGGGTCACCGTCGTGCTGCAGAGCGAGAACGGCATCCTCGGTGTCGGCCCGTACCCGACGGAGGATCAGGTCGACCCCGATCTGATCAACGCGGGCAAGGAGACGGTGACGCTGCTGCCCGGGAGCGCGTTCTTCGACTCGGCGATGAGCTTCGGCATGATCCGCGGCGGAAAGATCCAGGCCGCCATCCTCGGTGCCATGCAGGTGTCGGCATCCGGTGACCTCGCCAACTGGATGATCCCGGGCAAGATGGTCAAGGGCCCCGGCGGCGCGATGGACCTCGTGCACGGAGCCGAACGGGTGATCGTGCTGATGGAACACGTCGCCCGCGACGGATCGGCCAAGATCGTGAGCGAGTGCTCGCTACCGTTGACCGGTCGCGGCGTCGTGAACCGCATCATCACCGACCTCGCCGTCATCGATGTGACGCCGGACGGCCTCGTGCTCGTGGAGACGGCGCCGGGCGTCAGCGTCGCCGAGGTGGTCGCCGCAACGGAGCCGCCGCTCATCGTCGCCGTCTGAGGCGTGGTTCGAGGCCCGCGGGCACGCCCCGGGTACGCTGTGAGCGCCGGGCGTGCACACCGATCGTGGGCCCGAGCAAGGGGGATGGAATGTCGCGACGTCAGAGACTCGGGCAGCTTCTGCTCGGTTCGATCGTCATTGCCGCACTGGTGACGGGGTGTTCCGCGTCCCCGACGGAGCCGACGCACGCGCCGAGCTCGACGGATGCGGCGCCAACGCCGTCCGCCTCTGAGACCGCGCCGGCCGTCGATCCGCTGTCCACGGTGACCACGCTGGTTGCTCGGCCGGAGGCGCTTGAGCTGCACGATGCGAGCGGCGTCGTGGTTCAGTCGCTCGGGTACCTCTCCGATTCCGAATCGGCGCTCGCCGCACTCACCGGCGTGTTCGGTGAAGCGCCGATCGACACCGACTACCCGGGTGGGAGCCATGACGCCCCGAGCACGGCACACCGCTGGGGTGCGTTCGAGCTGTGGGAAGCGCGCTACGTCGACAACTGGGAGGGGCTCGGCACGCCTCCGTCGTTCTATCGGCCGAGCTTTCGCGTGAGGTTCACCGACGCCGAATCCACCGGCATCGCGCTAGCCACGCTCAACGGACCGCACGCCGGATACGCCTGGTCAGAACTCAGCGCCAGCGCAGGACTCCAGACGAATCCGTCGGGATGCTCCGGTCCGTATCTCGACTACGTCGAGTTCCCGGAGACCGACGCAGACGGCGTGGAGTACGTGCAGAAGGTCGCGGTGGACTTCCGGCCGACGGACGACGGAGCGAGCATCGGCGAGGTGCGCGCTCCGGTGCCGGTCTATGAGGAAGGCTGCGCATGAAACCCCGGCGCCACAACTCCACGTCGTCGGCGATGATGAGCGTTCGAGCAAGCACGGCAGTTGGAACTCTCGCGCTGGGCCTCGCGGTGAGCCTGTCCGGATGCGCAGGAGCGGGCGCAGCGGGGGCCGGCCAGCACAGCAGTGCGACACAGCTGCCGTCCCCAGCGATATCGCCATCGCCAACGCTCGAGGCGTCGGCTGATCCGATCGCAGAGGCGACAGCACTCGTCGTCCGCCCAGAAGCTGTCGAGTTCGTGGACGCTGACGGAGGAGTGCTCATTGCCGTGTCCTACGAGGCGCCAGCAGCCGAGATGGTCGATGCGTTGACGGCCGTCATCGGCTCTGCCCCGGAGACACGCGAGCACGACGGGGGACTCGAATCGCCACCAGGCGTCTACTACGAGTGGCCAGGCCTGACGGTATCGGACCCCGAGCCGGTCGATGGCCTGTTCTCGGGGCTGAGCAACCTCATGCTGAGCGTCTCGGCTCCGAGCGCCGGCGGAATCCAATCCATCACGACGGAGCAGGGCTACGCCGTCGGCTCGGAGACAGCTCCGATCCTCCTCGAGAACGACTGGACCGTGCCCGAATACGGTGCCTTCAACTTCCCGGCCGAGTTCGGTCCGGAACTCGGGGCCGCCTCCGGCGACAACCCCGCGTACCCCAACGCCTGGGCGGTTTCGATCAACGCGGAGTCTCAGGCAACGGTCATCATGCACATCGTCGCCCCGGTGAATTTGGGGATCCAAGGCCACTGAGGCTGCGCACAGCGCCTGGTCGCTCGCCATCCAGACATGTGATCGCCGCGTGCTCGTCGACCGCCGGCATCGGTGCGGCTCAGCGCTCTCCGAGCTGTGCACGCGTAAGCTGGGCTGGTGGCTGCAATAAATTTGGGAATGCCCAAGGTCCCCGAGGTTCTCGCTCCGAGGCGTAAGTCTCGTCAGATCAAGGTCGGCAAGGTGCTCGTGGGCGGTGACGCTCAAGTGAGCGTGCAGTCGATGACGACGACACCGACGCCGAACATCAACGCGACCCTGCAACAGATCGCCGAGCTGACGGCATCTGGATGCGACATCGTGCGCGTCGCGGTGCCGAGCCGTGATGATGCAGAGGCGCTGCCGATCATCGCCAAGAAGAGCCAGATCCCGGTGATCGCCGACATCCACTTCCAGCCGAACTACGTCTACGCCGCGATCGACGCCGGCTGTGCCGCCGTGCGGGTGAACCCGGGCAACATCCGCAAGTTCGACGACCAGGTCGGCAAGATCGCCGCAGCCGCCAAAGCGGCCGGCGTCTCGCTCCGCATCGGCGTGAACGCCGGATCACTCGAGCCGAGCCTGCTGCAGAAGTACGGCAAGCCCACGGCCGAGGCGCTCGTGGAGAGCGCCGTCTGGGAGGCCAGCCTGTTCGAGGAGCACGACTTCCACGACTTCAAGATCTCGGTCAAGCACAACGACCCGATCGTCATGGTCAAGGCCTACCGCCTGCTCGCCGAACGCGGCGACTGGCCGCTGCACCTCGGTGTGACCGAGGCCGGCCCCTCCTTCCAGGGCACCATCAAGAGCGCGACGGCCTTCGGCATCCTGCTCTCTGAGGGCATCGGCGACACCATCCGCGTCTCACTCTCTGCACCGCCGGTCGAGGAGATCAAGGTCGGTCTGCAGATCCTGCAGTCGCTCAACCTGCGCGAGCGCAAGCTCGAGATCGTCTCCTGCCCGAGCTGCGGCCGGGCCCAGGTCGACGTCTACAAGCTCGCCAACGACGTCACCGACGGCCTCGAGGGCATGACGGTTCCGCTGCGCGTTGCCGTGATGGGCTGCGTCGTGAACGGACCGGGTGAGGCCCGTGAGGCAGACCTCGGCGTGGCATCCGGCAACGGCAAGGGTCAGATCTTCGTCAAGGGCGAGGTCATCAAGACCGTTCCTGAGTCCGAGATCGTCGCCACCCTGATCGAGGAGGCCAACCGCCTCGCCGCCGAGATGCCCGCGAGCGACACCTCGACGGGAACCCCGACCGTCACCGTCGGCGCCAACTGAGGTCGTTCCGCATCCGTCCGCTCAGCGCAGCCTCCGCCCGACGTTGCCGGGTACGCTGACGCCATGACGGAGAACGAGTCGAAGCCGGCGCGCTGGTTCGACACGCCGCTGCGCTGGTGGAACACGGCGCTCGCGCTCGTGATGGAACTCAAGCCGGTGCGGGCGTTCACCCGCTACGCCGAGTCGAATGCGCCGCTGCTCGCCGCCGGAATGTCGTACCAGGCGCTGTTCGCGGTGTTCGCGGGCGTGTACCTCGGCTTCACGCTCGCGGGGTTCTGGCTGGCCGCGAACCCCGCCGTGTGGGACGCGCTGATCGACCTGATCAACGGGTTCATCCCCGGCCTGCTCAGCACCGACAGCTCCGATGACGCCCTCGTCGATCCGGATGCCATCGTGCAGCCGTTGACGCTCGGGATCTCTGGACTGATCGCGCTGATCGGACTCGTGTTCACCGCGATCGGCTGGATCGGCTCGACCCGCGCCGCCGTGCGGCAGATCTTCCGGCTGCCGGGGGACTCGACCTTCTTCATGCTGCTGCAACTCAAAGACCTGGGGCTCGCCCTGGCGCTCGGTATCGGCCTCGTCATCGCGGCGGTCGTCAGCGTGTTCAGCACCTCCGCCCTCGGCCTCCTCGCCGAGAGCGTGGGGGCGTCGACGGACTCCACGGCGTTCGCGCTGCTGAGCCAGTCGCTCGGCGTGCTGATCGTCTTCACCATCGACACGGTGACACTCGTCGTGCTGATGCGCGTCGTTGCCGGCATCCGGATCCGTGCCGGCATCCTGTGGCGGGGGGCGCTCCTCGGCGGTGCCGCGATGGCCGTGCTGCAGCTGCTCGGTGGGGCGCTCCTCGGCGGAGCGGCGAACAACCCGCTGCTCGCCTCGTTCACGGCGCTCATCGGTGTGCTGATCTGGTTCAACCTGATCAGCCAGCTGATCCTCCTCGTCGCGGCCTGGGTGGCGACGGGCGTCGATGATGCCAAGAGTGCAATCACTGCTAGCGTGTCTATGCGCTCACTGGCCGAGCGCCGGGTGCTCCGCGCACAAGAGCGCGTGCAGAAAGCCCAGCAGGAATTGGCCTCCGCAACGACCATCGCGGCCGCTCTCACCCCTGAACCCCCCAGCACTGACGGTGCTGGTCAGTCCGGCGACCCTGGGCCCTCGGTGTAACGCGATCCCAACTCGGGATACGCTCAATCTTCGTGCCTCTTACGAAAGTGACTCTTCGATGACGACCACCCTTGACCCGAAAATCCAGCCGATCTTTGATCAGGTTCTGCGCCGCAACGCCGGTGAGCCCGAGTTCCACCAGGCAGCACGCGAGGTCTTCGAGTCCCTGGGTCGCGTCATCGAACGCCACCCGCACTACGCAGAGGGTTCCGTGCTGGAGCGCATCTGCGAGCCGGAACGCCAGATCATCTTCCGCGTGCCGTGGACGGATGACGCCGGCCGCGTGCACATCAACCGTGGTTTCCGCGTCGAGTTCAACTCGGCCCTCGGCCCGTACAAGGGCGGCCTGCGCTTCCACCCGACGGTCACCCTCGGCACCGTCAAGTTCCTCGGCTTCGAGCAGATCTTCAAGAACGCCCTCACCGGCATGCCGATCGGCGGCGGCAAGGGCGGCAGCGACTTCGACCCCAAGGGTCGTTCGGATGCCGAGATCATGCGTTTCTGCCAGAGCTTCATGACCGAGCTCTACCGCCACATCGGCGAGTACACCGACGTCCCCGCCGGGGACATCGGTGTCGGCGGCCGCGAGATCGGCTACCTCTTCGGCCAGTACAAGCGCATCACCAACCGCTACGAGTCCGGTGTGCTCACCGGCAAGGGCATCGGCTGGGGCGGATCGCTCGTGCGCACGGAGGCCACCGGCTACGGCACCGTGTTCTTCGCGGAGCAGATGCTCGCCACCCGCGGCAAGACCTTCGAGGGCGCCCGCGTGCTCGTCTCCGGATCGGGCAACGTCGCGCTCTACGCGATCGAGAAGGTGCACCAGCTCGGCGGCCTCGTCGTGGCCTGCTCCGACTCGACCGGCGTCGTCTACGACCACGAGGGCCTCGACCTCGAGCTGCTGCGGGAGGTCAAGGAGGTCAAGCGCGGCCGTCTGAGCGACTACGCGGAACTGCGCGGCTCGGCATCCGAGTACCGCCCGAACGGCTCCATCTGGTCGATCGCGGCCGAGACCCGCATCGACGTCGCACTGCCGTGTGCGACCCAGAACGAGCTCGATGAGGGTGCGGCCGCCGTGCTCGTCGCCGGCGGCGTCAGCGCCGTTGCCGAGGGCGCGAACATGCCGTGCACCCCCGGCGCCGTACGCGTCTTCAGCGAGGCCGGTGTGCTCTTCGCCCCCGGCAAGGCTGCCAACGCCGGCGGCGTCGCCACCTCGGCCCTGGAGATGCAGCAGAACGCGAGCCGCGACTCCTGGAGCTTCGAGCACACCGAGGAGCGCCTCGCCGTGATCATGCGCGGCATCCACGAGCGCTGCGCAGAGACCGCCGACGAATACGGCGAGCCGGGCAACTACGTGCTCGGCGCCAACATCGCCGGCTTCTCCCGCGTGGCCGATGCCATGCTCGCACTCGGCGTCGTCTAGATCACAGCAGCTTCACCCGGCCGGGCCGGCTCGCGCATCGCGGGCCGGCCCGGTTTCGTGCAGGGAGCGCCGCATCCACGTCCGTA
>CAZZNX010000128.1:0-9245 GCA_964655795.1 uncultured Leifsonia sp. | reverse complement strand
GCGCACCGTGTCGCCGGAGACCTCGCGCAGGTAGCGTCCGGTGCCGGTGATGGTGCCGCCGGTGCCGACGCCGGCGACGAAGTGCGTCACCGTGCCGTCGGTGTCACGCCAGATCTCGGGGCCGGTGCTCTCGTAGTGGCTGAGCGGTCCGTTCTGGTTCGAGAACTGGTCGGGCTTGAACGCGCCGGGGATCTCGCGCACCAGCCGGTCGGACACCCCGTAGTACGACTCGGGGCTGTCGGGCGCGACGGCCGTCGGCGTCACAACGACCTCGGCACCGTAGGCGCTCAGCACGTTGATCTTGTCTTCGCCGACCTTGTCGGGCAGCACGAAGATGCAGCGGTAGCCGCGCTGCTGGGCGACGAGCGCGAGTCCGACGCCGGTGTTGCCGCTCGTCGGCTCGACGATGGTGCCGCCCGGCTTCAGCTTGCCCTCGCGCTCGGCCGCATCGATGATGCGGGTGGCGATGCGATCCTTCGCCGAACCGCCGGGGTTCAGGTACTCGAGCTTCACGAGCACGGTGGCGGCGATGCCGTCGGTCACGTGGTTGAGCTTGACCAGCGGCGTGTTGCCGATGAGGTCGACGATCGATTCTGCAATGTGCATGGTGGTGTCCTTCACGAGCTGTCTTGTCAGGGAGGGAATCCTCTGACGGATGCCGCGGCGCCACCTCCCGAAACCGCCCGGAAACGGCCTCGAGTGTCGAGGTCTCAGGCTGTGGGAGTGCTGCCGCGCACGTGGGTGAGTCTGTTTGTGGGCGCGTCGATCAGCGACAACAACAACAGGACTTCACAGTGGACACGCTCTCACTGTAGCGACGAGCAGAGGTCCGTGTCACGCGAACGACGCCAATCGACAGCTCGAGGCGGCGGAGGGAGGGCCCGCGGCCGGCCGCCGGGAGCCGCGACATCCGGCGCATATTCAGCGCCTCCCCAGCGAATGCCGATACATTCGTATTCATTCGGCGACTGCACTCCGCGCCGGACGATCCGCTCTTGCACCCACCCACGCTCAGCATTCGAGAGGCCGAGAATGTCTTCTTCCCCGACCCCGCCCGTTCCCCCTGCCGCCAAGGCGCAGGCGAAGGCGCTCACCGTGAAGGAACAGCGCGCGGAGGCACGCGCGAAGAAGCTCGAGGAGTACAAGAAGCGCGAGGCCAAGGCCCGCCGCAACCGCCTGATCGGAATCTGGTCGGCCGTGGCCGGCACCGTCGTGATCGTCGCCCTGGTCGTCTCCGCGATCGTGCTCACCCCGCAGCGGGCGAGCTACACCGCCGGAAGTGACGGCGCGGAGATCTCCGGCGTCGAGACGTTCAAGAACAGCGCAGGCCACGTCGAGGGCACCGTCGACTACCCCCAGAACCCGCCCGCCGGTGGTGAGCACAACCAGATGTGGCTGAACTGCGGTGTCTACAGCGAGCCGGTCCCGAACGAGAACGCCGTGCACTCGATGGAGCACGGCGCCGTCTGGGTCACCTACGACCCTGAGCTCTCCGAAGACGCCCTCAACGCCCTCAAGCTGAAGCTGCCCAGCAGCTACATCGTGCTCTCGCCGAAGGAAGACCTGCCGTCGACCATCGTGCTGAGCGCCTGGAACGCCCAGATCCAGGTCGACTCCGCCGACGACGAGCGCATCGGCGAGTTCCTCGAGGAGTTCTGGAAGAGCCAGTTCGTTCCCGAGCCCGGCGCCCTGTGCACCGGCGCGCTGGACGCACCCGGCAAGGTTTCCTAGAGGCGGATGCCGTGACCGAGGACACACTGGAGAGGATCAGCGGAGACGTCGAGGCCGCTGACCCCACCGAGAGCGACGCCCCCGCGCGACGCATCGGCGGACGGGTGTTCGTGGCGATCGTCGCCGTGCTCGCGATCATCGTCGTAGCGCTCGTCTCCTTCTCCATCGGCCGTCTCAGCACGATCGGCGCGACGCCGGGTGACACCAGTGCGGAGGCGGGTTTCGCCCGTGACATGCAGGCGCACCACGTGCAGGGCGTCGAGATGGCGATGATCATCCGCGACCTCACCGACGACCCGGAGACGCGGCTACTCGCCTACGACATCGCCACAACGCAGGGGCAGCAGTCCGGCCAGCTCTACGGGTGGCTCAGCGAATGGGGCCTCGGCCAGTTCGGCTCCGAGCCGTCCATGACGTGGATGACACGTCCGGCACTGAACGGCGAGAGCGGCCACGCGCACGCTGCGTCGACGGATGCCGCGAGCACCGACCACGTGCCTGGCGGACCCATGCCCGGCATGGCGACGCCTGAGCAGCTCGCCGAGTTGAAGGCCGCCAGTGGCGTCGAGGCCGAGCGCATCTTCCTGACGCTGATGATCGCTCACCACAAGGGCGCGCTCGAGATGGCGGAGTCGGTGTTGGAACGCAGCACCAACTCGGTGATCGTGCCGTTCGCGAACTCGGTGATCGCCAGCCAGGCCTCGGAGATCGAGCTGATGGAGAGCATGCTGGCCGAGCGCCAGTAACCAGCCTGCGGATGCCGCCGGTCGGAGCTCGCGGCTACTCCGGCAGCTCGCCCACCGGCAGCTCCAGCCCGACCGCGGCCAGCGCGCTCTGCTCGGCGAACAGCCGCGCATAGCTGCCGCCTGCCGCCAACAGCTCCGCGTGGGTGCCGCGCTCGACCAGTCGCCCGGCCTCGACCACGAAGATGACGTCGGCGTTCACCACGGTCGAGAGCCTGTGCGCGATCGCGATCGTGGTGCGCCCGCGGGCCGCGTCATCAAGCGCTGACTGCACGATGCGCTCCGAGATGACGTCGAGCGCGCTCGTCGCCTCATCGAGAACGAGCACCGCCGGGTCCTTCAGCAGCACCCGAGCGATGGCGATGCGCTGCTTCTCGCCGCCGGAGAGTCGATAGCCGCGCTCGCCAACGACGGTTGCATAGCCGTCGGGGAATGCATCGATCGTTGCGTGGATATTCGCGGCGCGGGCCGCCCGTTCCAGCTCGGCGTCGGTGGCATCCGGCTTCGCGTAGCGCAGGTTCTCGGCGATCGTGGCGTGGAAGAGATAGGTCTCCTGGCTGACGATCCCGATGTTCGAGACGAGCGAGCGTTGGGTGAGCCCGCGCACGTCGACGCCGGCGAACTTCACGGCACCGCTCGTCGCCTCGTACAGCCGTGGAACGAGGTAGGAGACGGTGGTCTTGCCCGCTCCGCTCGGCCCGACGAAGGCCGCATACTGGCCCGGTTCCACGACGAATGACACGTCGTTCAGCGTCGGCCGGGCATCGACGGCCTGGTCGGGGTAAAGGAAGCTCACGTGCTCGAACTCGACGCGGCCGAGCTCGGCCGGATCGGTGCCGGCGGTGGCGTGGGCTGCGGCGGATTCCGGCAGCTCGACGGCATCCGGAGCATCGGTGATCGCGGGCTTCAGGTCGAGGTATTCGAAGATGCGGGCGAACAGCGCCGAGGAGGTCTGCAGATCGAGTGCGACCCGCATGAGTCCCATCAACGGGAACATGAGGCGGGCCTGCACGGTGGTGAACGCGACGATGGTTCCCGCGGTGACGTCGGGTGCGCCGCCCGCCACGAGGTAGCCGGCCGCCAAATATACGATTGCGGGAATACTCGACAGGAAGATATTCACCAGCGCGAAGAACCACTGCCCGCTCATCTGCTGGCGCACCTGCAGCGAGATCTGATTCGCGTTCTCGTCGGCGTAGCGGTCGATCTCGGTGCCCTGCCGGGTGAAGCTCTTCGAGAGCAGGATCCCGCTGACCGAGAGCGTCTCCTGCGTGATCGCCGTCATCTCCGAGAGCGACTCCTGCGTCTTCGCGGCGATGCGGGCCCGCACCTGGCCGACCCGGCGCTGCGCGATCACCATGATCGGCATCAGCACGACCGCGATCAGGGTCAGCTGCCAGTTGAGGATCAACATGGCCACGAAGGCGGCGATCACCGTGACGGTGTTTCCGAGCACGCTGGAGATCGTGTTGGTGAGCACGCTGGCGACGCCGCCGACGTCGTTCTGCAGACGCGACTGGATGACGCCGGTCTTCGTGCGCGTGAAGAAGCTCAGCTCCATCGCCTGCAGGTGGGTGAACAGTCGCACCCGCAGTGAGCCCATCACCGAGTTGCCGACCGTCGCGGTGAGCCAGGTCTGCCACACCCCGAGCAGGGCGCTGACGACGAAGATGAGCACCATCGCCGCGACGAGCCAGCCGAGCAGCTGGAGGTCGGGCTCGCCGCTGGGCGGGAACAGCGCGTGGTCGAAGACGCGTTGCGTGATGAGTGGCGGGATCACGCTCAGACCTGCACCGATCAGCACGAGCACGACGGTGATGACGAGCTCGGACTTGTACGGAGCGAACAGCGCTGTGATGCGGGAGAACAGGTGCGGGATGCGCGGGGCCTCCGCGTTGATCGCGCGCTGGGCATTCTCGTCGGCCGCGCTCACCCGGCCGCCGCGGCCGCCGCCGCCTCCGCCACGACCGCCTCCGCCACCCGCGCCTCCGCCGTGTGCTCCGCTCATGTGCGCTCCTTCCGGTCCCCCCTCACCCTACGGCCCTCGGATGCACGGGCGGCCGTTTCGCGCGGACGCTCAGGGCTTCCAGCTTGCGTCGCTGCTCCTTCGTCGCGGCGGCCGTTTCGCGCAGACGCTCAGGGCTTCCAGCTTGCGTCGCTGCTCCTTCGTCGCGGCGCCGCTCGCTCGAGCCAGCGTGCATCTGCACGCCGGCTCGTCGGAGCAGCCGACGGGAGAACGCACGCCGCCTCGAGAACGCACGCTGGCTCGAGGGAGCAGCCGAGGAACGAGGCCGCCCCCGAAGCCCTGACACATCCGGACACGCCAAGTCCCGAGCGCCTTGCGGCCGGCTGTCCTCCACAACCCGCTCCTGAGTGGAACCGCCCACAGCTCCCAAGCCGGATCGCCCGCCGCATCCGCAGCGCACGCTTGGTGCATGCCATTCATGTACATGCTGCTCTGCAACGACGGCTCGCTCTACACGGGCAGCACGTGGAACATCGACGGCAGGCTCCAGCAGCACCAGAGCGGCACGGGCGCCAGCTACACGGCTCGCCGCCTCCCGGTCACGCTGCTCTACTACGAGGAGTACGAGAGCATCGCTGTGGCCTTCGCTCGCGAGCACACCGTGCAGGGCTGGCTGCGGGCGCGCAAGGATGAGCTGCTCGTCAGCGGCCCAGGCATGCGCGTGCTGCCCAGCGGCGAGCACGTGCCCGCGCGCTTCCGGGCTGACCGAGCGTGACGGATGCCGGGGCAGCCGTTTCCGGCGAATGCTCAGGGCTTCGCGGGCGTCGCTGCTCCTTCGTCGCTGCGCCGCTCGCTCGAGCCAGCGTGCATCTGCACGCCGGCGGGAGACGCACGCTGGCTCGAGGGAGCAGCCGAGGAACGAGGCCGAAGCCCTGACAGCGCCGGACCACCGCCCGACGAGCGACTGGAGGCTAGCCCTTCGTCGAACCCGCGAGCAGCCCGCGCACGAAGTAGCGCTGCAGCCCGAGGAAGACGAGCAGCGGAACCACCATCGATACGAAGGCGGCGGCCGTCAGTCGTTGCCATTCCTGACCGCGCGAACCCGTCATCTCGGCGAGGCGTTGCGTCAGCGGCGCGACATCCGGCGTTCCTCCGGAGAAGATCAGGGCCACGAGCAGGTCGTTCCAGACCCAGATGAACTGGAAGATCGCGACGGAGGCGATGGCGGGCAGGGCCAGCGGGATGGCGATCCGGAAGAAGATCTGGCCGTGGCTCGCCCCGTCGACGCGGGCAGCCTCGATCAGCTCGCCCGGGATCTCACTCATGAAGTTGTGCAGCAGGAAGATCGCCAACGGCAGGGCAAAGATCGTGTGGGCAATCCACACCGGCGCATAGGTCTCGGCGGGGATGATCGGCACCAGATCATGCAACTGTTCCTGGGCGGGCAGCAGGAACGCGGAGAACATCTGCAGCAGCGGGATCAGCGCCATCTGCAGCGGAACAACCTGCAGAGCGAAGATCAGCACGAAGAGTGCGCCACTCCATTTGAACCTCATCCAGGCGAACGCGTAGGCGGCCATGGTCGCGAGCACGAGCGGGAAGATCGTCGCCGGGATGGTGATCGCCAGCGAGTTCACGAAGTATTGGCCGAGCTGCGGTGCCGATGCGGAGGACGCGAACAGCACCTCTTTGTAGTTGTCGAGCGTGAACCCTGGATTCTGCAGGATCGTCCACCAGCCGGTGGTCTTGATCTCCTCCTCCGGTCGGAACGAGGAGATGAACAGGCCGAACGTCGGGATCGTCCACACCACGGCGATGATCAGCGCGATCACCGTTGCCGTGCGCGAAGTCAGCCGGCGCTTGACCCGCCGGGCCTTCGTGTCAGTTGCCGCCAGCTCGTACCCGGTGTTGCGCGAGCGCTTCTCCGCACCGGGAACCGGCAGGTCAACAATGTTGTCGCTCATCGGATCTCCCTCTGCTGGCGCAGGACGCGCACGTTGTAGATGACGATCGGCAGCACCATGACGAACAACACAACGGCCAACGCGGCACCGCGCCCGGCCTCGCCGGCGCGGAACGCCTGCGTGTACATCTCGTTGGCCACAACGCTGGTCTCGAAGTTGCCCGCTGTCATCGTGCGCACGATGTCGAAGACCTTGAGCGTCGCGATGGAGATCGTCGTCACGACCACGACGAGGGCTCCACGGATGCCGGGGAGGACGACGTTGCGGAAACGCTGCCAGCCGTTCGTGCCGTCGAGTTCCGCGGCTTCCAGCTGCTCGGTCGGCACACCCTTGATCGAGGCGGAGAGCACGACCATGGCGAAGCCGGTCTGGATCCAGACCATCACGATGATCAGGAAGAAGGTGTTCCAGGGCGACTCCTGCAGCCAGCGCACCGGCTCACCGCCGAGCCAGACGACGATCTGGTTGAGCAGTCCGATCTGCTCGATGCCGGGTCCCCGGTACTCGTAGACGAAGCGCCAGATGATGCCGGCGCCGACGAAGGAGATCGCGATCGGCATGAAGACGAGGGCCTTGTACACCCTCTCGCCACGGGACCGGTCGATGAAGACGGCGTACGCCAGACCGACCGCGGTGGCGATGAGTGGAACGAGGATCACCCAGATGATCGTGTTGCGCAGCGAGATGAGACCGGCCGGTTGGGTGAAGGCCCAGACGAAGTTGTCAAGGCCGACGATGTCGCCGGCACCGTTTGCGAAGGAGAGCAATGTCGTGCGCACCGCGGGGTAGATCAGCCCGGCTGCGAGCAGCAGCACGGCCGGTGCGAGGAAGAGCGTCAGTTGCCAGACATCGCGCCCACGCTTGGGCGCCTTGTCGATGAGGAAGAGGATCAGCCCGACCGCGGCTGCGAAGAATGCCAGCGCGAGCACCACCTGGGTGATCTTGCCGATGAGGTCTGCAGTCGTCATATCTGACTACCTCTTTCTGCCCGTCCGCGGTGCCGGGCTTCGGAGTTGGGACGGGGCCGCCGGACGTCTCCGCCGGCGGCCCCGCAACTGGCTGCTGCTAGCTGGCGGGCCAGCTGGACTCGATTGTGTCGACGGTGGTTTGCGTGTCCTGCCCACCGATCCACGCGACGATCCCCTTCCAGAAGGAGTCCGACCCGACCGCGCCCGGCATCAGGTCGCTGGCGTCGAAGCGGAACGTGGTGTTCTCATCCTGCAGGATCTCGATCGCCGAGGCGAGCAGTGCGCTCGATGCGTTCGACGGGTCGACACCGTTGTTCGCGCTCAGGGTTCCACCGATCTTCACGCGGATGTTCGCCCATTCGGCGCTGGAGAGGAAGTCCTGCGTCGCCTGAACCTCAGGAGCATCGCGGAATGCACCGACGATCTCACCGGCACCGGTCACGGCGTTCGCGTCGGCCTCGGTGCCCGGGAGGATGAAGCCCCAGACGTCGCCGTCCTCAGCGACGGTCGTGCCCTCAGGCCAGAGACCCTCGTAGAACGTCGCCTGGTGGTGCATGGCACAGGTGCCATCGGTCACCGGCCAGCCGGCCTCCTGGAAGATCACGTCGTTGATCGAGCGCACATCTCCGAGTCCGCCGTTGACGTACTCCGGGTTCTTCAGGATGTCGCCGACGGCATCCCACGCCTCAACGATCTGCGGGTCGTTGAACGGGATCTCGTGCTTGACCCACTGGTCGTAGACCTCGGGACCGCTCTGACGCAGCACGTAGTCTTCGATCCAGTCGGTGCCGGGCCATCCGGTGGCCTCACCTGAGCTGAACCCTGCGCACCACGGCATCATCGCACCGCTCGCGGCGATGTCAGCTGTGAGCGTGTCGAGCTCGTCGAGCGTGGTCGGAACTTCCCAACCGTTCTCCTCCCACACGGTCGGGGAGTACCAGACGAAGCCCTTGACGCTGGCCATCAGCGGTGCACCGAGCAGCTCGCCGTCGACCGTGCCGAAGGCCTGCCAGTCTTCAGACCAGTACTCCTGGGCGTTGGACACCGTCTGCTCCGACGGCGGGATGAACGAGTCGGCGAAGGTCGCGAAGAGGCCCGGCTGCGGGAACATCGCCAGGTCCGGGGCGTTGTTGCCGTCGACGAGGACGCGCATCTGCGCCTCGAACTCCTGGGTGCCCGTGTAGGTCACCTCGATACCGGTGCAGGAGGTGAAGTCGTTGAACGTCTCCTGCAGACGCTCCGCCTCCACATCGACCGGGGTGCCGAGGAAGCTGACCTCTGCCCCGTCCTCAAAGGTGCCGTAGGCCTCGTAGTCGCTGCAATCGGCGGCTTCGCCGCTGTCCTCCGGGGCTGCGTCGCCCGTACATGCTGTGAGGGCGAGGGCAATAGTTGCTGCCGCGGCGAGCGGAATCGCCAAGCGACGGCGCCGTGTAAATCTCATCTCTGACTCCTCGTTGAGTGTGTGACGCGGAACGTGTGATGGTGTCACGGGCGGCCTGTGACGAACCGCCTGCACTCGCCACGCTAGACATCGCCCGGTCGTTTCACAAGGGTCCAAAAGTCACGATCTGGTAGTCAGAGAGCGCGATCATCCGCGCATTCAGTGGGATTCACCGGGCGTGCGGATGCCACGCCCGCGGCCGTTCGGCCGCTCCTACGACGCGTCGCCGAGCCCGATCGCCTCCGCTTCGAGCAGCGTCTCGGCTGCGGCCGGCTCCTGCGCACCGTCGGCCGCGCGCAGCTGCTTTCGGCCGAGGATGACGATGCTGACCGAGACCAGCACGGCGAGCGCGGCGGCCACGAACGGGGCAGAGGGTGAGACCGCGGCAGCGAGCAGCGTGGCCGCGGGTGGCGCGACGGCACCACCGCGGCA
>CAZZNX010000127.1:0-9365 GCA_964655795.1 uncultured Leifsonia sp. | reverse complement strand
CCGCCGCGACCGCGGCGCTGCGTGCCCCGTGGCGCCTGCGGGCGCGCCTCGCCCTCGGCTCCTGGGTCGGCATCGCCGCGCTCTACTTCGGCACGCTCCCGGACGTTGAGCACCTGTTCGGCGTCGCGATCGCGCTCGTCGTCGTGCCCCTGCTCCCGCGCTACCGCAAGCCGCTCGGCCGGCCGAGCGAACGAGAGTGGCGCCTGCTCGCCTTCTCCGGCCTGGTGGTGATCGCCGTCGTGCAGGTGATCGTCAACCTGGCCACGCTCGACGGGCCGCTCGGCACCTCCGTCGCGTCGACCGCGCTCTGGGGTGATGTCCTCCTCGACGTCGTGATCATCCTGCTGATCGGCAACGGGGTGCGTCGCGGCGTGCGACTCGCCTGGTGGATCGCCGTGGTGCTTGCGCTGCTGAACCAGCTGCAGCTGGTCCTCATCGTGCTGGTCGTCGTGCTCGACGCCGGCACCGTCGACGGCGGCGGGTTCGCCGCGGCATCCTCGGTGCTCTGGTTGGCCCAGCTCACAGTGCTGCTCATCGGGCGCGGGGCGTTCCGGGTCCCGCTTCGCCGGCGTCGACGCCGACTGGGCGGTGCGGTGGAGAGCGACGCCGCAGAGGCCCGTCGCCTGCTGCACGCGCTGGGCGGTGGCGTGATCTCGTGGATGAGCACGTGGCGCGGCAACGAGTACTTCTTCGCCCGACCGGCCCCGGATGCCGCAGCCGACGCCTATGTCGCCTACCAGCGTCACGCCGGAGTCGCCATCGCGCTCGGCGACCCGATTGCGGCGCCAGAGCGGCTTGCGACCGTGATGCACGAATTCGCGACGGACGCACAGCACTCCGGCCTGACGCCGTGCGCCTTCTCCGTGTCCGCCGCCGCGCTGGAGGCCCTGCCGGAGGGCTGGCGCAGTCTGCAGGTGGCGGAGGACACGCTGATCGACCTGCCGAGCATGGAGCTGCGCGGAAAGCGCTGGCAGAACGTGCGTGCTGCACTCAACCGGGCCGAGCGCGAGGGGATCGGCTTCCGGCTCTGCCGCCTCGCCGACGAGCCATGGGCGGTGCTGGCCCAGGTGCGGGCCATCTCCGAGCAGTGGGTGGGCGACAAGGGGTTGCCGGAGATGAAGTTCACGCTGGGTGGCGTCGACGAAGCACTCGATCCGGAGGTGTGGGTCGGAATCGCCGTCGACGCCGACGGCAGCATCCACGGGGTCACCTCCTGGCTGCCCGTCTACGGGGCAGGCGGGGTCGTGACCGGGTGGACGCTCGACCTGATGCGCAGGCGCGACGGTGGCTTCGGGCCGGTCATGGAGTTCCTGATCGCCTCATCGGCCCTCGCGTTCAAGGAACAGGGGGCGCTCGTCGCCTCGCTCTCCGGTGCGCCGCTGGTCAACAGCGCCGCGGGGGAGCAGGGCCCGATCGAGCGGGTGCTCGACGTGATCGCCACGACGCTGGAGCCGCTCTACGGCTTCCACTCCCTGCACCAGTTCAAGGCCAAGTTCAATCCGCGCCCGTCGCCGCTGTTCCTGCTCTACCGCGACGAGGCCGATCTGCCCCGCATCGGAATCGCGCTGACCAAGGCCTACCTCCCCGATGCCTCGCTGCGCGATCTGGTGCGCTCGGCCGTGTAGCGCGGTGCACGGCGGCAGTGATGTCGGTGTCCGAAGCGGCCCGGCGCCGGGAAACCTGGCCGAAACACGGGCCGCGTAGCATCCGCGCATGGCAGCCTTCGAGCTCAGAACGGCAACAGGCGACGATGCGCGCCTGCTCAGCGACATGATCGTTGCTGCCGCGAACTGGCGGGGTTCGACGGCTCGCGAGCGCATCAGCGTGCTTGAGGACCCGGTGCATCGCCGCTATCTCTCCGGCTGGAAACGGCCGTGGGATGCCGGCATCGTCGCACTGGACGGGCAGCGATCACCCATCGGTGCGTGCTGGTTCCGGCTCTTGCCCTCCGACGATCACGGTTTCGGTTTCGTCGCCGTCGGTGTGCCGGAGCTGATCCTCGGCGTGCAGCCGATCTGGCGGGCGCAGGGTCTCGGCCGTGCGCTGCTGCACGGTGTGATCGCGCAGGCGAGGGCCAAGGGCCACTCCAGGCTCTCGCTGAGCGTCGAGACCGGCAACCACGCCGTGCACCTGTATCGCAGCGAAGGCTTCCAGACGGTCGCCGATTCCGGTGTCAGGCAGACGATGGTGCGCACGCTGCACTGATCCACAGATCCAACACTCGCCGCCGCTTGCACGCCAATGTCGGCGGGCCGAAGTACCGTGGAATCTATGGCAACAAGCACTAAGCCGACCGGGCGCGGCGGCAACACTTCCGGGCGCGCCTCAGGTTCAGGAGCTGCCTCCAAAACCGGGGCGACCCCGACCAAGCGCGCGCCCCGACAGACCGCGGCGCAGAAGACCGTCAAGTTCGAGGCGGTCGAGGAGAAGCCCGCGCTCATCGTGCGCATGTGGATGGGCCTCGCCCACCTGACCGGCGGTGCCTTCCGCGCGCTCGGACCGGAGAAGCTCGCCAAGGAGGAGCGCCGCGACGGCCTGCCATTCTTCCTCGTGCTGCTGGCCATCGCCGGCGCCGGCGTCGAGTGGTTCCTGATCAACAACGAGGTCGCCCAGAACCTCGACGCCTGGACATTCGGCGGGCTGTTCGGCCGCGTGGCCTTCGCCCTGCCCGTGATCATGCTGCTGTTCGCCGGCTGGCTGTTCCGGCATCCGGCCAGTGTGCACGACAACACGCGCATCGGCATCGGCCTCGGGATTCTGCTCGTCTGCGTCTCCGGCCTCTCGCACATCTTCGGTGGCCAGCCGGCACCCGCGGAGGGCATGCCTGTGCTCGCCCAGGCCGGCGGCATCCTCGGCTGGATGATCGCCGCACCGCTGATCCTGCTGCTCACGCCGATCGGTGCGACGATCGTCATCTCCCTGCTCCTGCTGCTTTCGCTCTTCATCATCACCAAGACCCCACCGAACAAGCTCCCGCAGCGACTGCACGAGCTCTACGCCTGGCTGTTCGGTGAGCAGCTTCCGGATGCCGAAGAACGCGCCGCAGCCAAGCAGGAGAAGCGGGGCAGCAAGCAGGTCGAGCTGGACGGCATCGACGCCCTCGCGAAGCTCGCCGAGGGCGACGACGAGGAGGAGAGCGGAAACGGCGCCCTGCCGTGGTGGCGTCGCAACAACTCACAGCGCGAGGAAGACCCCGACTTCGGCGGGGCCATCGTCGACGACCTCACCGCCGTGTTCGGAACCGAGCCGTCGTCCGGCGGCTTCGACAGCGCGCTCGAGGGCGTCCCCGCCCCGGCCGCACCGCCGGCGCAGGGAATCGGCTTCGGCGCGGCTCCCGCCGCCGCCCCGGACAACGCAACGGGCTACAACACCGAGGTGCTGGGCGACCTTGCCCAGGCCGAGGCCGCGCTCAAGCGCTACACCGGCGACACCCAGCTGCAGCGCGGCTCAACGGGCCTGCAGGGCGACGACCAGGGCGAGGACGCCTCGCTCGCCGCGACCGGCGTGCTGCCCGGATTCGGTCTCGAGGGCGACGACTTCGACGCCGACGCCCTCGGCGACGCCGTGCCGGCCGGGCCCGCCGCCCCGTACAACCTGCCCTCTGCGTCGACGCTCGTCGCCGGGGCGCCGGCCAAGACCCGTTCCGCCGCCAATGACGAGGTCGTGCGGGCGATCACCGATGTGCTGCAGCAGTTCTCGGTCGACGCCAAGGTCACCGGCTTCTCCCGCGGACCGACGGTCACCCAGTACGAGGTCGAGCTCGGTCCAGGCGTCAAGGTCGAGCGCGTCACGGCGCTCTCCAAGAACCTGAGCTACGCCGTCGCCTCCAACGAGGTCCGCATCCTCTCGCCGATTCCGGGCAAGAGCGCGATCGGCATCGAGATCCCGAACACCGACCGCGAGATCGTCACCCTCGGCGACGTGCTGCGCTCCGGTGCGTCCACGAACAGCACCCACCCGATGACGATCGGCGTCGGCAAGGATGTCGGCGGCGGCTACGTCGTGGCCAACCTTGCGAAGATGCCCCACCTGCTCGTGGCCGGCTCCACCGGCTCCGGCAAGTCGAGCTTCGTGAACTCCATGATCACGAGCCTCCTGATGCGTGCCAAGCCGAGCGACGTGCGCATGGTGCTGATCGACCCGAAGCGCGTGGAGCTGGCCCCGTACGCGGGTGTCCCGCACCTCATCACGCCCATCATCACGAACCCGAAGAAGGCCGCAGAAGCGCTCTCCTGGGTCGTCAAAGAGATGGACATGCGCTACGACGACCTGGCCAGCTTCGGCTTCCGTCACATCGACGACTTCAACAAGGCCGTCGTCGGCAACGAGATCGTCCTGCCGGCGGGCAGCGAACGCCAGCTCAAGCCATACCCGTCCACCTCGTGCGACCTCATGATGGTGGCCCCGCGCGACGTCGAAGACTCGATCGTGCGCATCACCCAGCTCGCCCGCGCCTCCGGAATCCACCTCGTGCTGGCGACCCAGCGCCCGTCCGTCGACGTCGTCACCGGTCTGATCAAGGCCAATGTGCCGAGCCGCATGGCCTTCGCCGTCACCAGCGTCACCGACTCCCGCGTCATCCTCGACCAGCCGGGAGCCGACAAGCTCATCGGCCAGGGCGACGCCCTGTTCCTCCCGATGGGCGCATCCAAGGCGCTCCGTGTGCAGGGTGCGTGGGTGAGCGAGAGCGAGATCGAACGCGTCGTCAAGCACGTCACCCAGCAGGCGCGCCCCGAATACCGGCAGGATGTCGCGGCCTCGGTCGAGCGCAAGGAGATCGACTCCGACATCGGCGACGACCTCGAGCTGCTGCTGGCCGCTGCCGAGCTCGTCGTGTCCACCCAGTTCGGCTCCACCTCCATGCTGCAGCGCAAGCTCCGCGTCGGCTTCGCCAAGGCGGGCCGCCTGATGGACCTGCTGGAGAGCCGCGAGATCGTCGGCCCGTCCGAGGGCTCGAAGGCGCGCGACGTGCTCGTCACGGCCGAACAGCTCGGGGGAGTGCTGGCGCGGCTGCGCGGCGAGGAGCCGCGCGAGCAGCCGGCCGCGGCATCCGCACCGGCCCCGATGCCTGTCGAGCACGACCCGTACGGTGGTGACCCCGTCGCGAAGATGACGGAGGGGTACCCTGAGGTCGAGGGCGACACCGACGAGGACGCCTGGAATCTGACCGGTAGGGACTAGCCACACTCATGACACCCAGCGACATGGCGCCCGCCACCCGGCCGAGCAACTGGAACGCCCCGAACATCATCACGGTGATTCGGATCCTGCTCGCCCCGATCTTCTTCTGGATGCTGCTCGCCGATGACGGGGCCGACGGCGCCCTGCGGTGGTGGGCGGCCGTGCTGTTCATCGTGGCGATCGGCACCGACGGCATCGACGGCGCGATCGCGCGCCGCAACAACCTCGTCACCGATCTCGGCAAGCTGCTCGATCCCATCGCCGACAAGCTGCTCACCAGCGGCGCCCTCGTCTGCCTGTCGATCCTCGGCGAGCTGCCCTGGTGGGTCACCGCGATCATCGTCGTGCGCGAGGTCGGCATCACGGTGTGGCGCTTCATCGAACTCGGCCACGGCAACGTCGTGCCGGCGTCCAAGGGCGGCAAGCTCAAGACGCTCGTGCAGTCCGTGGCCATCTCGCTCGCGTTGCTGCCGTTCTGGACCGTCTTCGGTGACTGGGTGCACTGGGTCAACGGCATCGCCATGACGGCGGCCGTCGTGATCACCGTCTACACGGGGGTCCAGTACCTCGTCGATGCCGCACGCCTGAAGAAGAGCGGTGTCTGAGTCAATCGGGTCGGCGCCGATCGAGACGGCGCCATCCGAGTCGGCGGATTCCCGCCCACTCGTCATCGCGGATGCCGCCGCGCGCATCGTCGCTGAGCTCGGCCGGCGCGGGGCCACGTTGGCCGTCGCCGAATCCCTGACCGGCGGGCTGCTGGCGGCCGAGATCGTGAGCGTTCCCGGCGCCTCCGCCGTGTTCAACGGTGGGGTGGTGGCCTACGACACCGCGATCAAGCACAGCGTGCTCGGGGTCGACGCCACGCTGCTCGCCGAACGCGGCGCCGTCGATGTCTCCGTCGCGCAACAGATGGCCGACCGGGTGCGCTCGGTGCTCGCCGTCGACGGGCAGAGCGCAGACTACGGCCTCGCGACGACCGGCGTCGCCGGCCCCGACCCGCAGGACGGCCACGCGCCCGGCACCGTCTTCGTCGCCCTGGCCTCCGGCGCAGGATTCACCGTGAGCCGGCTGCATCTCTCCGGTGATCGCGCCGCCATCAGGGCGACGACCGTGCAGGCCGCGCTCAGCCTGCTCGCGCAGGAACTCGGCCTCACGGAAGCTCCGTCGGCGCCGGCGGAATAGATGTGGTGAACACGCGGTTACACCCGACGAATTCACAACTAAAGTCCAGTGTGCACCGATAGTGTTGATGCAACGGGGGTTCGGCTAGACTGACCTCCCCGACACGGCCCGGTGTACCGTGGCAGACAGAGCTCACAGAAGCTATGAAGGAGGTTCCGATGATTCTTGTTCGTCAAGAAATCGGCGATGTGCTCAGGGACTTCCGACTTCAGAAGGGTCGCACCCTTCGTCAGGTTGCGAGCAAGGCGAGCGTTGCCTTGGGCTACCTGAGTGAAGTTGAACGCGGTCAGAAAGAAGCCTCAAGCGAGATTCTCGCTTCGGTTGCAGACGCCCTCGACACTCCGATTTCGGTCATCATGCGAGAGGTCGGCGATCGTCTCGCCGTGCTCGAAGGCATTGAGCCGATTCCCGACACGATTCCCGACGAGTTCGTTGCGAACTTCGACGCAGACATGATGGTGCGCTGAGCCACGTCCTTCGGGCTCTGACCCTGTGGGTCTGACGGATGCCGGCAACGGTGTGCTGCCGCATCTGCACGCACTCAACAACGCCGACCGGTCTTTTGACCGGTCGGCGTTGTTTCGCTTAACGTTGCACCATGCGTCGAAGTGAATTCAACCTGGCCATGGCCACCGAGTTCGGTGACGCCTACGCGGCCGTTGTGCTGAACGACCTCGTGCTGCCCACCCTCGGCAACCGCACCGGGGAACAGGCCCTCCGGGCGGGAACACCGCCGCGCGAGGTCTGGCTGGCCCTCTGCGAGGCCACCGACGTTCCGAGCGACCGGCGTTACGGCGTCGGACTCCCGCGACCGGCTTCCGCCCGCTGACGCAGCCACGCGTGTCCGAGTCGATCCCCGCGTCGATTGATTCGGACGGCGTTCGATTCGCTTGGGCGACACGCCGCATGCATGTCGAATATCTGTTCGGTTCGTACTAGGCTCCTGCACAGCAGGACCTGAGCTGACTGTTTTCCACCGATCCACCCGTGCACGAACCCGTGTCGGTGGCCCGGCGTACAGTCGAAAACATCAGCTGACGAACTGCTGACTGCCTTGTCAGTCCGTGCCCGGTTCACAGGGATGAAGGGTGCTCGACGCACGAGAAACCGCGTCGAACAGGCCGAACCCGCCGCCACGAACACGACAGCCTATAGGCGAACCGAACCAGTCATAAGGAGAATGAAATGCCATCACCCGCAGACCGCGAGAAGTCCCTCGAAACCGCTCTCGCTCAGATCGACCGCCAGTTCGGCAAGGGCTCGGTCATGCGCCTCGGCAGCGACGAGCGCGCCCCCGTCGAGACCATTCCCACCGGTTCGATCGCACTGGACGTCGCACTCGGCATTGGCGGGCTCCCGCGCGGCCGTATCGTCGAGATCTACGGCCCGGAATCCTCGGGTAAGACCACGCTCACCCTGCACGCCATCGCCAACGCCCAGCGCGCGGGTGGCATCGCCGCCTTCATCGACGCCGAGCACGCGCTCGACCCCGAGTACGCGAAGAAGCTCGGTGTCGACATCGACGCTCTGCTCGTCTCCCAGCCGGACACCGGTGAGCAGGCCCTCGAGATCGCCGACATGCTCGTGCGCTCCGGCTCCATCGACCTGATCGTCATCGACTCCGTTGCCGCCCTCGTGCCGCGCGCCGAGATCGAGGGCGAGATGGGTGACTCCCACGTCGGCCTCCAGGCCCGCCTCATGTCCCAGGCGCTGCGCAAGCTGACCGGTGGCCTCAGCCAGACCAACACCACGATGATCTTCATCAACCAGCTGCGCGAGAAGATCGGTGTGTTCTTCGGAAGCCCGGAGACGACCGCCGGTGGAAAGGCGCTCAAGTTCTACGCATCGGTTCGTCTCGACATCCGTCGCATTGAGACGCTGAAAGACGGCACGGATGCCGTCGGTAACCGCACCCGCGTCAAGGTCGTCAAGAACAAGATGGCCCCGCCGTTCAAGCAGGCCGAGTTCGACATCCTCTACGGCATCGGCATCTCCCGCGAGGGCAGCCTGATCGACTTCGGTGTCGACCACGGCATCGTCAAGAAGTCCGGAGCCTGGTACACCTACGAGGGCGACCAGCTCGGCCAGGGCAAGGAGAACTCCCGCAACTTCCTGCTGCGCAACCCCGACATCGCGCTCGAGATCGAGAACCGGATCCTCGCCAAGCTCGGCGTCGGCGCAGTCGGTGCCGCCGCAGCGGCGGAGGCGGCCAAGAAGGCCGCAGCCGATGCCGCGGCCGGCATTGTGCCCGTCGAGGAGGAGCCGCTCGTCGCGAAGCTGAAGGCCCGCAAGGGCGCCTAGGCAGCCCAGTCATCATGGAAATCGGATGGTGGGGCGGCGGCGCTCCCGGCGACAACGAGCAGCGTGACAACGAGCATCGTGACGACGAGAACCACGACGGCGCCGCCGACGTGAAGCAGGACGCGGGCGTCGAGGCGCCGGTCGAGCAGCCCCCTGCTCGGCCGGCCTCCCGGCCGGTCAAGCCGCTGAAGCCGGTCAAGCCGCTGAAGCCGGTCAAGCCGCTCGCCACGCTGCCGAGCGCGCCGCCTCCCACCCCGACGCCGGCCCCCGTTGCCGAGGCTCCGGCGGCGCGGGACGACTCGCTGGCCACGGTCAGCTACCTGCCGTGGGCGGCGCCGGGGATCGATGTCTCTGGACCCTCGGGGATCGAGTCGACCGCGTTCCGACGTCCATTCGTGGCTCCCGAACGCGGCTTCGACAGTGCCGGCTTTGGCGATGACGGCGAGCCCGTCGTCATCGCAGAGCCCGGCGATTGGACCGCCGAGTACAGCGACGACGATGACGACGAGGAGGCCGAGGCGGAGTTCGACCCGGCCGCCCTGGAGAACGCGCTCATCAAGAAGCTCGCCAGACGCGACCTCTCCGTCGCCGAGGCGGAACAGTTCCTCGAGCAGAACGGCCTGCCGGCCGAGCAGCTCGAGGAATGGATCGAGCGCAATGAGCGCCTCGGCTACCTCGATGATGTGCGGCTCGCCGAGAAC
>CAZZNX010000126.1:1851-9688 GCA_964655795.1 uncultured Leifsonia sp. | reverse complement strand
TGACGCATTCGTCCTCGCGGGCGAACTCGAGCGCCTCTTCCAGCGTGAGCTTGCGCGACGGAGTCATGCGCTCGAAGGAGTCGGAGGTGGACTGACGCATGTTGGTCAGCTGCTTCTCCTTGGTGATGTTCACGTCCATGTCATCGGCGCGCGAGTTCTCGCCGACGACCATGCCCTCGTACACCTCCTGGGTGGGCTCGACGAAGAACGACATGCGCTCCTGCAGAGCCACCATGGCGAACGGGGTGGCGACACCGGCACGGTCGGCCACGATGGAGCCGTTGGTGCGGGTCGTGATCTCGCCGGCCCAGGGCTCGTAGCCGTGCGAGACGGCGTTCGCGATGCCCGCACCGCGGGTGATCGTCATGAACTCGGTACGGAAGCCGATGAGACCGCGCGACGGAACGATGAACTCCATGCGGACCCAGCCGGTGCCGTGGTTCGACATGCCTTCCATGCGACCCTTGCGGGCGGCGAGCAGCTGCGTGATGGCACCGAGGAACTCCTCGGGGGCATCGATGGTGAGGTGCTCGAACGGCTCGTGGGTCTTGCCGTCGATCTTCTTCAGAACCACCTGCGGCTTGCCGACGGTGAGCTCGAAGCCCTCACGACGCATCTGCTCGACGAGGATCGCGAGAGCGAGCTCTCCACGGCCCTGAACCTCCCAGGCGTCCGGGCGTCCGATGTCGACGAGCTTGAGCGAGACGTTACCGACGAGCTCGCGGTCGAGGCGGTCCTTGACCATGCGCGCGGTGAGCTTGTGGCCCTTGACCTTGCCGATGATCGGCGAGGTGTTGGTACCGATCGTCATCGAGATGGCGGGGTCGTCGACCGTGATGGTCGGCAGCGGGCGCACGTCGTTGACGTCGGCGAGAGTCTCACCGATGAAGATGTCCTCGAAACCGGCGACGGCGACGATGTCACCGGGGCCTGCGCTCTCGGCGGGGAAACGGTCAAGAGCCTTCGTGATGAAGAGCTCGGTCACGCGCACGTTGGAGACGGTGCCGTCGTGCTTGACCCAGGCAACGGTCTGGCCCTTCTTGATCGTGCCCTGGAAGATACGCAGCAGCGCGAGGCGGCCGAGGAACGGCGAGGAGTCGAGGTTCGTGACCCAGGCCTGCAGCGGGTGCTCGTCGTCGTAGACGGGAGCCGGGACGTGCTTGAGGATCGCTTCGAAGAGCGGCTCGAGGTCGTCGTTGTCCGGCAGTGCGCCGTTCTCGGGCTTGTTCAGGCTGGCTGCGCCGTTACGACCCGATGCGTAGACGACGGGAACGTCGAGGATCGCGTCGAGGTCGAGGTCGGGAACATCGTCGGCCATGTCGCTGGCGAGGCCGAGGAGCAGGTCCTGGCTCTCGGCGACGACCTCGTCGATGCGGGCGTCCGGGCGGTCGGTCTTGTTGACCAACAGGATCACGGGGAGCTTGGCCTCGAGGGCCTTGCGCAGCACGAAGCGGGTCTGCGGGAGCGGACCCTCGCTGGCGTCGACGAGCAGAACGACACCGTCGACCATGGAGAGACCGCGCTCGACCTCTCCGCCGAAGTCGGCGTGGCCGGGGGTGTCGATGACGTTGATGACGATGGGGCCGTCGGTGGCGTGCTTGCCCTTGTACGAGACCGCCGTGTTCTTGGCGAGAATCGTGATGCCCTTTTCGCGCTCCAGCTCGTTGGAGTCCATGGCGCGCTCTTCGAGGTGAGCGTGCTCGGCGAAGGAGTCGGTCTGGCGCAGCATGGCGTCAACCAGAGTCGTCTTGCCGTGGTCAACGTGGGCGACAATCGCCACATTTCGGAGGTTATCGCGCGTGGCGAGTGCCATAAAAGTTTGTCCTTGGTCTGCTGTGGGTTGAATTGCGCCTCGCGGCGAGCACCCTGCTCGACGGGATCAGGCTGAGAAGAGCACTGATGAAGCGCGCGATAGGGACGGTCTTACGGTTGCGAAATCAATGTTCGCTGGTACCCTATGCGATCAGTTTACCCTGACTTACATGAAAATCGGCCCAGCACCCGGATGACGGGTGCTGGGCCGATCAGTGAACTGCCGGTTTTTCGGTGGTCGACTAGCGGCCGAACACGAAGTTTCCGCCGGGAATGGCGGCCAGCAGGTCCTGCGTGTAGCGCTCACGAGGGTTGTCGAAGACCTCATCGGTCGTCGCGGCCTCGATGATCTGACCCTTCTTCATGACGCAGACGTTGTCGGCGATCAGTCGCACGACCGCGAGGTCGTGCGTGATGAAGAGGTAGGTCAGACCGAGCTCGGTCTGCAGCTCGGTGAGCAGGTTCAGGATCTGACCCTGCACGAGCACGTCGAGCGCCGAGACGGCCTCGTCGAGCACGAGCACATCGGGCTTGAGCGCCAGAGCGCGCGCGACGGCGATGCGCTGACGCTGTCCACCGGAGAGCTCGCTCGGGTAGCGGAATCGCGTCGCGGCGGGCAGCGACACCTGGTCGAGCAGCTCCAGAACGCGGGCCTGCCGTTCCTTGGCCGTGCCGACCTTGTGCGCGAGCAGCGGCTCGGCGATCGTGTTGCCGACGCTGTACTGCGGGTCGAGCGATCCGTACGGGTCCTGGAACACCGGCTGAACGCGGCGGCGGAACTTGAGCAGTTCTGCACCCTTCAGCGCGGCGACATCCTGACCGTCGAACTCGATCTTTCCGCTCGTGATCGTCTCCAGCTGCAGCAGCAGTTTGGCGACGGTCGACTTGCCGGAGCCGGACTCACCGACGATCGCGGTGGTCGTTCCGCGCTGCACGCCGAAGCTCACACCGTTGACGGCCTGGAGCTCCTTGTACTTGAAGCCCTGCTGACGGATGCGGTACGTCTTGGAGACGTCCTGCACCGAGATCAGGTCCTTGGCCGGCGCCGCCTGCTCACGCTCTGCGGCGCGGGCGATCAGCGTCGCGTCGAGGGAGTCGCCGGAGAAGATCTCCGGTGCCTCGGCCTCGGCGTGCTTGGCCGACTGGATGCGCCGCGATGCGAGGCTCGGCGCTGCCGAAACCAGGCGCTGCGTGTACGGGTGCTGCGGGTTGGCCAGGATCTCCTTGGACGAGCCGGACTCGACGATCTTGCCGCGGTACATCACCACGAGCTGTTCCGCACGTTCGGCGGCGAGGCCGAGGTCGTGCGTGATGAACAGCACGGAGGTGCCGTAGTCGCGCGTCAGAGTGCCGAGGTGATCGAGGATCTGGCGCTGCACCGTGACGTCGAGAGCCGAGGTCGGCTCGTCGGCGATCAGCAGCTTCGGGCGGGACGACAGGCCGATACCGATGAGCACGCGCTGGCGCATGCCGCCGGAGAACTGGTGCGGGTACTGCTTGAGACGTTCCGACGCGTCGCCGAGCCCGGCCTCCTCCAGCACCTGGATGGCGCGAAGCTTCGCATCCTTGCCCTGGGCGACACCGTTGGCCTTGATGGCCTCCTCGACCTGGAACCCGATGTTCCACACCGGGTTGAGGTTCGACATCGGGTCCTGGGGCACGTAGCCGATCAGGTTGCCTCGAACGCCCTGGATCTCCTTCGGGGACATCTTGGTGAGGTCGCGACCCTCGAACAGGATCTCGCCGCCCGTGACCTCGCCGGTGCCGGGCAGCAGGTCGATGATCGACTGCGCGGTCGTCGTCTTGCCGGAACCGGACTCTCCCACGATGGCGAGGGTCTGCCCCTGGTACAGGGTCAGGTCGACGCCGCGCACTGCGGGCACGAGGCCGCGCTGAGTGCGGAATCCGACCTCGAGGTTGCGGATCTGGAGCAGGGGCGTGATCGAGGTATCGATGTTCTGACTCTCGTTTTCATTCATGGCGGTCATCGACGTGCCCTCGCTGCCGGGTCGAGTGCGTCGCGCACCACGTCGCCGAGCATCAGGAACGACAGCACGGTGATCGCGAGCGCGGCGGAGGGAAGAAGCAGCACCTGGGGGTTGGTGCGGATCGACGTCTGCGCCTGGGCGATGTCGTTACCCCAGGACATGACCGTCGGCGGCAAACCGATACCGAGGAAGGACAGCGTCGCCTCGGCGACGATGAAGGTTCCAAGCGAGATCGTCGCGATGACGATCACAGGAGCGATCGAGTTCGGGATGACGTGCCGGATCAGGATGCGGAACCTCGTGACGCCAAGGGCGGTCGACGCGGTCACGTAGTCGGAGTTCCTCGCGGACAGCACAGCACCACGCATGATGCGGGCAATCTGCGGCCACGCGAAGAGGGCCAACACCAGCGCCACCGTGACGGGTGTGCGCTCGGGCAGCACCGACATCAGCACAATCGCACCGAGGACGGTGGGGATCGCGAAGAAGATGTCGCCGACGCGGGAGACGAAGGAGTCGATGAACCCGCCGTAGTAGCCCGCGAGCGAACCGATGATGATGCCCGAGATCGTCACGAGCAGCGTCGCGAGCAGACCGACTGTGACGGACGCCTGCGCACCGAAGATGATGCGTGAGTAGACGTCACAGCCCTGGCGGGTGAAGCCGAGCGGGTGGCCGGCCTCCGGAGCGCCGTTGCTGTTCGCCAGCTGACAGTTCAGGTTCGGCGACACCGAGGTGAACAGCCCGGGGAACGCGGCGACGATCAGGATCAACACGATGAGAATCGAGGAGATCCAGAACGAGGGGCGACGACGCATGGAGTCCCATGAGTCCGCCCAGGTGCTCCTGGCCTTCTCGGATTCGTCGAGGCGGTCGACCGCGACGATAGGGGTGTCTTCGATCGGCGCAACGTAGTGCTCTTGCGGCTTGAAATTCTTATTTTGCATAGCGGATCCTCGGGTCGAGCAAGGCGTAGAGCAGGTCGACGAGCAGGTTGGCCACGACGAAGATGATGACCATCACGGCCACGAACGACACCACGGTGGGGCTTTCTCCGAGCTGAATGGCGCGGTAGACCGTGCCGCCGACGCCGTTGATGTTGAAGATACCCTCGGTGACGATCGCACCGACCATGAGCGCACCCAGGTCGACGCCCAGGAAGGTGACGACGGGAACGAGCGAGTTGCGCAGCACGTGCACGCGCACGACACGATTGCGCGAGAGGCCCTTGGCCGTCGCCGTGCGCACGAAGTCCGCGTTCAGGTTGTCAGCGACACTCGCCCGAGTGAGGCGCACGATGTACGCGAACGACACGGATGCCAGCACGATCGCCGGCAGGACCAGCTCGTTGAACGGCGCATCGCCACTGACGGTCGTTCGGGCCCAGCCCAGTTGCACGCCGAAGACGTACTGCAAGATGAAACCGACGACGAAGGTCGGAACGGAGATCAACAGGAGGCTGACGACGAGGGCACTCGCGTCGAAGAACTTGCCCTTGCGGAGGCCGGCGATGAGGCCGATCGTGATGCCGGCGACGGCCTCGAAGAAGAGGGCCAGCATGGCGAGCCGGAGGGTGATCGGGAACGCGTCGGCCATGACCTCTGAGACGGGTCGGCCGGAGTACGTCGTTCCGAAATCACCCTGGAACAGACCGCCGATGTAGAGCAGGTACTGAACGATGAACGGCTTGTCGAGGTTGTACTGCGCCCGAATCTGTTCGATCACTTCAGGGGCCGGAGGACGGTCGCCGTACAGAGCGGCAATCGGGTCACCCGGGAGGGAAAACACCATGAAGTAGATGAGGAAGGTCGCGCCGAAGAAAACGGGGATCATCTGAAGAATACGTCTGCCTGTGTACCACAGCATCAGCATCCTCCGTTCGATGGAAGAAGCATTGAGATCACAATCACTGGATGAGCTTAGTCGGCCAGCTGTCCGAGGCGAAACGCCTCGGACAGCCGGTCGAACTAGGAAGGGAGGTTAGTTACGGAGAACTATTCCTTCGTGATCTGGTAGTAGAGCGGCACGGAGTCCCAGCCGAACACCACGTTGTCAACGGCCTCAGACGAGACACCGTTCACGTTGGAGTACCAGAGCGGAACGGTGGCCATGTCCTTGAGCAGGACCTCCTGTGCAGCCTGGTACTTCGCGGTTGCGTCCTCGACGGTCTCTGCGACAGAGCCCTCAGCGAGCAGCGCGTCGAACTCCGGGTTGCTGTAACCCTCGTAGTTGCTGCCTGCACCGGTCTGGTAGAGCGGTGCGAGGAAGTTGTACATCGAGGGGTAGTCGCCCTGCCATCCGGCACGCGTTCCACCGGTCAGCTTCTGCTGCTCACGGTCGTCCAGCGCAGCGGCGAAGGTCGGGTAGGACTTGCCAACGGCCTGGATGCCGAGCGTGTTGGCGATGCTGTTGGTGACAGCCTCGACCCAAGCCTGGTGTCCGCCATCGGCGTTGTACGCGATGTCGAAGGTACCGGTGTAGGGCGAGATGGCGTCGGCCTCGGCCCAGAGCTTCTTGGCCTCCTCCGGGTTGTACTCCAGGAACTCAGCGCCCTCGAGCTTGTCGGTCCAGCCGGCGATCACCGGGGAGGTGAAGTCGGTGGCCGGGGTGCGGGTGCCCTCGAAGATCACATCGGTGATCTCGTCGCGGTTGATCGCCATCGAGATGGCGTGACGGCGAAGCTCGCCTTCCTCATCCATGCCGAAGTGCTCGAGGTAGCCGGGGATGTTGAAGCCCTGGAAGATGGCAGCAGCCTGGTTGACCGCGCGGTCACCGAACTCGTCCTCGTAGGTCGAGAATGCGGAGTCCGGGACGCCATCGAGCACGTCGAGGTTGCCACCCTGGACATCGGCGTAAGCCGCATCCTGGGTCGCGTAGAAGGTGATCGTGAGGCCACCGTTGACCGGGGTGCGAACACCCTTGTAGTCGGGGTTGGTGATCAGGTCGATCTTCTCGTTGTGGACCCATGCCGAGTCGGAGGCCAGCATGTACGGGCCGTTTCCGATCGGGTTCTCACCGAATGCTGCCATGTCGGCAAGGCCGGCCTCGGGCAGCGGCATGTAAGCCGAGTAGCCCAGACGGAGCGGCCAGTCGGCCTCGGGAGCCGCGAGGGCAACCGTGAAGGTCAGGTCGTCGACGACCTTGAGACCGGTCAGCTCGGAGTCGGTGTCGTAGGAGAAGCCCTCGATGTTGTCGAAGAAGTACGAACCACCCTGAGCGTTGCTCAGCGTGGCGGCGTAGTTCCATGCGTCAACGAAGGAGTTCGCCGTGACGGGCTCGTCGTTGGTGAAGGTCCAGCCGTCGTTCAGCGTGACGGTCCAGTGCTGTGCATCGTCAGACTCGATCGACTTCGCGACCTCGTTCTCGATCTCGCCGTCAGCGGTGTAGGACACCAGGCCGGCGAAGATCGACGTGACGATCTTTCCGCCACCGGTCTCGGTGGTGTTGGCGGGGAGCAGCGGGTTCTGCGGCTCCGAGCCGTTCGTGGTGATGATGGCCGACGAGCTGGATGCGCCTTCGGTGCTTCCACTGCCACTGCCGGTGTCGCTTGCGCAACCGCTGAGCGCGAGAGCGCTGGCGGCAGCAAGAGCGACGGCAACGAGGCCTAGCTTCTTGATCTTCAAGTTTTCCTCCTGTGCAAAGTGGGCAACGGCAGCACGGAAACGTTGTCGCACCGCCGCGCCAAGTACCCCCGAGAGTATGCAGCGCGCTCGCCATGTGCAAATTCAGTACGGAACCGTTACAAACAGGAAACATCATGAGCAGATTTCTTGCAGGATCTTACAAATCGCTCAAATGTTGTGCGTAAATTCGCAGGATCTTGCGCCCCCCTCCCGTGGTTGAATGGCGGCATGGCGTCCGCTTTGAATTCACAACCCGCGCTGCTGATTTTCGACGGCGATTGCGGCTTCTGCACGAGCAGCGTCTCGTGGCTGCGAGACGTGCTGCCCGCGATGCCCGAGGCCTCCCCATACCAGTGGACGGACCTTCCGAAGTACGGCCTGAGTGAGGCGGATGCCGCGTCACGCGTGTGGCTG
>CAZZNX010000126.1:0-1827 GCA_964655795.1 uncultured Leifsonia sp. | reverse complement strand
CACGGCGGGCACCGCGCGGTCGCCGCCCTGCTCACGCATCAGCCCAGCGCGCTGCTTCGTTTCGCCGGACACCTCATGCTGCTCCCGCCGCTGTCGTGGCTGGCTGCCGCCGGCTACGCGCTCGTGGCGCGCTACCGCTTCGCACTTCCCGGAGGCACGCCGGCGTGCCGGGTCGGCCAACAGTGACGGCAACGCTCCGCCTTCCACCCCCTCCCCCGGTTCCGAGCCTCACGCGGCCGGAGCGCACCAGGCTGTGGATCGAGTTGGCGATCGTGCTCGGGCTCTCGCTCGGGGCGTCCGCCGTGTACTCGGTCGTGTCGCTGATCGCGAAGCTCACCGCGGAGAAGCCGCTTGGTGAGCAGAGCACGGCCCTGAACACGTCACAGTCGAGCCGCGAATGGCTCGACTTCACCTACCAGTTCCTGAACATCTTCTTCGCGCTCTTCGCGGTGGCGCTCGTGCTGTACCTGCTGTGGAAGCCGGGCCAGAGTCCGTTTCGGCGGATCGGATTCGATCTGACCCGCCCGTGGCACGACCTCGGCGCCGGCCTCGCATTGGCTGCCGTCATCGGCATCCCCGGCATCGCGCTCTACCTGGGCGGCAGGGCGCTCGGCATCACCGTGGCGATCAACGCCTCGCCGCTCGAGACCTTCTGGTGGACGATCCCGATTCTCTTGCTCTCGGCGGCGAACGCGGCGTTGAGCGAGGAGATCATCGTCGTCGGCTATCTGTTCACCCGGCTACGGCAACTGGGGTGGAATCGCTGGGCGATCATCTTCACCAGCGCGACGCTGCGCGGGAGCTACCACCTCTACCAGGGCTTCGGCCCTTTTGCGGGCAATCTCGCGATGGGCGTGCTGTTCGGCTGGTGCTACGAGAAGTGGGGTCGCACGATGCCGCTCGTCATCGCACACTGGGTTCTGGACGTCGCCTCGTTCGTCGGTTACCCACTCGCCGTGATGTGGTGGCCGGCGCTCTTCGCGGCCGGCTGACGACATCGGCCTTCGGCGTCACCTCGACCGGCTCTCGAGTTGCGGCAGCACGAACGGCGACGGCGTGCTCCGACTCCTCGTCATCGCCGAGTACGCGCAGCGTGATCCCGTTGCGCCTGGTCGGGGTGCATGCCACAAGCGAGCCGTCGAACAGCAGCCCCTCACCGCTGCCGAACTCGGTCATCGCACGGGCCCGGCGCAGCGCTGCCGCCGTGCCGGGATCGCTGTGCTGCAGGCGATCGGCGCGGGCATCGAGTGCATCGGGAATCAGTGCGACCGCGGCGGCCAATGTGGCGATCAGGCTCAGCCCCGCACCCGCCCAGAGAAGATCTGCCAGAAGCATGAGAGCCTCCTCCATAGATGAGTTGTCCTCAGATTACTCCCGCGTCACTGCCGTCGCCAGCCCTCCGTCACACGAGCTGAGGCCTCCTCCAGAAACCGACAGAGGCCGCACATCCGTGGCGATCCGGCCCGTGTCGGGGCAGGTGCGATCGGATGTGCGGCCTCTGGGACGCGGCGATGCCGCTTAGGCGAAGGCCTCCGGCGGCGGGCAGGCGCACACGAGGTTGCGGTCGCCGTAGGCCTGGTCGATGCGGCGCACCGGCGCCCAGTACTTGTTGCGGATGAGCGAACGCACCGGGTAGACCGCGGTTTCGCGGGTGTACGGGTGGGCCCACTCGCCGGACTCGTCGTCTCCGGTCACGACCGACTGCGCGGTGTGCGGGGCGTTGCGCAGTGGGTTGTCGTCGGCGGGCCACACGCCGGCGGCGACGGCATCCGCCTCGCCCTTGATCGAGATCATGGCCTCGATGAAGCGCTCGATCTCGCCGAGGTC
>CAZZNX010000125.1:0-9780 GCA_964655795.1 uncultured Leifsonia sp. | reverse complement strand
AAAGGCGGCAGCCGTCACCAAGGCAATCTCGGGAACCATGCATGGTGCTGGTGCGTCAACGCATGCCCGGCACTCAGCCGCGACGCCCCGGGCAACCCGATCCGTTAGAAGCTCAGGGCATCGGTCGGGTGCGCTACCTGAGTTCCGCCGGCGTTCGAAACTTCGGTTCCCGGACTGGAGCGGGCAGCTTGCGCAGTCGGAATGCCGAGTTCAGGTAGAAAAATGCCAATGCGGCGAACCCGATGCTGTCAATGATCGTCGAAGCAAAGGGCTCGCCGTGCGCGGAGATGGCACTCCCCGGGGCGAGAATCGGGGAGAACAGCAAAGTCAGCGTCGCGAAGGTAAACAGGATTCCAAGCACTCGACTCAGCCGGGGTCGCGCCGTCATTCGCCACCAGGCGCGTCGGGGCGTGACCGCCTCGCCCTGGCCGCGGAACAGTCGTGCCCCGAGGAGGAAGCTGGCGATTGTGACGAGGGAATTCAGCACGCTGGTGATGGGCATCGGCGTGCCGAGCTCCCGCAGGAGTGCTGCGATGGCAGCGCTGATCAGCAACGCTCCGAGCACAAAGAGCAGCTTTGTGTGCCACCGGGTGATGCGGGTATCCAAGAGTCGCTGCATTGCGTCCTCGCTCTGTGGAACGGTCACTGCTCAGACTAGACGCAAGCTAGGGCCGCCTCGCAATAGGCTCGGGGGATGGCTGAACTGCACGATCTCACCGCACTCGACCAGTGGCAGGCACTGCAGAAGGGTGACTTCTCACCGCTTGAACTCACAGAGCACTACCTCGCCCGCATCGAGCGCCTGAACCCCGAGCTGGGTGCCTTCGTCACGGTGACGGCGGATGCCGCCCGCGCCCGCGCCGCAGAACTACAAGAATCCTCAGAGCGCACCGCGCCTATCTGGGGCCTCCCGTTCGGCGACAAGGACCTCGAGATGCGTGCCGGCGTGCCGACCGGCTTCGGCTCCCGCCTCTTCGCCGATTTCATCCCGTCGATCTCGGACGAAATCGTCGAGGCGATGGACACTGCCGGCGGCGTGAGCCTTGGCAAGACGGCGACCCCCGAGTTCGGTCTGCCGAGCTACACCGAGAGCCTGGCCGCACCCCCGGCCCGTAACCCGTGGGATCCGACGCTCGGCTCCGGAGGGTCGAGCGGCGGCGCGGCCGTGGCCGTGGCATCCGGAATGCTGCCGTTCGCACCGGGCAGCGACGGCGGGGGATCTGTACGTATTCCCGCAGCGGCATGTGGTCTGGTCGGGCTGAAACCCTCCCGTGGACGCGTGCCGGGTGGCAGCGCCCTCGACTCGCTCGCCGGCCTCGCTGTGCCCGGCCCCCTGGCCCGCACCGTCGCCGATGCGGCGCTACTGCTCGACGCGATGATCGCTCCGCGCGGCTATCCAGCCGACCACCACTACGCGCTGCGCGCACCGGGCGACGACGGCCCGTTCCTGGCTTCGGCGGTGCGTGGCGAGGGCCGCTTCCAGCTCGGTGTGATGACGACCTCCGCCTGGGACAGCGCCTACGACATCGGGATCGCACCTGAGGCGCGGCACGCGCTCGACGAGGCCGTCGCCGCCTTCGCCACGATGGGGCACGGCATCGACGAGACGGCGCTCGAACCCGATGACAGCTACGCGCCGGCGTTCCGCACGATCTGGCAGGCCGGGGCGGCCGGTATTCCGGCCGAGACCGCCGAGCAGGAGCAACTGCTCGAACCCCTCACTCGCTGGCTGATGCATCGCGGCCGCGAACTCAGCGCCCGCACCCTCGCCGAGGCGCTCAAGACACTCGCCGCCTACGAGCGCTCCCTCATCCGCCAGCTCTCGCGCTTCGATGCGGTGCTCACCCCGGCGCTCGCGCTCACCCCGCGCCCGATCGGCTGGTACGACGCCGAAGACGGCGAACGCAACTTCGCCCAGCAGGTGCAGTACACGCCGTTCACCTCGATGCTCAACGTCAGTGGCCTGCCCGCGATCGTGCTGCCGATCGCCGAGACGGATGCCGGCCTGCCGATGGGCGTGCAGCTCATCGGGCGGCCGGGCGGCGAAGCGACGCTGCTCGCCCTCGGAGCACAGCTGGAGCGCCGCGTGCACTGGGAGCGCAGGCATCCGCAGGGCTGGTAAACATCACGTACGGCGGGGGACAATTCCACCGAGAAGTTAGGCAATCCTCAGTTCAACTTGACAAGGTTAGCTAAGGCTTACCTAAAATGGGTGAATGCTCGGAATCGACCTCACCCTCGCCTACAACGGTACCCCCGTTGTGCACGGCGCTGACATCGCGCTCGCACCCGGCCGGGTCACCGCGCTGGTCGGTCCGAACGGCAGCGGCAAGTCCACGTTGCTGCGCACGCTGGCGCGTCTGCACGCCCCGGTGTCAGGCCGCATCGAGCTTCCCGTACAGGGCACAGACGGTGCCGCGGATGCCGCGGCGATCGACGCCCTGAGCCTCAGCCACCGCGACTTCGCCCGCCGCGTCACCCTGCTCGCGCAGAGCCGACCGACGCCGGCCGGCCTCTCGGTGCGTGAGGTCGTCGAGTTCGGTCGTCACCCGCACCGCGGCCGCTGGACCCGCGGCGACGCCGACGGCGCTGCCGTTGTCGAACACGCCATGGCCATCACCGGCGTCGCCGAGCTTGCCGACCGTCAGGTCGATCGTCTCTCCGGCGGCCAGCTGCAGCGCGTCTGGCTCGCCAGCTGCCTCGCGCAGGACACCGCCGTGCTGCTGCTCGACGAGCCGACCACCTACCTCGACCTCCGCTACCAGGTCGAACTGCTCGACCTCATCCGCGACCTCGCCGAGGTGCACGGCGTCACCATCGGTGTCGTGCTGCACGACCTCGATCAGGCCGCCGCGATCGCCGACCACGTCGTGCTCCTGGCCGGCGGCCGTGTTCAGGCCTCCGGCACGCCTGCGCATGTGCTCACCGCCGACCTGCTGAGCGAGGCGTACGGAATCCGCGTCGACGTGCACCACGACGAGGAGAGCGGGAAGGTGCGCACCCGCGCCATCGGCCGCCACAACTCCGCGAGTGCCCGAACGGAGCGCAGTGCGACAGTGCCGACCGCAACGGAGCCCAGCGCGGCCAGAGAGCTCGCGATGGCCTAGCGCCACCGCCCGACCCGCACCCCACAGCCACACGCTGATCGCACGGCCGACCCCGGCCGGGCAGCAGCATGCCCAAACGCGTCACAACCACCGAAGCCCCAGCGCCACCGAAGAAGCGCCACCGAAGCACTCAGACCCCCGCACGACCCCACGGCGATCATCTCGCCACCCGCCCCACCCCAAGGAAAACATGAACACGCGCACCATCGCCCTGTCCATCGCCGCGGCCGCGACCGCCATGCTTCTCGTCGGCTGCGGCACGACGGAAGACACGACGCCGGCGGCATCCGGAATCGACGCCGCCATCACG
Organism: uncultured Leifsonia sp.; assembly: GCA_964655795.1. Lineage (GTDB taxonomy): Bacteria > Actinomycetota > Actinomycetes > Actinomycetales > Microbacteriaceae > Microterricola. The sequence continues at coordinate 6,363 of CAZZNX010000125.1, read as the reverse complement.
ATCACCGACGACCGCGGCGAGACGATCTCGCTCGACGCCCCGGCCACCAAGGTCGTCGCGCTGGAGTGGAACACCGCGGAGAACCTCGTCGCACTGGGCGTGATGCCCGTCGGTGTCGCCGACGTCGAGGGCTACGCCACCTGGGTCAAGGCAGAAGACCTCGACGAGAGCGTCACGGATGTCGGCCAGCGCGGCGAGCCCAGCATCGACGCCATCGCGGGCCTCGCCCCCGACCTTGTTCTCACCACCACCGACCTCAGCGAGAGCGCCATCGCCCAGATCGAGGAGTTCGCCCCCGTGCTCGTCGTACGTGGTGCAGACGCCAGCAACGCCATCGGTCAGATGGAGAACAACCTGAACAACATCGCGACGGCCACCGGCACCGAAGACGAGGCTGCCGAGCTGCTCGAGGAGTTTGACGCCAAGATCGCCGAGGGCAAGGCCGCGATCGACGCCGCCGGCCTGACCGGCACCGAGTTCATGATGAGCGACGCGTGGGCGTCGAGCGGGCAGGTCTCGATCCGTCCATTCGCGCAGGGCGCGCTGCTCGCCGAGATCACCGAAGAACTCGGCATGGTGAACGCCTGGACGGGTGAGGGCGACGCCGACTACGGCCTCGGCACGACCGACGTCGAGGGCCTCACCTCGATCGGTGACGTGAACTTCTTCTACATCGCGGCCGAGGGCATGGACGCATACACGAACGAGCTCTCCACGAACGCCGTCTGGCTGTCGCTTCCCTTCGTGCAGAGCGGCAAGGTCCACAACCTCGCCGACGGCATCTGGATGTTCGGTGGCCCGTCGTCGATGAACGACTACATCGACGCCGTCGTTGACGCCGTCGCCCCCTCCGCCGAGTAGCGAACCGATTCGGTGACCATTCTCCAGAGCGCTCCGAGCACGGCGGATGCCGAAACGCCGGCGGCCAGGAAGGCGACACTGTTCGCCGGCCTGGCCGCCGGCCTCGTGCTCGTCGCCGTGCTCGCCGCGATCCACGTGACGCAGGGCTCGTCGTCCGTCAACGTCGTCGATCTGTGGAACGTCCTGACCGGCAACGGCGACGACCAGGCCGCGGCCGTCCTCGTCGCCTCCCGCGTTCCCCGCCTGCTCGCCGGAGTGCTCGTCGGAGTCTCCCTCGGTGTCGCCGGCATCGTGATGCAGACGGTCGCCCGCAACATCCTCGCCTCGCCGGACACGCTCGCCGTCAACGCCGGTGCCTACCTCGCCGTGGTCGCCGTCAGCGCCTTCGGCATCAGCGTGCCGCTGCTCACCGGCAGCCTCGTCGCCTTCCTCGGCGGCCTCGCCGCCGCCGCCATCGTGCTCGGGCTGGCCGCGGGAGGCGGCGGCAGCAACGGCGCCGGCACCGTGCGCCTCGTGCTCGCCGGCTCCGCCATCGGCCTCGCCTTCAGCGCGCTCACCACCATGCTGCTGCTGCTCTTCTCCGAGGAGACGACCGGCCTCTACGCCTGGGGGGCCGGCACCCTCGGGCAGACCAGCCTCGACGGCGTGGCCCAGCTCGGCCCCATCGTGCTGGTGACGGTGCTCGTGCTGATGCTCATGGCGGGCAAGCTCGACATCCTCGCCCTCGGCGACGACACCGCAACCGTGCTCGGCGTGCGGGTGCGCCGCACCCAGGCCGTCGCGATCGTGCTGGCCGTGCTGCTGTCGGCATCCGCCGTCACCGTCGCAGGCCCGATCGGCTTCGTCGGCCTCGCCGCCCCCGCCATCGTGCGCCTGCTTGCCGCCCGCGTTCCCGGGCTGCAGCGCCACCGGGCGCTCATCCCGGCCAGCGCGATCATGGGCGTCATCATCGTGCTCGGAGCCGATGTGCTGCTGCGCATGCTGTTCGGCGGCGCAGCGGGCGTCGAGGTGCCGACCGGCGTCGTGACGACCCTCTTCGGCGCCGTGTTCCTCGTCATCCTCGCGCGGAGGCTCACCGACACCGGCGCAACGGGATCGGCGGCTGGATTCGCGCTGGGCACAACCGCCAGCCCGCGCACCCGCCGCCTGCTCATCGTCGGCGCCGCGGTGCTGCTCGTCGTCGTCGCCTTCGTCTCGTTGCTGCTCGGCGACGCCAAACTGCTCGGCGGCGACCTGCTCAACTGGCTCACGGGGCAGGCAGGGCCCGTCACGGAATTCGTGGTCAACACCCGGATGCCGCGCGTGCTCGCCGCGATCCTCGCCGGTGCGGCCCTCGCGCTGGCCGGCGCTGTGGTGCAGGCCGTCTCGCGCAACCCCCTCGCGGAGCCGGCGCTGCTCGGTGTCACCGGTGGTGCGGGAGTCGGCGCCGCGCTGATCATCACGATCGTGCCGCTCGCCAGTTTCTGGGCCGTCACGGCCGGAGGGCTACTCGGAGCGATCGCCGCCGCCGTCATCGTCTTCGGCCTCGCCGCACGCGACGGCTTCGCGCAGAGCAGGCTCATCCTCTTCGGCATCGGGGTCTCCGCGGCCGCCGGAGCGATCGTCAGCATGCTCATCATCTCGACCGACCCGTACAACGGGGCCAAGGCTCTCACCTGGATGTCCGGATCCACGTATGGACGCACCCTGCCGCAGCTCATCCCCGTGCTGATCGCGCTCATCGTCGCCACGCCGATCCTGGCCGGCGCCCGCCGCGACCTCGACATCCTGGCGCAGGATGACGACACCCCCCGCGTGCTCGGTGTGCCACTCGGCCGCACCAGGCTCGGCCTGCTCAGCCTCGTCGTCGCACTCACAGCGGCCGCCGTCTCCGCGGTCGGCGTGATCGGCTTCGTCGGACTCGTCGCCCCGCACGCCGCCCGCGCCCTCGTCGGCGGCAGGCACGCCCTCGTGCTGCCCATGTCCGCCCTGCTCGGCGGCCTGCTCGTCTGCGTCGCAGACACGCTCGGCCGTACCGTCATCGCCCCCGGCCAACTCCCGGCCGGGCTACTCACCGCCGTCGTCGGCGCACCATACTTCGTGTGGCTGCTCTGGCGCTCAAGGAGAACATCATGAAGCCCAGCTACCGGCACTTCGACGTCACCGTCGCCAGCATCCGCCCGCTCAGCGAACACTTCACGCGGGTGACGTTCACCGGGCCGGATCTGCACGAGTGGGGTTGGTTCGGCGCCGACCAGCGCATCAAGGTGGTGCTGCCCGGCGACATCTGGCGCACGTACACGATCCGCGCCGCGCGCCCGGAGCTGCGCGAGGTCGATGTCGACTTCGTCTCACACGGCCTCACCGGTCCAGCAACGCGCTGGCTGGCCGCCGCAGCGGTCGGCGATGCGCTCGGGCTGATCGGCCCGGATGCCACCAGCGAGGAGGAGCCGGGCGGCTACGCGTGGCGGCCGGGCGACTCCCGCACGCTGCTGCTCGCGGCCGACGAGACGGCCGTCCCCGCCGTGGCCGTGATCCTCGAGGGTCTGCCTGCGGATGCCACCGGCCACGTGTTCCTTGAGGTGCCGACGCCCGGCGACGCGCTGCCGTTGCACGCCCCGGCCGGCGTGCAGGTCAACTGGCTGCCGCGCGCGGGGCAGCCATACGGGGGAGCGCTCGTGCCGGCGGTGACCGCCTGGATCGACGCGTGGGCCGCCGAGCGCGCGCGGCCCGTCGCTGTGCCGAGCTCTGTGCCCGGCGCGGCGCTGACTGCAGAGCTCGACGCACCCGATGACGGCTCGGAGAACGCGGACTACGACCTCCTCTGGGAGGTTCCGGAGCAGGCGGCATCCGACGAGCTCTACGCCTGGCTGGCCGGGGAGGCCGGCGCCATCACGGGCCTCCGGCGCCACCTCGTCCGGGAGCGCGGCGTTGACCGCAAGCAGGTCGCGTTCATGGGCTACTGGAAGCTCGGCCGCTCCGAGAGCTAGCGGCGCGGAACCGCCCGTGCCGGAATCGCCGCTCGATGCTGTCAATTTGAGTTGACAAACCGTGCTTGTCAGTTCAAACTGACAGACATGGAACCGTTGGATGTGGAGAAGTTGCGCACCGCCGACCCGGCGACCGGACTGCGCGCCGTGACGGCGCTGCATCGCCTGGCGGAGCGCATTGAGGCGACCCATGTCGCTGAGGCGCGACGAGCCGGATGGTCATGGGAGCAGATCGGTGACGCCCTCGGCGTCACCCGTCAGTCGGTGCACGCGAAGCACGGGAAGCGAGAGAGCAATGTTTGAGCGATTCAGCAGATCGGCGCGGGCAGCCGTGGAGGACGCGGTGTACGAGGCGGGGCGCCGCGGTGACCGACGCATCGGCACGGAGCACCTACTGCTCGCGCTCCTCGCAGACGACCAGCTGGCGCGGATCGTCGGCGTCGACGCGTCAACTGCCAACGAGGCCGTCGACCGCCTGGACCGCTCGGCACTCGCCGCGGTCGGGCTCACGCTGGGCGAGTTCCACCACATCCCGCTCAGCCGCTCCAGCCGCCACACCGCATCGATGACCTCCGGTGCGAAGACGGTGCTCAAGAACTCCCTCGGCCGTGCGGCATCGGAGAAGGCGCGTGCCATCACCGCGCGGCACATGATGCTCGCGCTGCTCGAGCGGAACGAACCCGATCCGGCGGCGACGCTGCTCGCGGAACTGCCCGTCGACCGCGCGGCACTGCGGCAACGGCTCGCCGAAGCCCGCTAGCGTCGCTGTCTCACCGTCTACCCCCGCGTCGAGACTGCACGTTCGGTGCCTAACACGCGCCATATGCGCCGAACCTGCAGTCTCGGCGAGGCGGAGCGGGTCTAGCGGGTGGGGCGGCGCAGGTAGCCGCCCTTCTCCAGGCCGGCCTCGATCTCGAAGCGGTTTTTGAGCGGGTTGCGCCCGGCGAGCAGATACAGCAGCGGGAACAGCATGCCGTAGCGCTGCCACTGTTGCTTGTGCACGACCTCGTGCTCGAGCACATCGGCTGTCACATTGTGGTCGGTCAGGTAGCAGGCACCCACGCAGGAGCCGCCGCGGCCGAACGCCCACGTCGGCAGGCCGCGGAAGACGAAGAGGCCGTCGACGCGCTCGACGCGGCCGGTGCTCCAGATGAAGCCCCAGACCAGGCCGACGGCCGTCGCATAGAGGTAGCCGAGCCGGCTGATGGGGGAGTCGAGGAGGAGCGTGCGCACAGCCTCAGCGTAGCCGCAGCCCCGCGCGTTCCCTGCGCGCCGGGATCAGTGCGCGCCCGGCCGACCGTACTCCTCGAGCAACCGCAGCCACACCTCGCTCATCGTCGGGAAGGCGGGAACCGCGTGCCAGAGTCTGGCGATCGGAACCTCGCCGACCACGGCGATGGTGGCGGCCTGCAGCAGCTCGGCGACATCCGGCCCGACCAGGGTCATGCCGATGATCACCTCGCGGTCGACATCGATGACGGCGCGCACCCGCCCCTCGTAGCCGTCGCGGTGAAGGGTCGCGCCGGAAACCCAGCCGAGGTTGTAGTCGATGACCCGGATGCCGCCGCCATCTGCCTCCGCCCGCTTGGCTGCGGCCGCGGCCGTCAGCCCGACCGATGCGATCTCCGGATCGGTGAACACCACCAGCGGAACCGCGGCATGATCGGCCGTTGCCACGTGCGCTCCCCACGGCGCGTCGTCGACCCGGCCGCCGTTCGCACGCGCCGCGATCACATCGCCGGCCGCGCGCCCCTGGTACTTGCCCTGATGCGTCAGCAGCGCGCGATGGTTCACGTCACCGACGGCGTAGAGCCAGCCACCGGCCAGCGGGCCGTCGGCACCGGCCACATCCCCGGCCCCGTCGCTCGCCGCGTCACTCGGCGGCGTGACACGCAGCGTGTCGTCGACCGTCAGCCACTCGCCCGGCGTCAGCCCGAGGCCCTCGAGTCCGAGTTCGCCGGTGCGCGGTGCGCGCCCGGTGGCCACGAGCACCTCGTCTGCCTCGACGTCCTGCTGCGAATCCGAGCCGAATTCGATCCGCACGACGCCGTCTGAGCCTCGGTGCACGGCGCTCGGCGAGACTCCGGTCAGCACGGTGACGCCGGAGGCGACGAGCGCCCCCTGCACAGCCTCGCCCGCGAAGGGTTCCATGCCTCCGAGTAGTCCGCCACGGGCGATGAGGGTGACCTCGGCGCCGAGCGCGCGGAACAGCGTGGCCATCTCGCAGCCCACGCTGCCGCCGCCGATCACGGCGAGCCGTCGTGGCACCTCGCGCACGGACGTCGCCTCCCGGCTCCTCCACGGAGCGGCCTCGGCGAGTCCGGGGATGTCGGGGATGGCGGGATCGGTCCCGGTGCTGACAACCACGGCGTGGCGGGCGCGCAGGGTGATCGAGGCGCCGTCCGGGCTTGCCGCATTCGCGCTCGAACCTTGGTTCACCGTGACGGTGCGCACACCGCTGATGCGGCCGTGGCCGCGCACGAGGTCGATGCCGGTATTCTCGAGCCAGCGCTCCTGCGAGGAATCGTCCCAA
>CAZZNX010000124.1:0-10054 GCA_964655795.1 uncultured Leifsonia sp. | reverse complement strand
GCGTGCCTCCGGCCCAGGGGGCGCGCGCGGCCGCCCACTGCTCCTTGGCCGTGCTCGATCCGGTGTCGAGCCACTGGCTGTGGCGCAGCACCATGGTGCGGTAGGAGCCGAGGGTCTGGAACAGGTTCACCTGGTAGTCGAGGGCAGCGACGAACTGCTCGCGCAGCGCGTCGTCCTTCCACGTCGCCGGGTCGGATGCCGTGACGAGTTCGCGCATGGATTCGGCGGTCCGCACGGCCTCGGCGCCGCCGGCGATCGCCGTCGCGGCGCTGGACTTGCTCACGTGGTAGATCACGGAGAGCACCGCGCTGTCTCCGGTCAGGATGTCCCATTCGAAGATCCACATCATGGGCGGCGGCTCGAGGCCGAGTGCCTCGACCCGTTGGGAGGCGAAGGGGCCGATGTAGAGACCGCCGGTCACGGCGTCCCTCGACTCGGACATGGCCGTGGCGATCGCCTGCACGGTGGCCGGATCATCGGAGAACCACTCGTGGATCCAGTCGGCCGTCAGCGCCGCCGGGTCCAGTGCGGGGTCGCGGGCGAGGCGCACGGCGAGCTCGGTGTTCAACTCGTAGAGCTGCCAGAAGCCGGCCTTCAGCTCGAGCGTCAGCGGCCCGGCGCGCCACGGGCCGCCATCCTGGGTCCAGGTCCAGATGCCCTCGACGTTCGGATTGGCGGCGATGAAGTGGGCCAAGGCGGTCTGGTAGAGCGAGCCGAGATCGTTCGGCAGCGCGCCGAAGGCCTCGAACTCCCGCCGACTCTGGAACTCGACGATGCGCCGCTGGCTGCCCGTCTCGAGCGTCGTGTTCAGCGGCAGGTAACTGTAGAAGTCGCCGAGGGAGTACTTCGTCGACACGACGAGGGCCGGCGAGTCGATGCCGTCGAGCACCTGCGCGTAGGACTCGGGATTCGTGTGCATGTCGCCGACCGCTCCGACTCCGACGCTCCACGAGCGGAAGATCACCTCGCGCCCCGACTCCTCTGCCTGCTCGCTGAAGGTGGTGAGCATGGCGCGCACCGCATCGACCGAGGTCACGGCCAGCTCGGAGTAGTAGTCCCAACCGGGCAGGTCGTAGACGCGGCCGGCCTCACCGATCCGGATCACGACGCCGTCGACGGCGGGCAGGGCGGCGTAGAGCTCGTCGAGGCCGGCGCGGTAGACATCCCAGAACCTCGGGTCTTCGGTGGCGAGCCCGCCGAAGGCCTCATCGAAGTACTCCGCGAGCGGCGTGCTCAGCGCGAGCATGTCGGTGCGCATATAGACCTTCATGCCGAGCTGGTCCGCGTAGTCGAGCAGCGGACCGAAGGCCTTCTGCATGGCGAGCGCGCGAGCGCGGTGCGGATCATCGGCGGCGTAGACGTCTGTGCCGTCGCCCACCGCGTCGAAGGTGAGGTACTCGATGAAGCCGGGCACCGCGATCGCGTTGTAGCCGAGGGCCAGGGAGTGGCGGACGTACTCCTCGAACTCCTCCGTCGCGACGGCCAGCTCCGCTTCATCGATGTACGGGGCCTCCGCGAGCATCACGTCTTTGAACGCGTTGGAGTTGTGGGAGTAGTCGGTGCCATCCGCGTATGCCGCGGGATCCGGCTTGACCCCGACGGCTCCGAGGTCGACCATGCGGAACGGCAGCGCGGAGTCGACGGTACGGCCGAGATTCTCGGCGACGGAGCGCCCGGCCCGCACCGCGGATGCCAGGTCGTAGATGCCGAGCACGGCTCCGGCTTGGGTGGGGGCGGTGATGGTGATCGCCTCCGCGCTGCCGGAGACCGAGTAGCTCTGCTCCGAGTCCGGCTCGATGGCATCGAATCGCACGGAGAGCGTCGCGGTCCCCGCCGACCCGCCCGCGGCGGCAACGGCATCGCGCAGCGCGTCGATGGCGGTGTTCGTGCGCAGATCATCCGGCGCATCGATGCTCGTGAACTGCGGAGGCAACACGGCGGCCGCGGCGGGGGCCACGGTGAGCTCCTCCACCGGGATTCCGATCGATGGCTCGCTCTGCAGGCCGAGCGCATCGGAGACTTGCACGGCCACGCCTGCACCGAGCGCGAGGAGCGCCGCGGCTACACCGATGAGAGTCAGTCGTTGCCGCAGCGCACGTTTCACAGGGCCACACTAGTGCTCCCCGCGCCGAGAACTGGGCAGGCCACGGCCGAGTGACTAGCCTGATAGATGTGGCAATTGCGGAGAAGTCCAAACAGCCTGCGGTGAAACGATGGGTTTTCTGGCCCGCGGCGGTCATCGTGGCGCTCTTCGTGAGCTTTGCGTTGGTCGCCCCGGCGGCGGCCGAGGCCATGTTCGGAGCGATCCAGTCCAGCATCGTCAACACCTTCAGCTGGTACTACGTGCTGATCGCCGCCTTCTTCGTGGTGTTCTGCCTGTTCCTCGGATTCAGTCGCTTCGGCGACATCAAGCTCGGCAGGGACGACGAGGAACCCGAGTTCTCGCTGCTGTCGTGGTTCTCGCTGCTCTTCGCCGCGGGAATGGGCATCGGCCTCGTCTTCTACGGTGTGAGCGAGCCGCTCAGCCACTACGCGGACCCGCGCCCCGGTGTCTCAGGCACCCCGGCGCAGCTGGCCCAGCAGGCACTCACCCAGACCTATCTGCACTGGGGCATCCACGCCTGGTCGATCTACGTGGTCGTCGGCCTGGCACTGGCCTACGCGATCCACCGGCGTCGGCGTCCGCTCTCGATGCGGTGGGCGCTCGAACCGCTGCTCGGCCGGCGCGTGCGCGGCGGCTGGGGCAATGCGATCGACACCGTCGCACTTGTCGGCACCCTGTTCGGTGTCGCCACCTCGCTCGGTCTCGGTGTGCTGCAGATCAGCTCGGGTCTCCACGCCGCCGGGCTCGCCGACCCGAACGAGCTCACCCAGGTGCTCATCATCGGCGTGATCTCGCTGTTCGTGCTGTGGTCGGTGCTCTCCGGTGTGACCAAGGGGATGAAGTGGCTTTCGACCGCGAACCTCGTGCTCGCCGGCCTGCTCGTCGTGTACCTGCTGGTCGTGGGCCCGACGACGTTCCTGCTGCGCGAGTTCGTGCAGTCGATCGGCTCGTACATACAGAACTTCATCAGCCTCTCCTTCAACGTCAACGCCTTCACCGGGGAGGAGGGCGAGGCGTGGCAGGCGCAGTGGACCTCCTTCTACTGGGGCTGGTGGATCGCCTGGGCCCCGTTCGTCGGCGTCTTCATCGCCCGCGTCTCGAAGGGCCGCACCGTGCGGCAGTTCGTGACCGGTGTGATCATCGTCCCGACCCTCATCGGCATCCTCTGGTTCAGCGTCCTGGGCGGAACGGCCATTGCCATGGAGCTCACCAATCCCGGCACCCTCGTCGGCGAGGACGGCACCGTTGAGCTGCAGGGCGCCCTCTTCGCCATGCTCGCCCAGGTTCCGGGCGGCCAAGTCCTCACGATCGGCGTCATCATCCTGATCGGGGTGTTCTTCATCACCTCCGCCGACTCCGGCGCGCTCGTGATGGGCATGCTCGCATCCGGCGGGCAGATCCACCCCGCCCGATGGGTGAAGGTCTTCTTCGTCGTGATCACGGCACTGCTCGCCACGGCGCTGTTGCTCTCCGGCGGGTTGGTCGCCCTGCAGACCGCGGCGATCATCATCGCCCTGCCCTTCAGTGTCGTGATGCTGCTGATCTGTTGGTCGACGGTGATCGCCTTCAACCGGGAGCGTAGAGCCTACGCGCTCGCCCGGCGTGCGCAATTCGTCGACGACATCGGCGACTTCTATGGGCTGGATGCCGACGACGGCGGCGAGGAACCCGTGCCTGTCCGACCGGGCCCCTGGCCGTGGCCGCTCCGCCGACGGCCGGAAACCGAGCCGTCCAGCGTCGTGGTGACGACCGCCAGTGTGCTGCCGAACCCAGAGCCATCGACGGCCGCGATCGACACGCTCATGGAGGCCGAGCAACAGGCCATCGATGACGCTGCCGCCGACGATATCGAAGCGGCGATGCTCAACCTGGGGCAGGGCGGCGCTGCGCAGGATGCCGAGGGCGCGCCGGAGACGGAGGACGGGACGCCCCAGCACTCCGCTGATCGGGAGCCGCCGATCTAGCTCGTCGGCGCCCGCTTCGGCAGGGTGAACACGAACAGGAACGCGACGATGCTGAGACCGGCACTCACGGCGAGGGCGGATGCCGCGCTGCTCGCGAACGCGTCCGCCACCGCCTCCGGCGTGTTGGCGGTGATGTTCAGTGTTCCGAACAACACGCTGCCGACGATGGCGATGCCGATGGCGGCGCCCACGCGCTGCATGACGCTGATCACCCCGCTCGCCGCCCCGGCCTCCGAACGATCGACGGTGGCGACGATGAACTGGGCGTTCGGGGCGATGAAGCAGCCGTTGCCGACACCGGCGATGAACAGCGGTACCAGCAGCAGCCAGCTGCTGAGTTCCGCGGGCGGCGTGAGCAGCAGCACCAGCCACACCCAGACGAGACCGATGCTCACCAGCGCGGTGCCCATCACGAGGACGGTGCGGCCCAGCATCCGCGACAGCCGGTCGCTCTGTGCCGCGCCGATGATGCTGCCGATCGCGAAGGGCAGCGAGACGAGTCCCGCTTCGAGCGCGGAGTGGCCGAGGCCGGCCTGCCAGAGCAGTGAGATCGTGAAGAAGATGCCCGTGAACGATGCGAAGTAGACCAGCGCGAGGATCACGCCACCGCTGAACGCCGGGTGAGAGAACAGGTGCGGCGGCACGAGCGGCGAGCGGCCGCGCCGGGCCAGACGCACCTCCCAGAGCGCGAAGAGCAGGATGAGCATCGCCCCTGCTGCGAGTGTGAGGTAGGTCCACAGCGGCCAGCCGAGGTCCTGCCCCTCGATCAACGGCACGAGGATGGCGATGAGCCCGGCAGAGAGCAGCAGCAGACCGAGCGGGTCGGTCGGGGTCTTGACCCTGGCCCCACTCCGGGCGGGCAGCAGGATGGCCGCCGCGATCAGCGCGATGATGCCGATCGGCAGGTTCACCCAGAACACGACCCGCCAGCCGTTGACCTCGCCGAACGCCTCGATGATGAGGCCACCGAGGATGGGGCCGATCGCGGTGGAGACTCCGATCGTCGCCCCCATGATCGCGAACGCCTTGCCGCGGGCGTTCAGCGGAAACATCAGCTGGATCAGGGCCGTCACGGCCGGAACGAAGACACCGCCGGCGAGGCCCTGGGCCACGCGCGCGACGACGAGCTGCAGGTCATTCGTGGCGAGCCCGCAGAACAGGCTCGCGACCGTGAACAGGGCGAGGCCGGTGAAGAACACCCACTTGTGGCCGATCCGGTCCCCGACGCGGCCGGCCGGGATGAGCGCGAGGCCGAAGGCGAGGGCGTATCCGGAGATGATCCACGACAGGGTCGCCTCCGAGGCGTCGAGGCTGGTGCGGATCGTTGGCAGTGCGACGTTGACGATGGTGGTGTCGAGCAGTGCCATGAACATGCCGAGCAGCAGCACGATGAGTGCAGACCAGGCCCGCCGGGGGACCGCGGGTGCCGCCACAGCTGCCGGCGGTGCGGTGGCCGCGTCGGACGGCAACCCTGCGGGAGGCGTCTCAGCCATCTCTGTGATCCTTCCGGGCTCATGCGACAGGACCGTTCCAGTATCAACCCCGTGGTGCGCATCGGCCAGGGAAGTGTGTCGAGGCAGCTTCCTTGTCAAGCCCTTCTCGACGCCCACCGTGCCGCGTATCGTCCCAGCTGGGTGCCGAACTCAGGGCCCCACTGAGAAACGAGGTGGAACCATGAGTATTCTGCTGATCATTGTGATCGTGGTGGCCGTGGTACTGGCCATCATCGGCGGCCTGGTCGAGGCACTGCAATTCCTGTTGTGGGTGGGCATCGTGCTGGCGGCCATCGCCGTGATCGCGTGGCTGATCCGGATGATCTCGGGAAAGGGGACAACGCCATGAGCATCGGATTCGGAATCTTCTTGATCGCGATCGGCGCCATTCTGGCCTTCGCGCTGAACGTGACGGTGGACTGGATCGATCTCGTTCTCGTCGGCTACATTCTGATGGCCGCCGGCGCCGTGGTGACGATCATCGGCATCGCATTGCTCGTGCGCCGTCGCCGCAGCGTGTCGACCACGCAGACGACGTCGGACCCGGTGCGCGGCGAACAAGTGACCCGCAGGGAGGACGAGATCAGCCCCGAGCTGTGACACCTGTCAGCAGGCGCCCCAGAGGCCGGCGCCGGATGCCGCAGCGGCGGCCTCTGATTCCCGGAACAGTTCGGTGTGCGCCCGGTTCGGGTCGATCTGCAACACGGTGGCGGCGCCGCCGCGGAGCAGCTCGTCGTTGACGAAGCGGCCGTCATCCGTCCACATCAGCAAGAGGCTGCGGCCGTACTTGTCGGTGGGGTTGGTGTCGGTGAGCGCCCACGCGGTGCTGCCCTCCGGCAGCAGGGCGCGCAGCGCCTCCGTTGCCTCGGCGCCGTAACACTCGGCGTTCTCGCCCACCTCGGGGGTGTCGATGCCGAGCAGGCGCACCTTGGTCTTCTCGGTGCTGCCAAGCACGGCGGTCGACTGCTCGGGGTAGATGAAGAGGGTGTCGCCGTCGTGCACGTAGTCGACGGTGACGGCGACAGCGGTCTCGGGCCGGGGCACGCCGTTCTCGGGTGCGGCTCCCTCAGCAGCGCCGGGCTCCGAGCCTGCGCCCTGCTCGCCCGCCGCGCCGCTGTCGACGCTGCTCTCTGCGCCGACCCCGAGCGCGCCGACCCCGAGCGCGTCGAACCAGCCCAGCTTCGGCGCCCAGATGGCGGCGGTGGCGAGGAACACGAGCGCGAGCGGGATGAACAGTCGCAGCCACGGGTTCATGCGGCGCGTGCGAGAGCGCTGAGAAGAAGACACCTCGTGAGCGTACGGCATCCGCCGGACAGAGCCCGGCGCACCGGATTCGCTGGACGCGACGGCAGGATTCGAACCTGCGAATGACGGGCTATGAGACCGTTCCCTTGGACCACTTGGGTACGCCGCGATGCCTCGACACTACGGACGAGGGCGGTGCGGGTGTGCTGTGTTGCGGAGCCCTACGCCGCGTGACGTCGTGTGAAGCGTTCCACGAAGCGGGTCATGATCTTCGGCGGTTCCGTGACGACGGATGCCGCGAGCCTGGCCGCGACCTCGTCGAGTTCGTGCGCCGGGAAGTAGCCGTGCTCCTTGTAGACGTGTGCGCGGGCGATGAAGTCGTGCGGCAGCACCTCCGGGTGGAACTGCGTGGCGTAGACGTTCGCTCCGACGCGGTAGATCTGCACCGGGCAGGCCTCGCTCGTGGCGAGGAGGGTGGCCGACGCCGGCAGCACGCTCGTCGCCTCCTTGTGGCCGACGAGCGCGGTGAAGCTGGGCTCGAGGCCGGCGAGCAGTGGATCGGCCCGCCCGTCGGCGGTGAGCGTCACGGTGACGGGCCCGGCTTCCTCGCCGTACTCGGTACCGACGACACCGCCCTGGCACTGGGTGAGCATGCCAATGCCGTAACAGGTGAACAGCACGGGGAAGTCGGCGGCGACCGCCCAATCGGCGAGCCGGGCGAGGTCGTGCTCGACGCGCAGCTGCGTTTCCGATTTCCGTTCGGAGAGCTGGGTGATGTTGTACGGGCTGCCGCCGACGATCACCCCGGCGAAGCCGTGAAGCGGCAGCGGCGGCAGCGCGTCGATGTCGAGTCGGTGGTGCTGCAGCTCGGCGGGGCCGAGGCCGGTCGCCGTGAGCATCGCCTCGTACTCAGGCGTCACCGCGTCTTCCTCCGGGCGCGCGGAGAGGAAGAGAAAGGGACTGCTCGTGGTCATCAGCGGCGCTTGCCCTTCTTGCCCTTGTTGGAGTGCGGGCGGCCGGGGTTCGGGTTCGGGCGGTGGCCGTTGCCCGCAACCTTCTTCTTGGCCTGGCCCGGCTTCTTCTGCTTGCCCGATGCCTCGCGCACGGCGCGGGCGGCGGCCTTGGCCTTGGCGGCGCGGCTGAGCACCTTGCCGTTGGCGTCGGTCTCCGGTGCGACGCCGCGGGAGCTCTGCGCCGTGCGGCCGCGCACGATGCCGACGAACTCCTCGACGTCGTCCGTGGTCGCATCGGTCGGCCAGGCGATGGCGATGCGGGTCTCTGCGGCATCCGTCACCGGCCTGGCGGTCAGGTCCTTGCGGCTGTGCAGCCGGGCGATGCTGTGCGGCACGATGATCGGCCCGACGCCGGCGGCGACGAGTTCCATGGCGATGCCGAGGTCCGGGTCGCCCGGTGCGTAGCCCGTCGCGCTCTCACCCGCGAGTTCGGCGAGCTCGGCCAGGCTGAGCTCGTCGAGCGTGGCGATGGCGTGGTCCTTGGGAACGACGACGACGGCCACCTCGGAGTAGAGGGGGATGACGCTGAGCTCGAGCGCGTCCGGCGCGTTCAGCGGCAGGCGCACGAGCACGACGTCGGCGTGTCCGTCGGCGTCCGGCTCTGCGCCGAGCGGATCGAGCTGCGCGCTCTGCGGCAGCGAGAACGCCTCGATCGCGACATCCGCGAATCGCTCTTTCCAGATGCGGATCCACTTGGTGGGGGTGACCCCTTCAACGAAGCCGAGCTTGAGTGTCACGAGGGTTCCTTCTGCTGGCTGGGCCCTGCACGATGACCTCGCGCTGGGCGGTGGGCGCACGGATGCTGAACCCACAGCTTCAGGCTATACGCTGGGCAGGTGAGTACCGAAGAGAGCAATCCAGTCGCGCCAGTCGCCGACAACGCCGAGGCACCCGTTTACGTCGAAGACAAGCGTCAGCAGCCCAAGCCCAAGAAGCAGCAAATCATGAAGCCGGAGACGGCGGCCAAGAAGCTCGGCATTCTGCTGAGCGCCGCCCCCGCAGAGTTCACCAGCGAGCCGATCACCCGTGACGGCCTCGATGCGATCATCGCCGAGCCGCCCGTCTGGCTCGTCGAACTGCGCGCCAACGGCCCGCACCCGCGCCCCGTCGTTGCCGCCAAGCTTGGCGTCTCGATCTCCGGCCTGATCCGCGCCGAGGTCACCGAACCGCTGACCACAGCCGAGATCAAGCACCTGCTCGAGACCAAGCCGCAGTGGCTCGTCGTCGAGCGTGCGACCCAGCACGAGGTGCGCGAGGAGCAGATCCGCGTGAAGAATGCCCAGGCCGGCAAGGAAGCCCTCAAGAACAAGAAGTAACGCTCGGGACGTTTGTCGAGACGAGGGCACTGCCCCTGACAAATGTCCATCATGTGGCGGGGCTGCTCATACCTAGTGTGTGATGCAGCCCCACAGAGAGAGAACCCCACATGAGCGAGAAGCAACTGCCAACGATCCCGCACTGGATCGACGGCGCCCGTCACGAATCCACCAGCGGTCGCACCGCGCCGGTCTACGACCCCGCTCTCGGCGTCGTGACCGCGAACGTCGGCCTCGCCGACCAGGGCGAGATCGCGAGGGCCATCGCCTCGGCCGCCGCCGCCTTCCCCGCGTGGAGCACGACCTCGATGGCCAAGCGCCAGTCGATCGTCTTCAACTTCCGCGAGCTTCTCAGCGCCCGCAAGCACGAGCTGGCCGCGATCATCACGGCCGAGCACGGCAAGGCACTCTCGGATGCCGCTGGCGAGGTGCAGCGCGGCCTCGAGGTCGTCGAACTCGCCACCGGCTTCCCGCACCTGGTCAAGGGTGACTTCTCGGAGAACGTCTCCACCGGAGTCGACGTGTACTCGACCAAGCAGGCGCTCGGCGTCGTCGGCGTCATCAGCCCGTTCAACTTCCCCGCCATGGTGCCGCTGTGGTTCTTCCCGATCGCGATCGCCGTCGGCAACACCGTCGTGCTGAAGCCGTCGGAGAAGGACCCATCCGCCGCACTCTGGATGGCTGAGCTGTGGAAGGAAGCCGGTCTGCCCGACGGCGTCTTCACCGTGCTGAACGGCGACAAGGAGGCCGTCGACGGCCTGCTCACCCACCCGGAGGTCAAGGCGATCTCCTTCGTCGGCTCCACCCCGATCGCGCAGTACATCTACGAGACGGCCGCCAAGCACGGCAAGCGCGTGCAGGCCCTCGGCGGCGCGAAGAACCACATGCTGGTGCTTCCGGATGCCGACCTCGACCTCGT
>CAZZNX010000123.1:0-10136 GCA_964655795.1 uncultured Leifsonia sp. | reverse complement strand
TGCGCCGATGGTACTGCAGGGGGGACCCTGTGGGAGAGTAGGACACCGCCGGACTCAACTGTTGGAAGAGGCCACCCGCCTATGCGGGTGGCCTCTTTTTTGTTTCCGCACTCTTACGCCGTGTTGCGTCACTCTTACGCCGCGTGTCACCGGGGCTCGCGGCATCCGCCCGCCCGGAATAACGTTCAGTGCATGTCCCGTTCACTCCGTGTTGTCGCCGTCTCCGGCAGCCTGCACGCGCCATCCAAGACCACCGCACTCGTCCGCGCCATCCTTGTGGCGCTCGAGCGGGCACTGGGCGGTTCGTACGACATCGACGTGCACCTGATCGAGCTGAGCGAGGTCGGCCGGGCATTCAGCGGGGCGCTCCGCCGGGACGAGCTCTCGGCCGAGGCCGAGGCCGAGATCGTGCGCATCGAGGAGGCCGACCTGCTCGTCGTGGCGAGCCCCGTCTATCGCGCCTCGTTCACCGGACTGTTCAAGCACGTCTTCGACTTCGTCGGGCAGTACTCGCTGCGCGGAACCCCGGTGCTGCTCGCGGCGACCGGCGGAAGCGACAAGCACGCCCTGATCATCGAGCACCAGGAGCGCCCGCTGTTCTCGTTCTTCCAGGCGCTTACGCTGCCGATCGGGGTCTACGCGCAGGATTCCGACTTCACCGGGTACGAGGTCAGCAACCCCGCGGTGACCGCCCGGATCGACCAGGCCATCGCCCAGGGGCTGCCGCTCGTGCGTGCCGCGCTCGCACCGACGGCCGATCCCATCGCGTACGTCGGGGCGTGGTGAGCGATGTCGATCTCAGATTGTGCGTTGCTGCCGGTCGTCGGCGGCGAACTCTCCGTGCCGCTGCAGGGCGGCGGCGAAGCCAGGGCCGTCAACCTCGACTACGCGGCCAGCGCCCCAGCACTCGAATCCGTCGCTGCGCACCTCACTGAGGTGCTGCCGTACTACTCGAGCGTGCACCGCGGTGCCGGCTACGCCTCGCAGGTGTCGACGGCCGCCTACGAGCACGCGCGCGACATCGTGGGCGGATTCGTCGGCGCCCGCGTCGGTGACGCCGTCGTCTTCACCCGCAACACCACCGATGCCCTCGGGCTGCTCGCCTCGGCCGTGCCCGGCGAGACCGTGCTGCTCGACATCGAACACCACGCGAATCTGTTGCCGTGGAGCGCGGAGGGCGGACGGGGCGCCAGGGTTGTGCAGGCCGGCCAGACGATCGCAGAGACGCTGGTGCTCGTCGAGGCCGAGCTGAGGGCCCGACCTGCGGCACTGCTCACCGTGACCGGTGCCAGCAACGTGACGGGGGAGACGCTGCCGCTGCGGCGCCTCGCCACCATCGCCCACCGCCACGGCGCGCGGCTCGCAGTCGATGGCGCGCAGCTCGTGCCGCACCGTCGCGTCGACCTCGCCTTCGACGGCGTGGACTACCTGGCCTTCTCCGGCCACAAGACCTACGCCCCGTTCGGCGCCGGTGTGCTCGTCGGTCGGCGGGACTGGTTGGACGCCGCGCCGCCGTATCTGCGCGGGGGTGGTGCTGTGACAGCCGTGACGCTCGACGGCGCGGCGTGGCGCCTCGGACCGGCCAGGCACGAGGCCGGGTCGCCGAACGTGCTCGGGGTCGTCGCGCTCGCCCGCGCCATCCAGGCGATCGATGCCCTCGATGACGCCGAATGGCACGACCACGAGAGTGCCCTGCGCGAGCGACTCCTGGCCGGGCTGGAGCAGCTGCCGCGGGTGCACGTGAACCGCATCTTCTCCGACAGCGTCGACCCGGTCGGTGTCGTCTCATTCCACATCGACGGGCTCGATGCCCGCCTTGCCGCCCTCGTGCTCTCGGCCGAGTGGGGGATCGCGGTGCGCGACGGCCGCTTCTGTGCCCACCCGCTGCTGGAACGCATCGGGCAGGGCCGGGCAGCGGTGCGGGCCAGCTTCGGGCTCGGGTCGAGCAACGCCGATGTCGATGCCCTGCTGAATGCACTCACGGAGCTGCTCGAGACCGGGCCGGCCGCAGGCTATAGCGAGGTCGATGGCCAGTGGCAGCTCGACGAGGATGACAGGCCGCACCCGGACTGGGCGCCCGCGACGAGTGGCGAAGCCTCGTCGTTCGGCTGCGCGGTGGGCTAGCGGCCCCTCAGCCGATCGGC
Organism: uncultured Leifsonia sp.; assembly: GCA_964655795.1. Classification (GTDB taxonomy): domain Bacteria; phylum Actinomycetota; class Actinomycetes; order Actinomycetales; family Microbacteriaceae; genus Microterricola. The sequence goes on along the minus strand of CAZZNX010000123.1, from coordinate 7,992 downwards.
GTCTGCGTGATGCTGAACGTGCCGTCGGGATTCCAGCTCACGGTTGCCATCGACGCCGTGATGTCGACGTTGTCGCCGAGGAGCGACCGCGCCTGCTGCAGCCCGTCGGTGAGCCAGAAGTGCAGCGTGAGACCGCCGCGGGCGACGTCGACGAGCTGGCCGCAGTTCGCGGCCAGTTGTTCTGTGGGGATCACGGCGACGAGGCAGAGTTGCGAGCTGTCGCGGCGAGCGGCGTACACGCGTGTTCCGGTGTTGCCGTTTGCGGGAAGGAACACGATCGCGACGTCGTCGGGAGCGAAACTCGACGCCAGGACGGCGGGGAGCCTCGCTGCCGGGCGGCGCTCACGCCCCTCCTCGCTGAACACCTTCAGCAGGGCCCGGTGGTCGCCGGCCACCGGCAGCGGCGTCGGCGTCGGCGCCTGCTGAGCAGAGCCGACGCCGAATATCGCGACGTCGGGCAGCAGCATGCCCGTCGCGGTGAGGGCTGCCGCGATACCGACAATCAGGCCGACGCCGAACGGCGCCGCCGATCGGCGGAGGAGGCGCCGGCTGTCTGCCCGGCCCAGCACGGATGCCGGGGAGCCGGCATCCGCCGCGTCGTCGCGGTCAGGAGCGGTATCGGGCTCCCTGCGGCGATCCCCACCGGCTGGACCGGCCGCCCCGGGGTGCGCCGCGCGGCGGGCCAACTCACGCTCGAGCTGGAGCAGCCGCCACTCGCTCGCCCGCAGGAGCACGGTTCGACCGGTGATCGGGTCGGTGAATTCGCCCGGCTCCTCCTGCTGGCCTTGGCGCGAGTAAACCTGCGCGCGGGCGAGTTCCCGCTGTCGGGCAAGTGCGTCGTCACTGAAAGCGCCGAAGTCCACATGTGCGGCCACGCTGCCACCTCCCACTCCGGGTGGTCGCTTCGATCCCTCCACGTTACGTCGCGTTTCCCCGTATGAACAGCGCCCCGTAATACGCGGGCGCCCGCCCGGCGCCCGGCGTAACGTGCCCAGCATGAGCGAGCAGATCATCATCGGAGCCATGTTTCGGGCGCTGGGCGGCTACCCGTCCGGGTGGCGCTATCCGGGCGCGCACAACAACCCGCGCCGGGATGCCGCCGTGCTGCGCCGCACCGCGAAGCTGGCCGAGGCGGCCAAGCTCGACTACCTCTTCTTCGGCGACTGGCTGGCGACAGGGCACGATCTGGAGTTCCGCGACCCGTACCTCGTGGCGAGGATCGACCCGCTCTCGGCGATCACCTATCTGGCCGGCGTCACCAAACGGATCGGCCTGATCGCGACGGCCAACACCACCTACAGTGACCCCTATGCGTTGGCGCGGGCCACGGCGTCCGTCGACCTGCTCAGCGACGGCCGTGCCGGGCTCAACGTCGTGACAGGGGCGGAGCCGCGCGCAGCCGGCAACCACGGCCGCGACGCCCATGCGCCGAACGAGCACCGCTACGACCAGGCGAGCGAGTTCGTGCAGGCGTTGCGGCTGCTCTGGGACTCCTTCGAAGACGGCGCATTCGTGCGCGACACCGTCGGCGGGCAGCTTCTCGACCCCAGCAAGCTGCACCGGGCCGACTTCGTGGGAGAGCACGTGCGGGTGACCGGACCGCTGAACGTCGACCGCCCGGTTCAGGGCCACCTGCCCATCGTGCACGCCGGAACCTCACTGCGTTCGCGGCAGCTCGTGGGAGAGCTCGCGGATGTCGCCCTCGTGGCGGTGCGCTCCCTCGAGGAGGGCGTTGCACTGCGCACCTCACTGAAGACGCAGGCGGTGACGGTGGGGCGCAACTCCGATCAGCTCAAGGTCGTGACCCCGATCCTGCCGATCGTGGCGCCGACCGTTGAGGAGGCCTGGGCGATCTTCGACGAACTCATCGCGCTCGTTCCCCTCGATGAGGGCGGGGAGCTGGAAGCCTCGCCCGACTTCCCGACCGGGCGTACCGTGCGGGCGCTCTCCGGGGTCGTCGGGGTCGCGCTCGGGCCCGTCGGCTTCGATACCGCCGTCACCGCACGGCAGGTCGCGAAGTTCAGCGACGTCGGGCAGCAGCTGCTCGCCGCGGTGACGGAGCGCACCGGCCGCACCGTCGGTGACGCCGAACGCCCCGTGACACTTCGGCACCTGCTGGTGACCCACGTGGTGCCGTCTGCGGTCGTCGTCGGCGACGCTGTCACGGTCGCCGACCACTTCCAGCGCTGGTTCGAGGCCGGGGCGGTCGACGGATTCAACGTGCTCACCGCCTTCATGGGTGATCAGTTCGAGGCGTTCACGAGCCTCGTCGTGCCGGAGCTGCAGCGGCGCGGGCTGTTCCGCACCGAGTACACGGGCCGCACGCTGCGTGAGCACCTCGGCTTGGAGCGCCCGCAGAACATCTACGCCGCCGAGCGCGAGCGGCAGCTGGAACGGGAGTTCCGGCAGCAGGCCTAGCCGCCGCGACCCCCGGGGACCAGGGCCCGGGGCTACGCTGTGAGCATGGCGAATCGACTGGCCGATGCGATCAGTCCCTATCTGCGCTCGCACGCCGAGAACCCCGTCGACTGGTGGCCGTGGGGCGAGGAGGCCTTTGCCGAGGCGGCCAGGCGCGACGTTCCCGTTCTCGTGTCGATCGGCTACTCCACCTGCCACTGGTGCCATGTCATGGCGCGGGAGAGCTTCAGCGATCCGGCGCTCGCCGCCGCGCTCAACGCCCGGTTCGTCGCGATCAAGGTCGACCGCGAGGAACTTCCGGATGTCGATGCGAGCTACATGGCCGCCGCCTCCGCCTTCACCCGCAACCTCGGCTGGCCGCTCAACGTCTTCGTGACGCCGGGCGGGCGCCCCTTCTACGCCGGCAGCTACTTCCCGCCCCGCCCGGTCAACGGCATGCCGGCGTTCGCCGGGGTTCTGGTCGCGGTGACGAACGCCTGGACCCTGCGACGCGGCGAGGTGATCGAGACCGCGGATGCCGTGGCGGCGGCGATCGCGGCGTCCGCCGCCGGCGTTCCGGGCGACGGCACCGAGCCCGGCTCTGCGCCCGGTGCGGGGCAGGGCATCGGCGCTTCCGCACTCGCGGAGGCCGTGGCACGTGTTGCGGCGCTCGAGGATCCGCTGTTCGGAGGCTTCGGCACGCCGCCGGAGTTCGCCGACCCGAAGTTCCCCGTCGCGCCCGTGCTCGGATTCCTGCTCGAGCAACCGGGCGTCGGGGCCGCACTCGGCGCGCGCACGCTCAAAGTGATGGGGGCCTCACCGCTGCGCGATCCCATCGAGGGTGGCTTCTTCCGCTACTCGACGCGCCGCGACTGGGGCGACCCGCACTACGAGCGCATGCTCTACGACAACGCCCTGCTCCTCGACGCCGCGGTGCGGGTGTGGCAGAACGACGCCGAGAGCGCCACGGGCCAGAACGTCGCGTGGGCAGCGACGCTCAGCGACGCGCTCGCCGGATTCCTGCTCGACGTGCTGCGGCTGCCACGCGGCGCCTTCGCCAGCGCGCAGGACTCCGAGAGCACCCTCGGCGGGCAGCGGAGCGAGGGCGGCTACTACGCCCTCGATGAGCTGGCGCGAGAACTCGTCGCGCCGCCCGCCCTCGACGAGAAGGTGCTGAGCGGCTGGAACGGCCTTGCGATCGGGGCGCTGGCCCGGGCGGGCACGGCCCTGCGACGTTCGGACTGGGTGGAGGGCGCACGGGCGGCCGCCGAGCACCTGCTCGCGCTGCACTGGCGAGCCGATGGCGCTCAGCGCGGCGCCGATCAGCGCGGCGCCGAACGGGACGGCCCGGCGGGCGACGCGCACCGATCGGGTGGGCGTTCCCTGGCGCGGGCCTCCCTGGGGAACAGGGTCTCCTCGGCCCCAGCAACGCTGGAGGACTACGGCATGCTCGCCGGCGGCCTGCTGGCGCTCGCGAGCGCGACGGGGGAGGCAGGCTACGCGGTGACCGCCCGTGACCTCGTCGACGCCTGCATGGAGGCGGCGGCCCCATCCCGCCTGCCGTTCGCCGCGCCTGGCGGGGCGGAACCGCTGCTCGCCGCGCAGGGGCTGGCCATGGAGCTGGATGCCGCCGAGGGTGCGTACCCGTCCGGGCTCAGCGCGATCGGCGCCGCCGCCTTCGAGCTCTACCTGCTGAGTGGTGAGCGCGGCTACCTCGACGCCGCCGAAGCATCCGTCGCACTCGTCGGCCCGGCCGCGGCGGAGCGCCCGCTCGCCTATGGCGCGCTGCTCACCCTGGCGGCGCGGTTGCAGCGCCCCGTGGTGCAACTGGTCAGTGTGGTTACCAGCGGAGCGGTTGCCGAGCCCGGGTCACCGGCGGAGGCGTTGCTGGACGTGGCGCGCGGGAGCGCGGCATCCATCGCCGTGTCCATCGTGGTGACGGAGGCGCAGGCGGCGGCCTTCGCCGACGCCGGGTTCGACCTCTTCGCCGGGCGAACCGCGCGTGGCGCGGCCGCGGCGAGCTATCTCTGCGAACAGTTCGTCTGCCGGCTTCCGGTGACGGATGCCGCGGCGCTCACCGCCCTGCTGCAGCGCTAGCCGGCGCGGCCGAGCACACGCGGTGCCCGGCCGAGCAGGTGCCAGACCGTCGTGCTCAGCGCCGGGTACTCCAGTGCGATCGCGCGCAGCATGTCGAACTCGAACTGCTCGGCCGCTCCCGGACGGGCGGCCGGGTGGTAGGCGCGGGCCCTGGCCTCTGCTGGCCCCGGCAGGGTGCAGCGATCCCGGTAGAGGTCCAGGATCACCTGCTCGTCGAGGGTGGGCAGTTCCGGCAGGAAGCGCCACGGCTCCTCGCCGAGTGCCGTGCGCAGCTCGATGACCGTCGCGATCTCGGAGAGGGCGTGCTCGCGGAGGGTCTGCAGCGCGCGTGGCTCCGGTTCGAGCGCAACCTCGTACTCGGTTCCGAACATCTTGTCGTCCATCGGCGTCCCCTCCTCGCGTGGGCCGATCCCGCCAGACGGTGGCTCCCGACTGCCGTGCCGAATCGGCTACGAGCCGAGCGTAGTGCTGTCGTATGACGCGCAGATGACGAACAGTTTGCGAGTGTGGGTGCGCCCCGCCAATCCGGCGCACGACGGGGCAACGGCCGCCGCCACGGGGAGTAATGAAGCCGCCACGCGGTGGGCGGGCCGCAGGCAGCGGGCGTACGCTGGCGCCATGACCGTGCCAGATGCCGCCCTCTCTGCCGCCGATCCCGCCGCGCACACTCCGGGCACTGGCACGGGCACGAGACCGGACAAGCACGACGCCGGCACGCTCGGGCCGCTGACCCTCGCCGTGCATGCGGGCAACGCGATCGACACCGGCAGCGGAGCCGTGCGCACGCCGATCGTCATGGCCAACTCCTACGCACTGCCGGAGGACCCGTCGCAGATCAGCTGGTCCGGCACCGATGTGCCGCTCTACACCCGCAACAGCGGCGTCAACCAGCTCGGGCTGCAGGCCAAACTCGCCGCGCTCGAACGGGCCGAGGATGCCGTCGTGCTCGGCAGCGGCGTCGCGGCCCTGCACGCCGTCTACTTCACCTTCTTGCGGAGCGGCGACCACGTGATCGTCGCCGATGTCAGCTACGAGGCCCCGTTCAAGCTCTTCACCGAGCTGCTCACCGAGAAGTACGGCATCGAGGCGAGCTTCGTCGACATGAGCGATCTGGATGCGGTGCGGGCCGGCATCCGCCCCAACACCAGGCTCGTGCACATCGAGGCCATCGCGAACCCGACGACCAAGGTGACGGATGTCGCCGCGGTGGCCGCGATCGCCCACGAGGCCGGTGCGCTGCTCTCGGTCGACTCGACCTTCACGCCGCCGCCGCTGTTCCGGCCGATCGAGCACGGGGCCGACCTCGTGGTGCACTCGCTGACCAAGTACATCAACGGGCACGGCGACGCGATGGGCGGCGCGGTGATCGGCCGCCGCGAACTGATCCAGCAGATCAAGAAGGAAGCGATGGTCGACGTCGGCGGGGTGATCAGCCCGTTCAACGCCTGGCTGATCATGCGCGGCTCCGTCACGCTGCCGTTGCGCCTCCGCCAGCACGTGGCCAGCGCCGAGCGCGTCGCGGCCTTCCTCGACGCCGACCCGCGGGTCGCCTACGTCAGTTACCCCGGCCTGCCCACGCACCCGCAACACGTGCTGGCCGCCCGCCAGTTCGGTGGGTTCGGGGCCATGATGGCGTTCGCCGTGCGCGGCGACGGGGACGCCCAGAACCGCTTCGTCGCGAATCTCCGGGTCATCACCTCTGCGGTCTCTCTCGGCCACGACGAGTCGCTCATCGTGCACGTCGGCACCGAGGGTGCCCGCGTCGCCGCGTACCCCGCGGAGTTCCGCGAGTGGGGGCACCTGCGCTTCTCGGTCGGGCTGGAGGATGCCGAGGACCTGATCGCGGATCTGAGCGGAGCGCTCGACGCCACCCTCGGGCCGCTGTAGCCGCCGGCATCCGCCCGCGAAACTACACTGGAACCATGTCTGAAACACGTGCCGCCCGGCCCCAGGTGCTCCCCGATCTGCTGATCGACATCGTGCTGGTCATCGCGTTCGTGTTGATCGGCCGGCGCAGCCACGACGAGGAGTTCAACCTCGCCGGAGTCTGGGAGACGGCATGGCCGTTCTTCGCCGGGCTGCTGCTCGGCTGGCTCGTGACGCGCGCCTGGCGTTCGCCAGACCGGGTGTGGCCGACGGGCGTCATCATCTGGCTGGTGACCGTGGCCGGCGGCATGGTGCTGCGCGCCGTCTCTGGGCAGGGCACCGACATCGCCTTCATCATCGTCGCCACCGTGACGCTCGGCACGTTCCTGGTCGGCTGGCGTCTGCTCGGCGTCTGGATCGAGCGCATCGCGGCCAAGCGCGCGGCGAAGAAGCAGGCGGACGCCGATGCCGCGATCGTGAACGCCGAAGCCCAGGCCGCGGCCAAGGCGGCGCTGAACCGTCCGGACCCCAACCGCCGCACCCCGGGCATCTAGGCCGATGAACCCGATCGAGTGGCTCTTTGACGCGCAGCTCGTGATCGGCGACCAGATAATCCTCTGGCGTGAGATCGTGGGCAACGGCTTCGGCATCGCCAGCGCGATCGGCGGCATGCGCCGCAAGGTCTGGGCCTGGCCGGTCGGAATCGTCGGCAACGTCTTGCTCTTCACGGTCTTCCTCGGCGCCGTCTTCGGCACCCCGAACCCGATCAACCTTCTCGGCCAGGCGAGCCGCCAGCTGATGTTCATCGCCGTGTCGATCTACGGCTGGGTGCGCTGGTCGCAGAGCCGCAAGCGCATCGACGTCGCAACCGGCACGCACGTTGCCGTGCAGCCGCACTGGGCGAGCGGGCGCACCCGGCTGATGCTCGTCGGCATCCTCGTCGTCGGAACGGCCGTACTCACGCCCATCTTCACGGCGCTCGGGTCGTTCGAGCCGGTCTGGGCCGACGCCTGGATCTTCGTCGGCTCGCTGTTGGCGACCTGGGGAATGGCGAAGGGCTGGACCGAGTTCTGGCTGATCTGGGTGGCCGTCGACATCGTCGGAGTCCCGCTGCTGATCAGTGCCGGCTACTACGCCTCGGCGATCCTTTTCGTCTTCTACGGCGCGTTCACCATCTGGGGCTTCTTCACGTGGATGCAGGTGCACCGCCGGAGCGCACCCGCGCTGCCGGCCTCCGCCTGACGCCGCCGCTGCCGTCGGGCCGTGGCCCGCTATAGGAGCATTGGCCCGTGTACGAACGCGTGCCAATGCGCCGGCGATGGGCCGAACCCGTGCACGCAGCACGCTGCACGCTGGCTTGAGCGAGCGGCGCAGCGACGAAGGAGCAGCGACGCACGCGAAGCCCTGAGCCCTCGCGGGACACCGGTGCACCGGCCTCCGCCTAGATCAGGCTGCGGAGAAACTCCTCGGCGTTCAGGCCGTGGTCGTGGGCGCGGCCCTGGAGCCGGGCGTGCTCCTCCGGACTCAGCGTGAGGGTGATCTCGTGCCAGCCGACGCTCTCCGGGGTTAGCTCGTCGAGTTCGCCGCTCAGCTCGTCGAAGTCGAAGAGGTCGGGCTGGGACGGCGCGCTCG
>CAZZNX010000122.1:6606-10246 GCA_964655795.1 uncultured Leifsonia sp. | reverse complement strand
CGCAGCTGCACCACCGCCGGGCACCGTGGGCGCGGCCGGCGACGGGCCCCCGAGCGCCCGCGCCGCCGCGAAGGCGGCATCGATCTGCTCAAGCGGGAAGACCTCGCCGAGCAGCTGCTCGAACGGGCGGCGGCGCCATGCCGTCGCCAGGTAGTCGGCGGCCCGCTGCAGCTGGGCCGGCGTGTAGTTGTGCACACCGCGCACGGTCAGCAGCTGGCGCACGACGCGCTCCGGGTCCAGCTGAACGGGCGCACTCGGCGAGACACTGCCGACGAGCACGAGCACACCACCCGTGTCGAGGGAGGCGATGGCGGATGCCACAGCGGGCACGGCCCCGGAGAGCTCCAGCGCGACATCACACAGCCCGCGCCCCCTGGTCTGCGCGGCGAGCACCCGGCTGAGGCTGCCGGCCGCTCCGCTCGGCAGCGTCGGATCGGCGACGGCTGCAGCGCCGAAGCGCAGCGCGGCCGCACGCCGCTCCGCGCTCGGGTCGCTGACGATGACGCGCGCCCCGGCATCCGCGGCCATGGCCGTTGCGGTGAGGCCGAGCATGCCGGCGCCCGTCACGAGCACGGTGCGACCGGACAGCGGCGTGATCTGCTCTGCGGCCTCGATCGCGGCGACGACCGTGGCGGTTGCGCACGAGGCCGGCGCGAGAACGCCGGCCGGGGTCTCGTCGTCGACGATCACGATGCCGGTGCCGCGCTTGAGGTGCACGGCGGAGGCGAAGCCGCCGCTCAGCTCCCACTCGTGGTGCACGGCCTCGTGCCCGTACTTCGCAGCGGAGGTGCACTTGTTCGAGAGCCCGCGCCGGCACCGCGTGCAGCGCCCGCACGACACGACGACCGACCAGATCACCCGCATGCCCGGCTCGAGGCGCCGGCCGTCGACGGCGCGCACCGGCCCGGCGGTCGCGAGCACCCGGCCCACCTGTTCGTGCCCGAGCACCGATGGCACCGGCCCGGGCCTGTGGCCCGTTGCGGTGTGCACATCGGATCCGCACACGGTCGCCAGCTCCACCGAGACCAGGGCGTCGCCGTGGGCCAGACGGATGCCGGGAACGGCGAGTGCCTCGTGGGCACGGCCGACCCCCGGCCACACCATCGCGAGGGCGGCCGGCGTGAGATCGAGGTCGAGCGAGTCGGTTCGCGGCGATGCGAGCGCAGTGTTGGGCATTGGCCGACCTACGCCTGAACGTCGGAGGCGGGCGTGGTGCCGTCGCCGGAGGTGCCGGCGTCATCGCCATCGGACTCAGCGTCGTCCTCGTCACCGGACTCCGCGTCCTTGGAGTCGTCCTCGGACTCGTTCTCGTTCTCGTCTTCGTCTTCGTCTTCGCCGAACTCGGCGTCCTCATCGTCGAACAGGCCGAGCAGCTCCGGCAGTTCGGCGACGGAGCTGATCACGTCGTCGGCGCCGGCGGCCAGCAGCTGCTCCTCGCCGTGGGCACCGCTCAGCACGCCGATCACGAGGCCGGCTCCGGCCCGCGTTCCGCTCTGCATGTCGGAGACGGTGTCGCCGACGACGATCATCGCCTCGACAGAGCTCGTCTCCGTGCGGAGCAGCGCCGTGAGGGGCATGTCGGGGTGCGGGCGGCCGCGGCCGGCATCCGCCGGGGTCAGCACGATGTCGGCGAGATCGTTCCAGTCGAGGGCGTCGAGGATCGCGGTGACCGTCGGGCGGGCGAAGCCGGTGGTGAGTGCCACGGTGATGCCGGCCTCCTGCAACTGCTCGATCGCGAGGCGGGCACCGGGGATCTCGTTCACGCCCTCCTCAGCGACGATCTCGGCGTAGGCGGCCTCGAAGGCGGCGTTCGCGGCCTGCGCGCGCTCCTCATCGCCGGTGATCGCGCGGAACACCTCGATCTTGGACTGCCCCATCGTGACGCGCACGTACTCGAGGGCCGCCTCACGTTCCTCGGCGGTGGCACCGATGTTCTGGCGCTCGGCGACGCGGCCGAACGCGCGCTCGACGGTGCCGTCGTCGGAGACGGTGGTTCCGGCCATGTCGAGCACGACGAGCTCGATCGCCACCTCGTACTCCTCGAGTTCGAACTCGTCGAGCTCCTCGTCGTCGTAGAAGGAGTCGAGCGCGTCGTCGAGTTCGAGCTCGATTCCCTCGAGGTCGGTGAGCTCGAGCTCGGCGGCGGCGGCGTTGGGGGCGTTCTCGGTCATGATCGGCCTGTCTTTCTGGTGGTGGGAGGTGAGTGATGGCGGAGTCGCTGCGCCGATACGCGGTGCTAGGCGCGAGCGGGTTCGAAGAGCTCGGCGATCACGCTGTCGGCGAGGCCGAGGCCGCACGTCATGCCGATGCCGGTGGTCGCGGCCACGATGTGCACGCCGGGCAACGGCGACTCGACGAGGAACTCGTCCGGGCCGGAGGCGTAGACACCCTGCCAGCGCTCGAGCACGTGCAGCCTGGCCCCTCCGAAGAGCTCGCTCGTGATCGCGGTGAGGGCGTCGAACGCGCCCTCCTGCTGGAACGGCGTCACCGACTGCCCGCGGTAGTGGGTGTCGCCGACGATCAGGCTGCCGTCCGGCAGCTGTGTGTACATCTGGTTGAGGTCGAGCGCCATGAGTTGCGGATGCTGCCGCTCCAGCCGCGCGCGCAGTGCGGCGGTCGCCGGCGACGCGGCGAAGGCGGAGTAGCGCAGCATCGACCAGCCGGTCAGCAGCGGGCCGGGCAGCGCGAAGGGCTGCGCGTCGGGCCCGGCGTCCGGCAGCTCGACCCGCACCCGCATCATGTCGAGGCCACAGCGACGGATGCCGACGGCCTGCGCGACCTCGCCGAAGAGCTGGTCGATGTCGTGGTTGACGGCGACGATGATCGTGTCGGCCGCGATGTGCCCGCGGCTGGTGGAGAGCACCCCGGACTTCACCGAGCGCACGGCGCTCTGCCAGCGGAACTGCACTCCGCGCGTGGCCAGCCAGCGGGCCAGCGCTGGCACGGCCTCGCGTGGGTTCAGCTGCAGGTCGTCGCGCATCCAGGCCCCGCCGACGACGTCGGCCCCGAGAGCGGGAATGGCGGAGCGCAGCTGCTCGGCGCTCAGGAGCTCGACCGCGGCGGGCTTCTCGACCGGGGCCGGAGCCGGCCCGGCAGTCTGCGCGGCGGCGAAGTCGGCGAGCACGGCTGCCTCGTCATCCGCCCTCGCCACGAGCCAGGCACCGCTCGCGCGGTGCCAGATGCCGGTCTCCGCGGCGATCCGCAGCCAGAGTTCGCGGCTGCGTTCCGCATAGGCGCGGGCCTGCCCGGTCTGCGCGCTCACGCAGGCATGACCGAAGTTGCGGATCGAGGCGCCGGTGATCTCGGCGGACCTGTCGACGACGACCACAGAGAGGCCCCGCTCGATGGCGGCGAGCGCGTGGCCGAGGCCGACGACACCGGCACCGACGATCGCGACGTCGAACTCTTCGAAGGTGCCGGTCTGCCGAACGACGGGGCGGGCGTTGGGGCGGGTGGAGACCATCAGTGCAGTGCCTTCCTGATCCAGCTGGCGAGACCCTCGACGACGAGAACGGTGGCCGTCATCATCAACACGATCGCCATCACCTCGTCGTAGGCCGAGATGCGCCCGGCGTTGTTGAGGTAGAAGCCGATGCCGCCACCGCCGACGATGCCGAGGATCGTCGCCGCACGCAGATTG
>CAZZNX010000122.1:0-6596 GCA_964655795.1 uncultured Leifsonia sp. | reverse complement strand
CTTCGCGGCGTCGCTGCCGTGGTTTGGCGTGATGATCGCCTTGCTCGACGGCGGGACCGTCGCGGCCGCGTAGACCTGGGTGCGGCTGGCCCCTGCGGCGCGCAGTGCGCGCTCCGGCCCCGGCGCCACCTCTTCGAAGCTGTCGGCGAAGAGCTTCCCGAGCAGGCCGATTCCGCAGAATCCGAGGGCGAGCACGCCGGCCTGCGGGCCGAAACCGGTGATCACGATGAGCACGATCGCGAGGATCAGCTCCGGGATGCCGCGCACGACGACGAGCGAGAGGCGCGCGCCGACCCTGGTACCCCGGTTCGGTGCGATGTTACGGGCGGCGAGCGAGCCGACCACGAGCGAGAGCATCAGGCTCAGCAGTGTTGCCGCGAGCGCGATCTGGATCGTCTCGCCCATGGCGCTGAACATCTGCTCCGACGTGTAGTTGCCGAAGCTCGGCGGCCACAGCTTCTCGAGCATCGCGGGCACGTACTTCCAGAAGGTGAGCAGATCGCCCCACTGGATGTCGCAGACCCACAGGGCGCCGACGATGATCAGTCCGGTGATCGCCAACCACACGGCGTTCTTCCGACGGCTCGAGGTCCACGGGCGGCGCATGGCCGCTTCGACGTCGGCGAAGCCGGCCGCGCCGTGGGGCGCGAAGAGCGTCTGCTCGGTCCGCGCCGCGAATCGACCCTTCACGCCGCGCCCGGCCCTGGCGGCCGCACGCACGCTGCGGTCGCCGAGGCCGCGCCCGCTCGGCGCGACGCCGAGCAGCGAGGTCCGCACGGCGGAGGAGATGATCTCCATGACAACGCAGAGCAGGAAGATCACGAGCGCGAGGCCCATCGCCAGCGGGTAGTCGAGAGACTGCAGCGCGAAGGCGAGGTCGTGGCCGAGACCGACGACTCCCACGTAGCCGAGGATGACGGAGCCGCGCAGATTGATGTCGTTGCGGTGCAGGATCGTGGCGACGAACGACGGTGCGACCTGCGGCATCACGCCGCTGAAGAACTGCTGGGCCGTGCTGCCGCCCGCGGCGCGGATGGCCCGGCGGGGGCCCTCATCGATCTGCTCGATCGCATCGGCGAAGAGTTTGGAGATCATGCCGATCGAGTGGATGCCGATGGCGATGATGCCCGGCAGCGCGCCGAGTGTGAACATGCCGGCGAGGATCATGGCGATCACGACGTCCGGGATCGCCCGCGTGACGACGCCGATCGACCGGCCGGCAACCCGCCAGCCGCGACCCGGCGTCGTGTTGCCGGCGGCCAGGTACGCCACGGGCAGTGAGAGCACCGCGGCGAGCAGGGTTCCGATGATGACGATGCCGAGGGTGAGCGCCGTCGACCAGAGCAGGTCGCCGAGCGGCGGGAACTCCAGCGGCAGGGCGCGCTCCAGGAAGTGCTGGGCGTTGCCCCAGCTGGCGATCATGTCGGGAAGCGAGATACCGACGTTGGCGAACGACCACGCTGCGGCGGCGAGCACCAGGAGGATGGCGATGATCGCGGCGATCCGCTCCGGCGAGGTGCGCGGCCGCTCCGGGGCGACGATGCCGCGTGGGGGTGTGAGCGTTGCGGTGCTCATCAGGCGTGTGCCTGGCCTGAGGATCCGGTGGAGCCGGCGTCCCCCGCCGCTTCGGGAGTCGGGGCGGCGGACGCGGGGGCGGCGAACTGCAGCTCGAGCTCGCTGATGGCGCGGAACTCGCTCGTCGTCGTTGCGACCCGGCCGTAGATCTCCATCACCTCGGTCTTGCTGAGCCCGGCGGTTGGAGTGTCGAGCACGACCTCACCGTGGCGGAGGCCGACGATGCGGTCGCCCCAGCCGAGGGCGAGGTCGACCTGGTGCAGGCTGCACAGCACCGTGAGACCGTTGTCGACGGCGATCTCGCGGATGAGGTTCATGACCTGTTCGCTCGACTCGGGGTCGAGCGAGGCGACGGGCTCATCGGCGAGGAGCACCTCCGGGTTCTGCATGAGCGCCCTGGCGATGGCGACGCGCTGCTGCTGCCCGCCAGAGAGGGTGTCTGCCCGCTGGTACGCCGCGGAGAGCAGCCCGACGCGGTCGAGGTGGCCGAGGGCGGCGCGCTTGAGTTCGCGGGGGTAGCTGATGAGGCCGAGGCGCGGGCCGCGGAGGGCGGCGAGCGCGCCGGTGAGGACGTTCTCGAGCACGCTGAGCGAGCCGACGAGCTCGAATTGCTGGAAGACGAAGCCGATGCGGCTGCGCAGCCGGCGGAGTTCGCGCCCGGTGAGCTGCGAGAGGTCACGGCCGAGCACACTGATCTCGCCGGAGCTCGGCTGCTCGAGGCCGTCGACGTGGCGCAGCAGCGTCGACTTGCCGGAGCCGGAGAGTCCGAGCAGCACGACGACCTCGCCGCGCTTGACCTCGAGATTCACGTTGCTGAGCGCGGCCAGATCGCCGAAGCGCTTGCCGAGGCCGCTCATGCGCACCACCGTCTCGCTGTCGGATGCGGTGGTTGCGGCGGCTGCTGGTGCTGATTCAGTCTGTGCAGTCATCGGCGCGGGCACGAGCTCGGTCATGGCTGGGATTCCTTCGGTGCTGAGTGGGTGGTGCGAGGTGGTGCGAGAGGGTTCCGGATGCCGCGGCTGCGGCATCCGAAACCCACTCAGGCGGTGCCGATTACTGGCACTGCGTGGCGTTGGTCGTCTCGCAGATGTCGCGGATCAGGTCGTAGTACTCGTCATCGACCGGGGCCAGCGCGTAGAAGGTGTTGATGAAGCCCTCGGAGTCGGCGTTCTTGATGCCGGCTTCCTGGATGTCGGTGATGGTGATGTTGCTCAGGCCGTCGATGATCGTGGTCTTCAGCTCGGCCGGGAGGCTGTCGGAGACGACCATCGGGGCGCCGGGGACCTTGGTCTTGGCGATGATCTTCACGCCGGCCTGGTTCTCGGCGACGGAGTCTTCGGCGAAGCCGGCCTCACACTCGACGCCCTCGGAGGTCTTGAGCGCCGACACGTCGTGCTTGCCTGCGAAGACCGGGGTGACGTCCGTCTCGGGGTCGATGCCGGCCTCGAGCAGGTTGTAGCTCGGGAACAGGTAGCCGGAGGTCGAGCTCGGGTCGACGAAGCAGACCTTCTTGCCCTTGAAGCCGTCGATCGAGGTGATGCTGCTGCCCTCTGGCACCATGGCCTCGGAGTAGTAACCGGGCTCTTCGCCCTCCTGCGTGATGATCGACGCGAACGGGGTGATCTTGGCGCCGTTGTTGGTGGCGGTGACATAGGTGAAGCCGGAGAAGCTGGCGACGTCGATCTTGCCGGCGACGGCGGCCTCGATGAGCGCGGCGTAGTCGGTCGACTCGTGGTACTCGACCTCCTTGCCGGTGATCTCGGCGATGTAGTCCATCAGCGGCTGGTAGTTGGTCTGCGTGTCGACGGTGTCTGGCACGACGCCGAAGACGAGGGTGGCGTCATCCTTGGCGAAGCTCACCGTCTCGGCGTTGGCGTCGGTGGCGGCCGCTCCGTCTTCGGAGGTTCCGGCCGCGGGGGCGCAGGCCGACAGGCCGACGGTCAGTGCGAGTGCTGCGCCGACGGCGAGCAGACGCGGAAGGGTGAACGAGCCGCTGGTCGGCTTGGAAAGCAGTGACACGGATGTGACCTTTCGAGGTGGTGGAATGCCGAGCCCGGCAGGTGCGAATGCTGTGTGGGTGCCGGCGGACATCGATCACGGTAGGCAGGCAGATCAAACCGACGGTCGTTCATCGGTAACGCGCGAGTGAACGCAACGCGAAGCGTTGCGTTCACTCGCGAAAGGCGGCAGCCCCCAATCAGGCAGCCCCGGGAACCGCGACCGATGCTGGTGCGCCCTATTCCGCTCCGCGACCGATGCTGGTGCGGTTTCAGTGGCATCCCACCCGCTGGTTGAGCCTGTCGAAACCCGCTCAGCGCGAGCTGATGCTGACGAACTTGCGGATGCAGAGCGGCACGAACACGACGAGCATCACGAAGACACCGATGAGCGTGGTCGCGATCGGGTTCTGCTGGGTCCAGGCGTCGCCGACCGGGGTGCCTGGCGGCACGTTGCCGAAGAGCTCGCGCGCCGACTGCACGAGGGCGGACACCGGGTTGTACTCGGCGATCGTCTGCAGCACGGGCGGCAGCGTCTCGGCCGGAACGAAGGCGTTCGAGATGAAGGTGAGTGGGAAGAGGATGAGGAACGAGACGTTGTTGACGACCTCCGGGCTCCGCACACTCATGCCGACGAACGCCATCACCCAGGAGAAGGAGTAGGCGAACAGCAGCAGCAGGGCGACTCCGGCGACGCCCTCCCAGAAGCTCGAGTTGATGCGCCAGCCCACCAGCAGCCCGGCGAGCATCATCACGATCATCGAGAGTCCGTTGATGAAGAGGTCGCCGTTGGTGCGCCCGACCAGCACGGCGCTCGGACTCATCGGCAGGGTGCGGAAGCGGTCGATGATGCCGTCTTTCAGGTCTTGCGCCATCGCCGAGCCCGACCAGGTCGAGCCGAACACCACCGTCTGGGCGAAGATCCCGGCCATGATGAACTCGGTGTAGCTGATGCCCGGGATGTTGATGACGCCCTCGTACACATAGGTGAAGAGCAGCACGAACATGATCGGCTGCAGCGTCGTGAAGACGAGGATGTCTGGCACCCGCTTGACCTTGATGAGGTTGCGTCGCGTGGTGATCCAGCCGTCGCTGAACCAGGTTCCGAGCGACGACGGGATGCCCGCGGCATCCGGCAGGCTCGTTGTCCCTCGCACGGCGGTTGTCACGGCACACCCGCCTTCTGCGTCTTCTCCTTCTGGGCCTTCTCCTTCTGGCCGTTGTCCTTCTGACCCTTGTCCTTCTGGCCCTTCTTCGACTTCGGGCTCTCCTCATCGCCGTCTGCATCGGCATCCGTGCTCGCCGTGTGGCCGGTGAGCTTGAGGAAGACGTCGTCGAGGGTGGGCCTGCGCATGCCTGCATCGTGCAGGCGGATGCCGACGGAGTTCAGTTCGCGCAGCACGAGCTCGAGCGCGAGCGGCCCCTCACGCACGGCGACGGAGAGGCTGCGGCCGTCGCCGTCCTCGCGCACATCGGAGGACCCGTGGTGGCGCAGCACCCGGGCGGCGGCGTCGCGGTCGGCGGCGTCGACGAGGGTCAGCTCGATCTGCTGCCCGCCGATGCGGGCCTTCAGCTCGTCGGCGGTGCCCTCTGCGATGAGCTTGCCGCCGTCGATCACCGAGATGTCGTCGGCCAGGCGGTCGGCCTCCTCGAGGTACTGCGTGGTGAGGAACACGGTCGTGCCCTCGCCGACGAGGCCGGTGATGACATCCCACATGCCGAGCCGGCTGCGCGGGTCGAGGCCCGTCGTCGGCTCGTCGAGGAAGAGGACCCGCGGCCGGGAGAAGATGGCGCCGGCCAGGTCGATGCGCCGCCGCATGCCACCGGAGAAGCCCTTGACCGGCCGGTTCTGCGCCTCGGTCAGCTCGAAGGATTCGATCAGCTCGGTCGCGCGGCGCCTCGTCGCCTTGGCGCCGAGGTGGTAGAGCCGTCCGACCATGTCGAGGTTCTCCAGCCCGGTGAGGTTCTCGTCGACGGCGGCGTACTGGCCGGAGACGCCGATGATCGGGCGGATGCGGTGGGCGTCGCGCACGACGTCGATGCCGTCGATCGTTGCGTGGCCGGCATCCGGTTTGATCAGCGTGGTGAGCACCTTCACCATGGTCGTCTTGCCCGCGCCGTTCGGGCCGAGCAGTGCGCGCACCGTGCCCTGCCGCACCGACAGGTCGACGCCATCGAGTGCGTGAACGGGCTCTGAGCCCTTGGGCGTGTAAATCTTCACAAGCCCATCAGCTTGAATAAAACTCACCTTGTGAACGGTAGTCGCGCTCCGCGACGCGATCAAGGGTCTTTGAGCGTTCTCGGAGGTGCGGGGCAGCGGGTCTTGAAGCTACCGGGCAGCGGCTAGAATTGGCCTGACCCCACCCCTCTCGACTCCGGATGGAGAATCACGGTGCCCACGATCGTCGTCGAAGTAATGCCGAAGGCCGAACTGCTGGACCCGCAGGGCAAGGCCGTAGCCGGCGCCCTCGCCCGAATCGGCAAGGACGGATTCAGCTCGGTGCGCATCGGCAAGCGCTTCGAAATCACCGTTGACGGCCCGATCACCGACGCCGTGCGCGCGGAGGTCGAGGCGATCGCCAACGACATCCTCTCGAACTCGGTGATCGAAGACGTCGTCGGCATCCACTACGAGACGCCGGCCGGAGAGACGCACTGATGAAGATCGGCGTCGTCACCTTCCCGGGCTCGCTCGATGACCGCGACGCCCAGCGCGCCGTGCGTCTCGCCGGCGCGGAGCCCGTCGCTCTCTGGCACGGTTCGCACAGCCTCGAGGGCGTTGACGCCCTCGTGCTGCCCGGTGGCTTCAGCTACGGCGACTACCTGCGCTGCGGCGCAATCGCCAGCCTCTCGCCGATCATGACCGAGGTCATCGATGCCGCGAACAAGGGCATGCCCGTTCTCGGCATCTGCAACGGCTTCCAGATGCTCGCGGAGGCACACCTCGTCGACGGCGGCCTGATCCGCAACGACCACGGCAACTTCATCTGCCGCGACCAGAAGCTGCGCGTCGAGAACATCGAC
>CAZZNX010000121.1:6150-10542 GCA_964655795.1 uncultured Leifsonia sp. | reverse complement strand
TGACCGCCCAGAAGAGCGCCCTAGGCTCGTCGGATTGCTTGCGTCACGATTCGCGTGGTGCGTCCCCCACGAGATTGTGTACAGCACGCTTCTGCCTTTATGAGTTTCTTCCTTTCGCACCGATCCCCGTCCGCCCGCCCCGCCTCTCGCCTGCTCCGCACCGGTCTCAGCGCCGTTGCCATGGCCACCGTGCTCAGCTTCGCCGCGATGCCGGCCATCGCCGCCAACGCGGTCGCATTCTCTGAGCCGACGATCGAGGCCGGCACCCCAGGCATCACGAGCGCTCTGTCCGGCGAGACGCAGTCCGTCGTCAGCCCGGCGGAGGCCATCTCGACGATCGACCACGCCGAGTACAACGCGGAGGCTCCCGCACCTGCGCCCGCACCGGCTGCTGTCGCTCAGGCTGCGGCCCCGGTCGCCGTGGGTGGCGGCGTCGTCTGGCCGTACTCCTTTGAGGCGCGCATCAATGGCGGCTTCGGGCCGCGCGATGCGCCGTGTGGTGGGTGCTCGACGTTCCACGACGGTGTCGACTTCGGCGGCGGAGACGGCACGCCGATCCAGTCGATCGCCGACGGCGTCGTCGTGGTCGCGACGAACGACGGTGGCGGCCTCGGCACCCACGTCGAGATCCAGCACGTCGTGGGCGGGCGCACCATCACCAGCTCCTACTCCCACATGCAGTACGGCTCGCTCGGCATGTCGGTCGGCGACGCCGTCGTGGCCGGGCAGTTCATCGGTCTGACCGGCACGACTGGCCAGTCGACTGGACCGCACTTGCACTTCGAGCTGTTCTACGAGGACGGCGTGCGCATCGACGGCTACGCCTGGCTGGCTGAGAACGCCGGCTGAGCGACCCCGTAGAATTCGATCTGAGGTGGGGCGTTCGCCCGGCCGACAGTGTGATGGAGACGACCCTGATGAAGACCATTCGAACCCGTGTCGCCGTGCCGGTGGCCATTGTCGCCGCGCTGCTGCTCGCACCGGCCCTCAGCGCCTGCTCATCGGTCTCCGGCATCGTCAGTGGCGCGGTCGAGGAGGCCTCCGGCGGCAACGTCAGCGCCGGGGCGCTCCCGAGCAGCTGGCCGGACGAGGTTCCCGTCATCGAGGGTGACATCGTCGGTGGCGGCAAGATCCCGGATGGCGACGGGTGGATGGTGATCATCAAGTCCGAGGCAGCCGATCCGATCGCTGACGCCCAGACTCAGCTCGAGGCGGCCGGCTTCACGACGCCGGTGGAGGTCCCGGCCGAGAGCATCCCCGGGCTGGAAGACTTGTCGAGCGGCAGCTACTTCGCGCAGAACGCGAACTACACCGTCGTCGTGGCCGGCAATGAGCAGGGCGTGATCTACACGGTCGTGCCGATCACCCCGTAGTGCATTTCCGTTGGTCGAATAGGCCCGCCAGGGCCGTATCGAGACCCTTGCACGTGCGAAAGCTTGCTGTCCGTGAGGCCTCGATACGCTCCTTCGTCGCTACTCGACCAGCAAACTGAGCTGCTCTCTCGCGACTAGGCGAAGAGCGCCTCGCCGATGTAGCCGCCCTGCGTGGCGCCGGGCGGCACGGCGAACAGCGCGGAGCCCACGTGCCGAATGTACTCATTGAGAGCGTCATTCTTGGCCAACTGGGACTGCACGCTGATGAACTGCTCGGGGGAGCGCTGGTAGCTGAGGAAGAACAGCCCGGCGTTCAGCCGTCCCAGTTCGTCATTGCCGTCGACGAAGTTGTAGCCGCGGCGCAGCATCGCCGCGCCACCGTTGGTGCTCGGGTGCGAGAGCCGCACATGCGCCGTCTCGGCGATCAGTGGCTGTTCGGCCCGGCCCGTTGCCTCGAAGTCGGGTTCGGTGAACTCGCTGCCGCCGGAGAGCGGGGCGCCCTCGCCCTTTGTGCGGCCGATGACCGCCTCCTGTTCGCGCAGGATCGTGCGGTCCCACGTCTCGATGGTCATGCGGATCCGCCGGGCGACGAGGTAGCTCCCGCCGGTCATCCACGCCGGGCCGTCTGCGGCGTTCACCCAGATCTGTTTGTCGACCGTCGTGGTCTCCTCGGCTTTGACGTTGGCGGTGCCGTCCTTGAAGCCGAAGAGGTTGCGTGGCGTGGCCTGGGTGGTGCTCGTCGACGAGGTCCGGCCGAAGCCGAGCTGCGACCAGCGCAGGCTCGCGCGCCCGAAGGCGATGCGCGTGAGGTTGCGGATGGCGTGCACGGCCACCTGGGGGTCGTCCGCGCACGCCTGGATGCAGAGGTCGCCGTCCGATGCAGCGGGGTCGAGCATGTCACCGGGGAAGTGTGGCAGCGCGCTGAGCGCCTGCGGCTGCTTGCCCACGAGGCCGAAGCGGTCGGCATCCGCCGGCCCTTGGAAGAGACTCGGACCGAAGCCGAAGGTGATCGTGAGCCCGCTGGCCGGCAACCCTTGCGCCTCACCGGTGTCTGACGGCGGCGCGTCGTAGTTGCCGCCGACGGCGCCGAACTCACCGACGTCGTGGCCGGCCGTCATCGCCGCAGCTGCGACGGTCCAATCCTGGAGCAGTTCGATCAGATCGGCGCGCGTCGCATCACCGGCCATGTCGAATGCCGCGAAGTGCAGGCGGTCCTGCGCCGGCGTCACGATGCCGGCCTGGTGCGCGCCATAGAAGGCGTAGCTGCGCTGGGCGGCCGGGGTCGCCGAACCGGATAC
Source organism: uncultured Leifsonia sp. (assembly GCA_964655795.1). Classification (GTDB taxonomy): domain Bacteria; phylum Actinomycetota; class Actinomycetes; order Actinomycetales; family Microbacteriaceae; genus Microterricola. The sequence continues at coordinate 7,871 of CAZZNX010000121.1, read as the reverse complement.
CGCGATCACGGCCCGGTCGGCGCCGATGCCGAGACCGATGCCCGCGACGGTCGCACCGGCGAGGCCGAGCAGTCCACGGCGCGAGAGCCCGCGGTGCTCGGCGGTGGTGTCGCCGGAGGTGCCGCCACCGGAAGCGGCTGCGGATTCTCCGGCCGCGGTTCCCTCGGCTGGATCGCCGAGGGAACCGTCGCTGTTCGTGCTCATACCTGTGAGGTTAGTTGAGCACGAGCGTTGCCGTGAGCTGGTTGAGCGGCTCACCGAGGGCGTTCACCTGGTCCGAGAACGCCCGGATCTCGGCGGGGCTCAGCTCGGTGTACAGGCGGAACCCGTCGCCGACGCGCTGTGCGTCGAGGAGCGTCTGCAGCGATGCGAACTCCTCGTCGAGGGTTGCGGCCAGTTCGGCGTCCTTGGCCAGCAGGATGTCGCGCACGCCGCCGTAGAGCACGGTCGCGCCGTCGACGTTGGCCTGGAAGTCCCAGAGGTCGGTGTGCGACCAGAACTCCTCCTCGCCGGTGACCTTGCCGCTGGCGACCTCGTCCATCAGGCCGATGGCTCCGTTGGTCTGCATGTCGAGCGTGAACTCGAGGTCTTGCACCTTCTCGTTCAACGTCGCAGTGTCGTCGACGAGCTTGTCGGCGAGGGCCTGGCGCTGCTCCGGGGTGTACGCGGCGAAGCCGGCCTCGGCGTCTGCGGGCCAGAGGTCCTTCTCGATGGCGTGCCAGCCGGTCCAGTCCTGGCCCTCCTCGAGGTCGGCCTCACGGAGGTCGAGCATCGGGTCGAGGTCACCGAAGGACTCGGCAACGGTCTCGACACGCTCCCAGTGGACGCGGGTGGGCGCGTACAGGGCGCGCGCCTCGTCGTCGTTGCCGGCGATGTACGCGGCCGCGAAGGCGTCGGTTCCGCTCACCAGCTGGGCGATCTGATCCTTGACGTATGCCGCGTAGTTGACGTTCGCCGCGTCGACCTGGGCGGTCAGGTCGGCGTCGGCCGCGAAGTCGTGGCCCGAGTCCGTGACGGTGAACGCCGCCTGCCCGATGCCCGCACCGATCATGCCGGGCTTGCAGACGGTGAAGTACTCGCCTGGACGCGCCTGCACGACGAGGTCACGGCTGATGCCGGGGCCGATGTTCTCGACCTCTCCGACGATGCGCAGACCGTCATCGGCGAGCAGGTAGAACTCGGTCACCTGCGTGCCGGAGTTGCTCACCGTGAACTGCACGTTGCCGCTCGGGGCGGTTGCCGCGCCGACGGTGCAGTCGGAGGCGCTGCTGTCGACAGTGATGGCGGTGTGGTCGGCATCCGCGCTCGATGCGTTTGCGACGCAGCCTGAGAGCAGCAGCAGGGCGGCGCCGGCGGCTGCCGAGGCGATGGCTGGGCGAAGTAGGCGTGACACAGGTGTCTCCTCAGAGTGGGGGATGTGTGGAAATGCGGGGGTCTGGGTGCCGGGTCGGGCGAGGGTTACACGTGGGCGAGCGGTGCGGATGCCGCGGCCACCGGCGTGACGACCGGGCGCTTTCCCGCGCGGCTCTTCACGATGAAGAGCGTGAGGACCGGCACGACGTAGGCGAGCCAGACGAGGGCCTCGAGCCAGGTCGTCGCCGGCGAGAAGTTGAGCGTGCCCTTGAGCAGCGTTCCGTACCAGCTGTCCGGCGGGATGGCGGCGCTGACGTCGAAGGCGAGGTTGTGCAGGCCGGGCAGGATGCCGGCCTCGCGCAGTTTGG
>CAZZNX010000121.1:0-6074 GCA_964655795.1 uncultured Leifsonia sp. | reverse complement strand
GCAGCATTCCGGCATAGATGAACCAGCCGAGCACGACCGCGGTGAGGATTCCGAGGCTTGCGCCGAGGATCGGCATCGTCGTCTCGCCCGTCGCCTGCACGGCGGCCCAGATGAAGAGCGCGGTTTCGATGCCCTCGCGGCCGACGGCGAGGAATGCCACCAGCACGAGCCCCCAGCCGGTGCCGTCGAGGTGCCGGTCGACGTGGCCGTGCAGCGCACCCTTCATGTCGCGCGCGGTGCGCAGCATCCAGAACACCATCCACGTGACGAAGCCCGTTGCGATGATCGAGAGCGTGCCGCCGATCGCCTCCTGCGCCTCGAAGCTCAGCCCGTAGGTGCCGAACGTCAGGATCGCACCGATGCCGAGTGCGAGCAGGACGGCCAGGCCGATGCCGAGCCAGATGCGGCCCAACAGATCGCGGCGATCGATCTTGACGATGTAGGCGATCAGGATCGTGACGATCAGCGCCGCTTCGAGACCTTCGCGCAGGCCGATCAGGTAATTAGCGAACATGGGTCTTCCGTGGCTGGGAACGAGACTGAATACGTCTGAGAGTTTGGTAAGGCTACCCTTAGGGAAAAGCCGTCCGGTGGTCGAGCGTAGACCTGAGAAAGGCTCCTGTCCAGTTGAGGCTCGTTAGGATGACTGACGACCGTGCTTGCTGAGTGAAATGGGTGCCACGTGGTGTTGAGCGGACGAGAAGAGCGTGTGCTCCTCGTGTTTCCCCGGGGCCGCGACGCACTGATGCTCGCGGGTGGCACCGTCGCCAGGCTCGTCGACTCCGGTTCGAGTGCAGCGGTGCTCACCGGCGATGCCGATCCGGCCGCCGAGGCCGGGCTCTGGGCAATGGGCGCGCGCAGTCATACGATGACCGGTGCAGACGCCCGCGCAGCGGTCGCGGCTGCATTCGATGCGCAGGAGGCAACGGCGATCGTCGTTCCAGCGCTCGGCCCGGGGCAGGAGAACGGTGAAGCGGGCGCCATCGTCGCGGCGGCCGTCGCAGAGGCATCCTCACGCCACCTGCCCGTCTATCTGGCGGTGACAGGGCGGATGCCGGCAGGCAAGCGTCTCATCGCCGTTGACGTGTCCGATCAGCTCGACGCCAAGGGCGACGCTCTGGCCGGGCTGCCGGGGGTGAGCGTGCGCGACCGCACGGTGACGAGCGACGGCGAGGAGCCGCGACTGCTCGGCGCCACCGAACAGTTCGTGATGATCGGTGGCGGCCACGCCGAGGTGGAGCAGCCGCCGAGCACCGCGAATCGCGTCGGCGCGGCAGTGCTCGGCTTCGTGGTCGGAGTGATCTTCGCCGGAATGGCGACGGTCGCGCACCAGTCAACGGTGCAACTCGGCCCATTGGATCTTCCGTGGGGATTGATCCTCGGCTTGGCGGGCATCACCGCCCTGTTGGTCGGGCTTCGCCTGGTCCTGCACGATCGCGTCACGGTGTTGTTCACCGCGCTCGGCATGCTCATCACGATCTTCGTGCTCTCCCTGCGCAGCACCGGCGGTTCGGTGCTGATTCCCGAGGGGGCGCTCGGCCTGGCGTGGACGATGGGGCCGGCGATCATCGCCGCGATCGTCATCGCATGGCCGCGCCTGCCTGCCCGCCCCGCCCCGCGCCCGTAGGCTGGACGCAATGCTTGCTCTATGAGTCGGCGCTGCGGGCGAGTCGTTTGTCGCGCGCGTAGACTGGGTTGAGCGCCAGTAGTGGCGTGCTCGTGAAGGGAATCTGAACACTGTGACCTATGTCATCGCTCTTCCGTGCGTCGACGTCAAAGACCGCGCTTGCATCGACGAGTGCCCGGTTGACTGCATCTACGAGGGTGAGCGTTCGCTCTACATTCACCCCGACGAGTGCGTCGACTGCGGTGCCTGCGAGCCCGTCTGCCCCGTCGAGGCGATCTACTACGAAGACGATCTCCCCGAGCAGTGGGCCGATTACTACAAGGCGAACGTCGAATTCTTCGACGACATCGGATCCCCGGGCGGTGCGGCCAAGGTCGGCGTCATCGCCAAGGATCACCCGGTGATCGCGGTTCTGCCGCCTCAGGCTCACTGAGCCCGGGCACCTCGTGCTGAAAGAGCTCCCGGAGTACCCGTGGGACCAGATGGTGCCGTTCGCCGAGCGGGCGCGCCGGCATCCGGGTGGAATCGTCGATCTCTCGATCGGTTCGCCTGTTGACCCGACGCCGCCGCTGATCCGTGACGCCCTCGCCAGGGCCACCGACGCGCACGCCTACCCGCAGACGGCGGGAACGCCGGAACTGCGCCGCGCCATCATCGACTGGTTCGAGCGCCGTCGTGGCGTGACCGGGCTCGCCGAACGCAATGTGTTGCCCACGATCGGCTCCAAGGAGCTCGTCGCCCTGCTTCCGTTCGTGCTCGGAGTCGGTGAGGGCGACGTCATCGTGCACCCCCGCGCCGCGTATCCCACGTACGCGATCGGTGCGGCGATCGCCGGGGCCGAGAGCCTCGCCTCCGATGACCCGGCCGAGTGGCCGGCGAACACCAAGCTCATCTGGCTGAACAGCCCAGGCAACCCCGACGGCCGCGTGCTGAACGTCGAGGAGCTGCGCAGCGCGCGGGAGCGCGCACGGGAACTCGGCGCCGTCATCGTGAGCGACGAATGTTACGCAGAGCTGGGCTGGGATGCGCCGTGGGATGCCGAACGCATTCCGAGCATCCTCGACCCGCGCGTCGTCGGCGACGACCGCACGAACGTGCTGGCGGTCTACTCGCTGAGCAAACAGTCCAACATGGCCGGATACCGTGCCGCATTCGCCGCCGGCTGCGGGGGAGTGATCCAGCGTCTGCTGACCATCCGCAAGCACGCCGGCCTGATGCTGCCAGGACCCCTGCAGGAGGCGATGGTCGTCGCCCTCGGCGATGACGCGCACGTTGACGCCCAGCGCGAGATCTACCGTGCCCGCCGGGCCGTGCTGTTGCCTGCGCTGCTGGATGCCGGTTTCACGATCGATCACAGCGAGGCCGGTCTCTACCTCTGGGGCAGCGAGGGGCAGGGCGCCTGGGCGACGATCGACCGACTGGCCGATCTCGGCATCCTGGCCGGGCCTGGGCCCTTCTACGGCGACTTCTACCCGCAGCACGTGCGTTTCTCTCTCACCGCGAGCGACGAGCGCATCGCGGAGGCCGCTGCCCGTCTCCGCTCAGTCCCGCCGGTCGAGTAGCGAGGAACGAGCGTATCGAGACCTCGCCGGCGCTTCCGCGGTGCGAGGGTCTCGATACGGCCGTGGACGGCCTACTCGACCAGCGTGATGCGCGGCCCCGCTGATTGAGCCTGTCGACATCAGGGCAGTTCGATGCGGGCGAGCCCGGACTCGTCGCCGGCGCCGGGGATGATCGCGACGAGAACGCCGGGCGCCACCCACACCGCGCTGCGTGCATGTGCGAGCGCCACGGAGCTCGACATCGTTCCACGGGATGCGTGTGTGTCGTACACGGCGAGTGCCGTCGCTCGCGGGTCTCCGGCAGGCCCGAGCACAGCCTCGCGGAATCGATCTGAGGCGCCGTCGATCTGCACCGGGGCCTCGGCCACGGCTGCTGCCGTCGGCAGAACGATGCCATCCGGTGACGCGTCAATCGGGCGCACGGGGTAGCCGGGCCCGGAACCCAGCAGCTCGCGGCGGGCGGAATCCGCCGGCAGTGCGCCGTCGATGGCACGCGCCGTCCCGTCGGGACGAACCTGGAACACACCGCTCTCGGTGCCGATCACGACGCCGCGCGGGTCACCGGCCGCGACGTCGACGGATGCCGCCACCAGTGCGCGGCCGCGAAGCTGCTCGCCGTTCCCCGGCTGCACGATCGGGGCCGGGGCCGCCGTGCCGCCCGGAACGGTGTCTGCCAGGCCGGCCAGGGTCTCGAGATCGCCGTTGCGCAGCAGTCGACGAACCACATAGCGACCGGAGTCCTGCTCGGGCAGATCGACGCGCTCGACGAAGACGAGCTGCCCGTCGGTGTCGACATCGATGCTCGTGATCGGGCCGAGGGGCGAGTCGACGGACGAGGGACCGTCTGCGGTGAACGGCAGCACCGGGTCGGGGCTCGTCTGCACGCGCTGGCCGGTGAGCACGGGCTCTGAGGCGCGGGTCGCGGTGTCGAAGAGTTCCACCGTCGTGTTCAGCTGGCCGCTGCCGAGAGGGCGCAGCACGTAGAGCATCGTCGGGTTGATTGCTGCAATGTCGAGGGCGGGGGCGCCGTTCCGCGTCTCGTCGTTGAAGCGGGTGATCGTGCCATCCGCCGCGACGCCGAGCCACGCTCCGGCGGATTCTGTCCAGACGCCGCCTGCGGTGTCATCGCTGATGTTCCAGATGACGACGGTGACGTCACGATCCCCGGCCGAGCTGTCGTTCACGGTGAGCGGGGAGAGACGCCAGTCGCCGGCATCCGGCCCGGCCGCGCAGCCGAACAGCAGCAGGGCCGCCGCAGCGATGCCGCAGCCAGCGAGCACCCGCCTCGTGGTCATACGGCGATCATAGTGTTCGGTGCCGGCGAGCCGGATCAGGAGCTTACCTCCAATGGAATCGCACATTCTTGAGCGGATGCAACAGTAGGCTTCGGCGCGGATTAGGCTGTAACTCGGACTGCGCGCCAACCGTGCGCCCGTCCATCAACTTTCTTCCCCTTCCACCATCCAGGATTCAGGAGGCGCCGTGGGCGACGTCGAGCAGGCACAGGCCGGAACAACAGAGGCCGAAGCGGCAACCACCCCGGCACAGCCGGTGATGGCCACGCTGAGCTACCCGGGCGGCACTGCCGAGTTCCCGATCCTTGAGGGAGTCGACGGGCCGGCCAGCCTGGACGTGTCGACCCTCACCAAGCAGACGGGCCTCACCGCCCTGGACTACGGCTTCGTGAACACGGCGTCGACCAAGTCGGCGATCACGTACATCGATGGCGCGCAGGGGATCCTCCGCTACCGCGGCTATCCGATCGAACAGATCGCCGAGCACTCGACCTTCCTCGAGACGGCCTGGCTGCTGATCTACGGCGAACTGCCGAGCGCGAGCGAGCTCGCCGATTTCGACGACAAGATCCGCCGCCACACCCTGCTGCACGAAGACCTCAAGAAGTTCTTCGGCGCACTGCCGCACGACGCCCACCCCATGTCGGTGCTGAGCGCCGGCGTCTCGGCGCTGTCGACCTACTACCAGGGCGACCTCACGTCGAAGGATCCGGAAGACATCGAGCTGGCCACCATCCGCCTCCTCGCCAAGCTTCCGGTCATGGCCGCGTACGCGCACAAGAAGAGCATCGGCCAGGCCTTCCTGTACCCGGACAACTCGCTGAGCTTCGTCGACAACTTCCTCAAGCTCAACTTCGGCAACATGGCCGAGCAGTACGTGCCGAACCCCGCCGTCTCGCGGGCGCTCGAGCGTCTGCTGATGCTGCACGAAGACCACGAGCAGAACGCGTCGACCTCGACCGTGCGTCTCGTCGGTTCGACGGATGCCAACCTGTTCGCGTCGGTCTCTGCCGGCATCCAGGCGCTCTCCGGCCCGCTTCACGGCGGTGCCAACGAGGCCGTTCTCACGATGCTCGCCGAGATCCGCGACTCGGGTGAGGGCGTCGCCCGCTACGTCGAGCGCGTGAAGAACAAGGAACACGGCGTCAAGCTCATGGGCTTCGGACACCGCGTCTACAAGAACTACGACCCGCGCGCGAAGCTCGTCAAGGAGAGCGCCCACGAGGTGCTCGCGGCTCTCGGCGTCAAGGACGAGCTGCTCGACATCGCCATGGAGCTCGAGCAGATCGCGCTCGAGGATGACTACTTCAAGTCGCGTCGCCTCTACCCGAACGTCGACTTCTACACCGGCGTCATCTACAAGGCCATGGGCTTCCCGACGCACATGTTCACCGTGCTGTTCGCGATCGGTCGCCTGCCCGGCTGGATCGCTCACTGGCGTGAGATGAACCAGGACACGCAGACGAAGATCGGTCGCCCGCAGCAGCTCTACACGGGATCGCCCGCGCGCGACTTCCCGACGCGCTAGATCGCATCGAAACGGCCGGCCACACTCCCGTGCGCGACGCGTAGCGTCGCGAAAGGCGGCAG
>CAZZNX010000120.1:0-10555 GCA_964655795.1 uncultured Leifsonia sp. | reverse complement strand
CGGCACCATCGCACTGTTCGTGCTCGTCACCACGGTCATCGGACTCGTGAGCGTCGCCGCCCTGCACGGCTCCCTCGTCGAACGCCTCGACGTGCAGCTGCACTCGGCGGCCGACCGCGGCCGCATCGGCATCGGCTCCGGCCTGCCACCCGGTAGCACGCCGCCGGACGGGAGTGGCGAGGCAGGCCTGGCCCTGCAGGTTCCCGGGCAGCCGGTCGGCACGATCGGGGCCGTCATCCTCGGCGACACCATCGAGTCGGCCGGGCGCATCTCGGAGGCCGGCGGCGTTCTGGGCGTGACGGCGGAACAGCGCGCGGCGCTGCTGAGCGTTCCCGCCGGCGGCAACCCGTACAGCGTCGACATGCCGGGACTCGGCAATTACCGCGCGATCGTCAGCGAGCAGGGCCCCGGGCTCAGCTTCATCGTCGCGCTGCCGCTCGCGAGCGTCGAGGGGACCTCGGCGCAGCTCGCGTTGATCATCGCGATCGTCGCGCTCTTCGGCATCGCGATCGCCGTGATCGCCGGCACCCGCCTCATCGACGCCTCGCTGGCACCGCTGGAACGCGTGACGCACCTGGCCAGGCGGGTCTCCGAGCTGCCGCTGGATCGCGGCGAGGTCGCACTCGCCGAGCGCGTGCCGACCGCCGACACCGACGAGCGCACAGAGGTGGGGCAGCTCGGCGCCGCATTCAACCGGATGCTGGGGCACGTCGCATCCGCTCTCACCGCCCGCGAGGCCAGCGAGCGCAAGGTGCGGCACTTCGTCGCCGATGCCAGCCACGAGCTGCGCACCCCGCTCGCCGCGATCCGCGGCTACGCCGAGCTGACGCGGCGGAGCGGCGAGGCGATGCCCCCGGATGCCGCACACGCCCTCGGCCGGATCGAGGCGGAGTCGAAGCGGATGAGCGCGCTCGTCGAGGACCTGCTGCTGCTGGCCCGCCTCGACGAGGGGCGCGCACTGGAATCTCTGCCCGTCGATCTGACGGCGCTCGCCGTCGATGCGCTCGGCGATGCCCAGGTCACCGGGCCGGATCACGAATGGAGCGCCGCCCTCGACGAGGAGCCGATCATCGTCAACGGCGACGCGAGCCGCCTGCAGATGGTCGTCGTCAACCTGCTCGCCAACGCCCGCGTGCACACCCCGCCGGGGACGAACGTCGAGATGGGCCTGCACAAGGCGGGCGCGGATGCCGTGCTCACCGTGCGTGATGACGGCCCCGGTGTCGACCCGGCCGTGCTCGACACCCTGTTCGAGCGCTTCGTGCGCGGCGACAGCTCACGCTTCCGTGGCGACGGAGGCGAGAGCGGTGCCGTCGTGCCGAGCACGGGGCTCGGTCTCGCGACCGTGCGCGCCGTGGTCGAGGCCCATGGTGGAGCCGTCACGGTGCGGAGCGAGCCGGGCGACACCGTGTTCACGGTGACGATCCCGACCGGCTGAGCGCGACGCGCAGCGTCGCGAAAGGCGGCAGCCAGAACCTCGGCAGACTCAGAAATCGCCACCGATGCTGGCTCAGCTGCTCGCACGGGCCGCGGTCTCGATACGGCCCTAGCGGGCCTACTCGACCAGCGGAGCGCCGCGCTGCCCAGGGTGGGTGTCGCGCGGCGGCGGGACCTCGGCCGTCCACTAGCCTTGGTGCGGGAAAGTTCTGCTGCGAACGCGGCTGGCCGGTCGAGTAACCATCCCGAGCCAGCGGGGGGATTGCCGTGCAGCAGACGCGCCGAAGCCGGGTGCTCAGCGCGCTCGCCGCGGCCGCCTTCTGTGCCGCATCGGCCGTTGCGCTCGCCCTGCCGATGACGGCGGCCGCGGCATCCGGAACCGGCGACGTCGTCGAGCCGCTCGACAGCCCCGCCGGTACGGCGCCCGGCGCGCCGGCAATCGGATGCCGGGGCGTCGAGGTCTCGGTGCGCGGCGACGCGCGCGTGGGTTCGATCCTGACCGCGACCGTCACGGTCGCCACCGGTGGAGCCGCTGAGCCTGCAGGGATTGAGGCTGCAGGGATTGACGCTGCTGGGGATGTGGCGGTGGCGATTGAATGGCTGAGCGAGCCGGCGCCTCCGGTGCGCCCGACACCGACGCCAACCCCGGTTCCGACCGCAACACCGGTGCCGACGGGGACACCGACACCAACGCCGGTGCCGACGGGAACCCCGACCCCGACACCGACGGGGACCCCGACCCCCGCTCCGACCGCGACTCCGCGCCCGGGTGAGCCCCCTACCCCGGCAGGCCCCACGCCGGGTCCGGCCCCGACGCCCGAGGGTGCGGAGTACCTGATTCCCGCCACCGACCTCGGCCTCGTGCTGCGGGCCCGAGCGATCGTGACGCGCGCCGGCGAACAGCCGTTCGGCTGCCTGAGCGTGCCCAGCGATGTCGTCGTCGCCGCGGAAGAGCCCGAGACCGCGCTCCCGCCCGCACCGCCGATTCCTGCGCCGCCCGCTGTTGCGGATGCCGTAGCGCTCACGCCCGACGTTGCCCCGGCGGACGAGTGGGTGGGCTACCCCGAGACGGACGCCCCCGCGATCGCAGATCCCGTTGCCGAGGCGCCGGCCGCGGCATCCGCACCGGTGGTGAGCGTCAACGTCTCCAGTGACGTGCTGCTGATCGGTGGCGCGGCCGCTCTCGTGCTCATCGCCGGTGCCGCGATGTTCGGTCGTTCAGGGGACTGAGACTCAGGGCATTCAACCCGGCCTTGGTCTCGATACGCTCGTTCCTCGCTACTCGACCAGCGCGATGCGAAGCATCGCGAAAGGCGGCAGCCCCCGCCATGGCAAACTCAGGAACTTCGACCGATGCTGTTCGGTTTCGACAGGCTCAACCAACGGGTTGCGCTGCGGCCTATTCGGCCAGGCGGGCCAGCAGTGTCGCGAAGCGGGTGAGGTCATCATCCGACCAGTCGCTCAGCCGGGAGCGCAGCTGGGCCTGGTTCGTGTCGCGGATCGCGTCGATCTTCACCACGGCCTCCGGCGTTGCGGTGAGGATGCGCGCACGCCCGTCACTCGGATCCGGAGCGCTCACGACGAGCCCGAGCTCCTCCATCAGCTTCACCTGACGGCTGATGACGCTCTTGTCGGTTGCGAGGAGCTCGGCGAGGGATCCAGCGCTGCACGAGCCGGAGCGCACGAGCGTCGCCAACAACTTGTAGCCGACGGGCTGGAGATCGGGGTGCACGCGGTGCGCACCCTCCTTCCAGAGGGTGCGCACCCGGCCGAAGAGCACGCCGAGCTGCGCCTCCACCTCGGCGATGGCTTCGTCGGTCGATGGCGTCTGGTCGCGGCTCATGCTCAGCATCCTATGTGGGGGATTCCTACTTGGCGGAGTTGCTCTGGCCCGAACCGGCGCCGACCGAGCTGGCATCGACCAGCTCCGCCTCGCTGTCGGTGGGGTGGGCCAGTCCGACAGGCGCCAGTGCCGCGACGCCGGAGCTCGCGTCGATGAGCGCGTCCTCTGCATCCTCGATCTCGCGCTTGAGGGTCCCGGGGGCGTCATCAGACGGACCACCCTCGGTCTCGGCGCGCTGGATCGCGGTCAGCGTTCCGAGCCTCGCGTTCGGCAGGAATGCCACGGCGATGAGCGTGATGATGGCCAACGGAACCGCCACCAGGAACACGTCGCCGACACCGCTGCCGTAGGCGCTCTCGACGATCACCTTGAGGAAGTCGGGCAGGGTGTTGACCTTCGGGATGGTTCCGGCGCCGAGGGTCTCCATTGCGATGGCCTGCTGCTCGGGGGCGAGGGTGAGCACGCCCTCCTTGATGTTGCTGGCCACGACCGTGCCGAGGATGGAACCCATCACCGAGACGCCGATCGTGCCGCCGAGGCTGCGGAAGAAGGTGACCGCGCTGGTGGCGACACCCATGTTCTTGACCGCGGTCTCGTTCTGCACGACGAGCACGAGGTTCTGCATCACCATGCCGACGCCGGCACCGAGCAGGAACATCGAGACTCCGACGTACCAGAATTCGGTGTCGTACTGCAGGAAGCTCAGCAGCGAGGTGCCGATGATCATCAGCACACTGCCGCTGACCATGAACGCCTTCCACTTGCCGTGCCGGCTGATCAGGGCGCCGACGATGGTCGACGAGATCAGCAGACCGCCCATCATCGGGATGGTGAGGAGGCCGGACTCGGTCGGGGTGGCCCCACGGGCGAGCTGCATGTACTGGCTGAGGAACACCGAGGTGCCGAACATGGCAACGCCGACCGAGATGCTGGCGACGACCGAGAGCGTGAAGGTGCGGCTCTTGAACAGCCCCATCGGAATGATCGGTTCCTTCGCCTTGAGCTCGGCGACCACGGCGAGGACGAGCAGCAGAACCGCGCCGCCGACCATGACGAAGCTGGTCGTGGATGCCCAGTCGAACTGGCTTCCGCCCATGCTCACCCAGATCAGCAGCAGCGAGACACCGCTCGAGATCAGAATGATGCCGAGGTAGTCGATGGAGACCTTGCGCTTCGGGAGCTTCGGCAGGTGCAGCGTGCGCTGCAGCAGAACGATGGCCACGATGGCGATCGGCAGGGCGACGAAGAAGTTCCAGCGCCAGCCGAGCGTGTCGGTGATCACGCCACCGAGCAGCGGGCCGCCGATGGTGCCGATCGCCATCACGGCTCCGAAGAGCCCGGCGTACTTGCCGCGCTCACGCGGGCTGATGATGTCGGCCATGACGATCTGGCTGAGTGCGGCGAGACCACCGGCGCCGATGCCCTGGAACGCGCGCATCGTGATGAGCATCGAGGCGTCCTGCGAGAACCCGGCGATGGCAGAGGAGATCACGAAGATCGCCAGAGCCAGCTGCAGGAGCAGCTTGCGGTTGAACAGGTCGGCGAGCTTGCCCCAGAGCGGGGTGCTGACGGTGGTGGCCAGGAGAGTGGCGGTGACGACCCAGGTGAAGGCCGACTGGTCGCCCTTCAGGTCGCCGATGATCAGCGGCAGGGAGGTGCTGACGACGGTCGAGGCGAGCATCGAGACGAACATGCCGAGGAGCAGGCCGCTGAGGGCCTGCAGCACCTGGCGGTGGGTCATGCCGCTCTCGGTGAGCTCGTCGTTCTTCGCGCGGGGCGGCGGTGTTTTCTTCGGCGCGTTTTTCGTCGCGCCGGCGGTGCTCTGTGACATCTGGCTCCAGAATCTAATTGACTACGGTCAACTATATGACTCTAGTTGACCATTGTCAACTACTTTCCGGGTGGCACAACTCTCGGCGGTGAAGCGATGAGCGCCGTGAGCACCTGGCGCAGCGTCGCGGGCGGCAGCGGCTCGTTGTCGGAGACGTAGCGGCGGTAGAGGCCGAGGCCGAGTGCGGTGTGCACGATGGTGCGGCCGTCGGCATCCGCCGGCAGTTCACCGCGCTCGATGGCCCTGGCGATGAAATCATCGGCGATGCCGTCACGCTCGTTGAGCACGGCCTCGCGCAGCGCGGTGGAGACCTCGGGGTCGAGCATGGCCGTCCAGGCCACGGCCGGCAGGCGGCCGAAGGTGAGAAGCGATGGGCCCTCTGTCACGTGCTGGAGGATGTCGTCGAGCAGGTTGCCGTTGTCGATGACCGTGGACCCCGGGTACTCGGAGGCGATCGCCGCGGCGACGAGCTTGCCCTTCGAGCCCCAGCGACGGTAGATGGTCGTCTTCGAGCAGGATGCGGCGGCGGCGATCGACTCGATCTCGAGATTGCTGTAGCCGGCCAGCTGCTGCAGGGTGTGCTCGAGGATGCGCCGGCCGAGGGCGACGTCGATGGGGCGCCCGCGACGAGGGGCCTCCGGGGCCGCGGCCGCCTGAGGAGCGCTCTCCTGGGGGGTGCTGTCCTGTGGGGTGCTGTCCTGAGGGTTTGCAGTCGCCATTGTCACACTTTCACTCAGGGCTTCCGGCTGGTGCGCTGCCGAGAAGACGTAGTTGAGTAAATCACAATTTCGACGCTCTAATGGGGGGCATGGTGGGCGCACGTCGATGGGCCTCGCCACGGTGGATGCCGGCCGATTTGCGCCGCCCCGCGGCATCCGTTAGCCTGTACGAAGCCAAAGACCGCTGGTGTTGCTGAGCAGAAATGCACGGTGACCGAAGGCTTGTGAAAACAAGGGCCCGCGTAGGTGTGTGAAGTAGTTTTCAATCGCAAGATTGTCTCCAGCTCCGTGCGCTTGCGCCGGAGCTTTTTTGTTGCCTCAATCCGGGCGGTCTGGGTGCACATCGCTACCGCGATGTGTGACGTAGACATATAGGAGTAGGCCATGGCGAACAAGGAAGCCACGGTTGCCGAGCTCACGAACCTGTTCGAGACCTCGACCGCCGTTCTGCTGACCGAATACCGCGGCCTGACGGTTGCCCAGCTCAAGCAGCTGCGCGGCAACATCCGTCAGGACGCGAACTACGCCGTGGTGAAGAACACGCTGACCAAGATCGCCGCGAACAACGCGGGGATCACGACGCTGGATGCCGACCTCGTCGGCCCGTCCGCCGTCGCCTTCGTGCACGGCGACTTCGTCGCCGCCGCCAAGGCCGTTCGTGACTTCGCCAAGGCAAACCCGAATCTTGTGATCAAGGGCGGCGTCTTCGAGGGTAAGGCCCTCAACGCCGACGAGGTCAACAAGTACGCCTCGCTCGAGAGCCGCGAGGTTCTGCTTGCGAAGGCAGCGGGAATGATGAAGGCGACGATGGGCAAGGCTGCCGCCACCATCGACGCGCTTCGCGAAAAGCTGGAGACCGCGGCCGCGTAAGCGCCCGACGTTCTCGTTCCACAACCCCAAGAAATTTAGGAGATACATCATGGCGAAGCTCACCACTGACGAACTGCTCGAGCAGTTTTCCGGCCTGACGCTTGTCGAGCTCAGCGAGTTCGTGAAGGCGTTCGAAGAGAAGTTTGAGGTCACCGCGGCCGCTCCCGTCGCTGCTGCCGGTGGCGCTGGCGCTGCTGCTGAAGAGGTTGAGGAGAAGGACTCCTTCGACGTCATCCTCGAGGCTGCTGGCGACAAGAAGATCCAGGTCATCAAGACCGTCCGCGAGCTCACCTCGCTGGGTCTTGGCGAGGCCAAGGCTGTCGTCGATGGAGCCCCCAAGGCTGTCCTCGAAGGCGCCAACAAGGAGACCGCCGAGAAGGCAAAGGCTGCCCTCGAAGAGGCCGGCGCTACCGTCACCCTCAAGTAATTTGCGCCCGGCTTGCCGGGCACAAACTGCTGCGTGACGCGCCGCCTCGTGGAGTTTTCGAACTCCATCGAGCAACGCTGACGCATTTTCGGACGCGGTCTCCCCGAGTACGAGGTCTCTGACCTCTTATTACCCAGGTATTCCGCGTTCCGAGGGCGTCGCCCCCGAAACGGGGCGACGCCCTTTTGCGTTTCTTCACCGAGTTTCCGATTCGTTTCTGATTCTCACCGTGACGCGACAGGGTTCCGCCGACGGATGCCTGCGGCATCCGTTCTGCCACTCGGCAGATCGGCAACCCCGCGTCCGTGCTGTCGCGCCTGCTTGCTTCGCGAGCCGGCGGGACTCGTGCTCCCACAACGGGGTGGACGCGCACACAGAAATGAAGAAACAATGCGACGATTCGCGCACGCGCTCGGCCAGTTGTTGGCCGACGCTTATCTCCGCAGCGATGGGCACTCGCCCGCCGCACACCCGCCGGATATGTACCGGAGCCCGGCGATGCACGGCATCACCTGGATCCGGTAGCCCACCTTCTATGAATGCCCCGACACGCCAGTCGGGGCATTCGCCCGTTAAGGGGGACTCGCGAAGGGGACTCGCGCTGGGGACTCGCGCCGGCGGCGTCAGCGCCAGAACTCGGCGAGGCGTTCGGCTCGGGCCCTGCCCAGTTCGTACCCGGCTCTGGCGGCGGGCGGGCGCAGCGACAGATCCATCGCACTGGCGCCGAACAGGTGCTCGACATCGCTGCCGGGGGCGACGGTCTCGACGGTGCTTCCGTGGGCGCGTAGCTCGTCGAGCTGCGTGGAGAGGTGCGTGCCCCAGCCCACGGGGGTCAGCGATCTGCCACCGAATGGTGCGAGGACCAGCACCCGTCGGTACCCGGCCGCCAGATCGGCATTGTCGGCGTTGGAGCGGTAGCCGCCGTCGATATACCTGTGCTCGCCGATGGTGAAGGCGAAGCTGCTGGAGCAGCTCGCGGCTACGGCATCCGCCAGCTCGACCCCGCTATCCCGGTCGAATACGGCCGGATCACCGCTCTCTGCGTCGACCGCCGTGATGAGCACCCTGCGCTCCGGCCAGTGCTGACTGGGCAGTCGCGAGGCGACGGTTGCTCGCCACTGTGTCTGCCAGGAGTCGCCGGCCACCGCATCCCGCTCGAGTGCCGCCGCGCCCATCCTGCGGCGCAGCTCGGCCGCGTCCTCGGCGGAGTCGATGAGGGCGCGCATCCTGTCCAGATGTGCGGTCACCGGGTGGCTCGGGCCCCGTCCCCGCTCGGATCCGGGAGCGCTGCCCGGTGGCTGGGCGGCGGCAAGGATTGCGGCGTAGAGCTCGGGCGGGGTCGCGCCGGCGAGCTGGGCCGCGGCCGTCGAGCCGGCTGAGGTGCCGATGGTCACGTCGGCTGCGGTCACGTCCAGCCCGGAATCGAAGAGGCCGGCGATGACGCCGATCAGCCACGCGTTGCCGGTCGAACCGCCACCGCCGAGGACGAGTGCTCGCTCGCCCGTGGTGGCCAACCCATCGGTGGTCAACCCAGTGGTGGTCGGCCCGGCCGTGACAGCGTCTATGGATGCGGTGGGGTGCAGGGGAGAAGAAGGTGGTGTGTTCATGGGAGTCGCCTTTCGCGATGTGCCTGACGGGCGCTCCCGGTGGCGACTACCTCAGTCGCGCGATCGGTGGTTGCAGGGGAGCGCCCAATGCGGATACTGCGTTCATGGGTGTCACCTCCTGACAACGGTTCACGATCACCGTGACGCTAGCACGCCGGAACGGGGCGCGCCAAGGTATACATAGCTGAGCTATGTATACTGTAGGGATGCCAGAGAATCCCGCCCATGTCGACGGCACGCCAGCGCTGGCCACCGTGCTCGGCGAGCTCATCGCCGCCAGCAACAAGCTGACCCGCATGGCCGCCCAGCTCACGGAGGGTGCCGAGTCGCCCGCGATCTGGCGAACGCTCAGTGCGCTGCGCGCCGGAGGTTCGATGCGCCTCGGCGAACTCGCCGCGCAGAGTCGCGTCGCCCAACCGACGATGACCAAGCTCGTGCACAGCCTCGTCGAGCGCGGCTGGGTGCAGCGCATCGCCGACCCCGCGGATGCGAGGGCGACCCTGCTCGCCGCGACGGCGAGTGGCACGGCCGCCATGGAGGCCTGGCGCACAGAGCTCGTCGCCGCGATCCTGCCGAACTTCGCCGGGCTGAGCGCCGACGAGATCGCCACGATCGCCCGCGCCGTCGCGCTCGTGCAAGACCGCCTGGACGGCACCGGAACGAAAGACGCCGATACGAACGACGAAGGAACACCGAGATGAGCGCCACGACCGAAACCGGGAGCATCCTGCACCAACCCAAGGCGGTGTGGGCTGTCGCTTTCGCCTGCGTCGTCGCGTTCATGGGCATCGGCCTGGTCGATCCGATCCTGCCGGCCATCGCCGGCGAGCTCCAGGCGACGCCGACCGAGACGGTCATGCTCTTCACCAGCTACCTGGTCATCACCGGCATCGCCATGTTCTTCACGAGCTGGATCTCCAGCCGCATCGGCGCCAAGCGCACCCTCCTCGCCGGCCTCGCGCTGATCGTCGTGTTCGCCATGGCGGCCGGATTCGCCGGCGACATCGAGTCGGTCATCGGCTTCCGCGCCGGCTGGGGCCTCGGCAACGCACTCTTCATCTCGACGGCCCTCGCCACGATCGTCGGCGCGGCCGCCGGCGGCACGTCATCCGCGATCATCCTCTACGAGGCCGCACTCGGCCTCGGCCTCGCCATCGGTCCGCTGCTCGGCGGAGTGCTCGGCAGCATCAGCTGGCGGGGGCCCTTCTTCGGCACCGCCGCGCTCATGGCGGTCGGCTTCATCGCGATCCTCACCCTGCTGCGGCCGCGCTCCGATGCGGCGAAGCCGACCCCGACACGCCTCTCCGCGCCGTTCCGCGCGCTGGCGCGCCCCGCGCTCGGCCTGCTCGCCGCGGCCGCCGTCTTCTACAACTTCGGCTTCTTCGTGCTGCTCGCCTACACGCCGTTCGCCCTGGTCCCGCTCGGCGTCGGCGACGCGATCGGCCTCGGCCTCGTCTTCTTCGGCTGGGGCGTCGCGGTGGCCGTGACCTCGGTGTGGGTCGCTCCGATCCTCACCACGCGGATGCCGCGCACCCGCGTGCTCTGGCTGGTCATGCCGGTGCTCGCACTCGACCTGCTGGCACTGGCGCTGTTCATCGACCGGCTCCCGGCCGTGATCGCCGGGGTGATCGTCGGCGGAATGCTGCTCGGCGTGCTCAACACCGTGCTCACGGAGTGCGTGATGGAGGCGACCGATCTGCCCCGCTCGGTCGCGTCGAGTGCCTACTCCGGCGTCCGTTTCCTCGGTGGTGCCGTCGCGCCACCCGTGGCCACGCTGCTCGCTGCCGCGGTCTCACCCTCTGCCCCGTTCGTGGCCGCCGC
>CAZZNX010000119.1:1802-10713 GCA_964655795.1 uncultured Leifsonia sp. | reverse complement strand
GGGGCGGCCTCGTTCCTCGGCTGCTCCCTCAAGCCAGCGTGGGGGAGCAGCCGAGACAACTTCTAGTCGAAGAGCTCGCTGAGCCAGCTCTCCTTCTTACGCTTGCGGCCGTACTGGTCGGTGCCCTGGCCGCTTCCGAAGAGGTCACGCGGGTTGAAGCCCTGCTGCGGCTGCTGCTGGTACCCGGGCTGCTGCTGGTAACCCTGCTGCACGGGCTGTGCCGGGTAGGCGGGCTGCGCCGGGGCCTGCTGGACAGGGGCCTGCTGGGCGGGCGCCGCACCGAAAGAGCGCTCGATGATCTTGTCGAGCTCGCCGCGGTCGAGCCACACGCCACGGCACTGCGGGCAGTAGTCGATCTCGATGCCGGAGCGCTCACTCATCACGAGCTGGGCGTTGTCGATGGGACAGTTCACGGGGGACTCCTCAAATGGGGGTTCGGCGCAGGACTGCGGCGCCGCCAGAGTAGCAAGGAGGTGCTCGAGAAAACTGAGTGCGGCATGAGGATGCCTAGACTGGGCGGATGCCCGAATCTGCCGCTCCCGACCCCGAGGTCACGGAGCCGAGCGCGCCGCCGAGCGGCCGGGTCATCCACGCGGACAACCTCGCGGTGCTGTCCGGGTTCGCCGACGAGTCGTTCACGCTGATCTACCTGGATCCGCCGTTCAACACGGGGCGCCCGCAGAGCAGGGCCACCAGCACGAGCGTGCGCAGCAAGCCGGATTCCGACGGTGCCCACGCCGCCGGTGCGGTGAGTGGATTCAAGGGTCAGTTCTACGAGCGGATCCGCGGCGATCTGATGCGCTACGACGACCGCTTCGAGGACTACTGGCAGTTTCTGGAACCGCGCCTGCTCGAGGCCTGGCGCCTGCTCGCGGATGACGGCACGCTCTACCTGCACCTGGACTACCGTGAGGCGCACTACGCGAAGGTCCTGCTCGACGCGCTGTTCGGCCGGGAGTGCTTCCTCAATGAGATCATCTGGGCCTACGACTACGGCGCCAAGTCGAAGAGCCGCTGGCCGACCAAGCACGACACGATCCTCGTCTACGTGAAGAACCCGGACCGCTACTACTTCGACTCGACAACGGTCGACCGGGAGCCGTACATGGCGCCGGGCCTCGTCACTCCGGAGAAGGCCGAACGCGGCAAGCTGCCGACCGATGTCTGGTGGCACACGATCGTCTCGCCGACAGGCAAGGAGAAGACCGGCTACCCGACACAGAAGCCGGCCGGCATCCTGCGGCGCATCATCCAGGCGTCATCGCGCGAGGGCGACACCGTGCTCGACTTCTTCGCCGGCAGCGGGACGACCGGTGCGGTCGCGGCCGAGCTCGGCCGCAACTTCGTGCTGGTCGACCAGAACCAGGCCGCGATCGACACGATGCGGGGTCGCTTCGCCGCCCTGGAGACCGTCACCTTCGAGTAATCGGCTACCCAGCCTCGAGCACGACGTAGCGAACGCCACTGTGCTCAAAGCTCGTCGCCTGCGTCATCCCCATCCGCACATGCGCCGCGCGAGACGCCGCATTGTCCTCGCGGATGAACGTGCTGACCGCGGCATGCTTCATGTGCTCGCGCTCGGCCGTGAACAGCCCGTTCGCCAGCCCCCTCCTGCGGTAGCCCTCGGCCACACAGATCGGGCCGTGCAGGTAGGCCTCCGGGTTCGTGCCGGAGCGCAGCATGGTCTGGATGATCGGGATGTGAGCCTGCGCCTCGCGCGGGGTGAACGCGACGTAGCCGGCGATGCGGTCGGCGTCCCTCGCCACGATGATCCACTCACTCGCGATCGCGGTGGCGAACCACTCGGCCGAGAAGCGTGCGGAGAGCGAGCCGCCGGACGCCTCCTGGTTCGCCTCCTGCACCTCCAGGATTCCGGGGATGTCCTGTGGGGTCGCGAGGCCGATGACGGGGGAGGAGTTCATGCCCATGCGGATGCCGGCTAGGCGGAGGCTCGGCGGACGAGCGTCGTCGGCAGCACGGAGTGCGGCTCGTATGGCTTGCCCTCGATCACCTGCACGAGCAGCGCGGCCATCGCGGCGCCCATCCCGACCGCCGGCTGGTGCACCGTCGTGAGCTGCGGCGTCGCTGTCTCGGCGAAGTAGTTGTCATCGAAGCCGACGACGGCGACATCGTCGGGAACACGCCGACCGGCCTCGGCAATGGCCTGGTAGGCCCCTGCTGCCATCTGGTCGTTCGCCGCGAAGACCGCATCGAGCTGCGGGTCGCGCGCCAGCAGCCTGCGCATGGCCTCAGCTCCGGACGCCAGTGTGAAGTCGCCCTGCTCGACGAGCGAGTCGTCGAGTCCGCGCTCCTCCATCGCCCGCCGCCAGCCGATCAGACGGTCAACGCCGGGTGGCATGTCGACGGGGCCGGCGATTGTGGCGATCCGCGTGCGGCCGAGCCCGATCAGGTGCTCCGTCGCCGTGGCGGCGCCGCCGGAATTGTCGACGTCGACGTAGAGCGTCTCGCCGTCTTCCGGCAGCAGCGGCCGCCCGCCGTAGACGACCGGCAGGCTGCCGCTCAGCCGCGCATAGGAGTGGTCTCCGGTGTGGTGCGAGACGACGAGCGCGCCGTCGACGTTGCCGCCGAGAAGGTAGCGCCTGGTCTTCTCCGAGTTCGTCTCCGACTCGATCAGCATCGTGAGCGTGTACTCGGTGTCGGCCAGGTGCAGTGCGACACCCTGCACGAGTTGGGCGAAGAAGGGGTCGGCGAACACCTTGGCCGAGGATTCCGGCACGATCAACGCGATCGCCTGCGTGCGCCGGCTCGCCAGCATGCGGGCGGCGCGGTTCGGCACGTAGTTGAGTTCGGCGATCGCCCGGTTCACGGCCTCGACGATGTCGGGCGTGACCGTGAGCGAACCGTTGACGACGCGGGAGACGGTCGCGCGTGACACGCCTGAGCGTGCCGCCACCATTTCCAGCGTCGGCGTGGGTGTGGAAGCCGGCTTGTCACCGAGCTGTGCGCCCATCACTGCCTCCCGCGGTGGTCTGTGGAATCCACCCTAGTGCGCCTCAGCCGACGCGCTCGGTAGATGCAGAAACGGAATCGACGGCTGCCGTCTTCGCCCTCATGATGAGCTCACGATAGGCGAGGCCACTGTCCTTGATCGTGCGCTCCTGGGTGTCGTAGTCCACCCGGACGATGCCGAAACGCTTGTCGTAGCCCCACGACCACTCGAAGTTGTCGAGCAACGACCAGACGAAGTAGCCGCGTACATCGGCGCCGCCGGCGATGGCCTCGCCGATGGCGTCGACGTGGGCCAGCACGAAGGCGGTGCGCTCCTGATCGTGCACGGCGCCGTCATCCGCAACGACGTCGTCGTATGCCGCGCCGTTCTCGGTGACGTAGAGCGGCGGCAGCTCGGGGTATTCGCGGCCGAGGCGCAGCAGCAGAGTGGTGAGCCCGGCTGGGTTCACCTCCCAGTCCATCGCCGTGCGCGGCAGGCCGCGGCTGGGGAAGGTGATGTGCTCCGAACCGATCCACGGCGAGCTGATGGCGCGGTCGGTGGCTCCGGAATGCCCGTCGGTTCCGGTGGAGTCCGGATGCCCGCTGACCTGGTCGTCGTGATAGTGGTTGACGCCGAGGAAGTCGATCGGGGCCGCGATCACCTCGAGGTCGCCCTGCTTGACGACGTCGCGGATGCCGAATTGCTCCAGATCGCTGAAGGCGTCGTCCGGGTAGCTGCCGGTGACGATCGGCTCGAGGAAGATGCGGTTCTGCAGCAGGTCGAAGCGTCGGGCAGCATCGAGGTCGACGGGATCGCCGGCATCCAGGGGGATCGCGTTGCTGAGGTTCAGCGTGATGCCGATCTGCAGCGGTTCCGCCCGCGTGGCCGAGAGCTCGCGCAGCCGGTTCACGGCGAGACCGTGGGCCAGGTGCTGGTGGTGGATGGCCGCGACGGTCGCTGCGGGATCCTGCCGGCCCGGCGCGTGCACGCCGGCGCCGTAGCCGAGGATCGACGAGCAGAACGGCTCGTTGAAGGTCGTCCAGTGCGTGACCCGGTCGCCGAGCGCGCCGTAGACGGCCTCGGCGTAGTCGGCGAAGCGGGAGGCGGTGTCTCGGGAGGCCCAGCCGCCCTGCTCCTCGATGCCCTGCGGCAGATCCCAGTGATAGAGGGTGAGCCAGGGCAGGATGCCGGCGCCCTGCAGCTCGTCGACGAGCCGAGAGTAGAAGTCCAGGCCCTGCCTGTTGACCGCCCGCCCACCGGGCACGACGCGCGCCCAGCTCGTGGAGAAGCGGTAGGAGTCGAGGCCGAGCTGCTTCATGATCGCCACGTCTTCCGGCACGCGGTGGTAGTGATCCACAGCGACCTCCGGCGTCTCGCCGTTGGCGACGGCGCCCGGGATGCGCGCGAAGGCATCCCAGATGGAGTCCTCCTTGCCGCCCAGGTGCCCAGCACCCTCGATTTGGGCCGCAGCGGTCGCCGAGCCCCAGATGAATGTCGGGGGAAAGTGATTCGTCATCAGCCCTTCACCGCTCCTTGCATGATTCCTGAGATGAGTTGTTTGCCCGCCACCACGAAGAGGATGAGCAGCGGGATGGTCGCCATGACCGCGCCGGTCAGCACGATCGAGTAGTCGATGTAGTAGCCGGACTGCAGTTGGCCGAGAGCCGTCTGCAGCGTCGGGTTGCCCGGGTTCAGCACGATCAGCGGCCACAGGTAGTCGGTCCAGGCCATCATGAAGGTGAACAGGCCGAGGATCGCCATGGCCGGCCTCGCCGCGGGCACCGCCACGGTGAGGAAGGTGCGGAACTGGCCGGCTCCGTCGACCCTGGCCGCCTCGATCAGCTCGTCCGGGATCACGTCGACGAGGTACTGCCGCATGAAGAAGACGCCGAACGCCGTCACGAGCATCGGCACGATCACGGCGCCGAGTTCACCCGTCCAGCCGAGCTGGCGCATCACCATGAACAGCGGGATGATGCCGAGCTGCGTCGGGATCGCCATCGTGGCGATGACGAAGACCATGAGGCCGTCGCGACCGCGGAAGCGGAGCTTGGCGAAGGCGTAGCCGGCGAGCGTCGAGAAGGTCACGACCGAGAGCGTGATGACGCACGAGACGATCAGGCTGTTGCCGAGCGCCTTCCAGAAGGGGATCGCATCCAGCACGATCGCGGCGTTGCTGAGGAAGTTGCCGCCAGGCAGCATCGGCAGCGTCTCGCCGCGCGTCGCATTGGTGCCGCTGCCGACCACGAACGACCACCAGAGCGGGTAGGCGGTGGCGAGCACGAAGGCGCCGAGCAGGCCGTAGAGGAGGAAGCCGGGGCGATCGCCTGCACCGGCGCCGAAGCGCAGTTTGCGGCGGCGCGGCTGTTGGGGTCGCTCCGCGGTCGGGGCGGGGCTGTGCTGCAGGGTGGCGCTCATGCGCGGTCTCCTTGGTGGTGGTCGCCCTCGGGCTGCTCGGCAGCGGGGCGAACGGATGCGGCATCCGTCGTGCCTCGTTGCAACGCCTTGCGGGTGCGCCGGTCTGCGACCTTCTGCTCGCCGCTGGCGATGCGGCGCGAGAGCAGGAAGTTGAGCAGGCCGATGATGACAATGAGCAGGAAGAGCAGCCAGGCGATCGCCGAGGCCTCGCCGAGGTTCTGCCGGAAGAACGCCATCTCCCAGAGGTAGAGCACGGTGGTCTGGAACTGGCGGTCGGCGCCGCCGATGCCGCCGGCGGATGACGCGTCGAAGAGCTTCGGCTCCGTGAAAATCTGCAGGCCGCCGATCGTCGCGGTGATCACGACGAAGACGAGGGTGGGGCGGATGCTGGGGATGGTCAGCGAGAAGAAGCGGCGAACGGCGCCCGCGCCGTCGATGGCGGCGGACTCGTAGATGTCGCGCGGCACGGCCTGCATGGCCGCGAGCAGGATGAGGGCGTTGTAGCCGGTCCAGCGCCAGTTGACCATCGTGGCGATGGCGAAGTGGCTGGCGAAGACATCGTGCTTCCACGCGATCGGGTCGATGCCGACGAGGCCAAGAAGGTTGTTCGCGAGGCCGGACTGCTCGTTGAAGATGCTCGAGAAGATGAGGGCGACCGCGACGGGGGTGACGACGTAGGGGAGGAGCACGCTCATGCGCCAGAAGGTCTTGGCCCGCAGGTTCTGGTCGAGGACGGCGGCCAGCACGAGGGCGATGAAGATCTGCGGGATCGCGGAGAGCAGGAAGATGCTCACCGTGTTGAAGATCGAGTTCCAGAAGAAGCGGTCGGTCAGTACCTCGCCGAAGTTGGCGAGGCCGACGAAGGCGCCCTGACCCTGCAGCAGATCCCAGTCGTGCAGCGAGACAACGAGCGTGTAGAGCAGCGGGAAGAGGCCGACGAGGCCGAACAGCACGAAGAAGGGCGAGATGTAGAGGTAGGGCGATGCGTGATTGTCGAGCCGGCTGAAGCGCTGGCGCAGACTCTTCCGCGCCGGCGGCTGGTCCGCCTGTTGGCTGTCGAGATGGGCGGGTGGCCGCTGGATGGTGGAGGTCATCGTGTGTCCGATTCCGGTGCGGGAGTGCAGGTAATGGGAGGGGTCCCCGAGAAGGAGCTCATCGGGGACCCCGGTGTTGCGAACGGTGTTCTGTCGAATTACTCGACGAGCTCGTTCAGCAGGCTGATCGCCTCGTCCCAGCCGCTCTGCGCGTCAGCTTCGCCGCTGTCGAGCTTCTGCGTGACCGGGCCGAACACGTTCTCCTGGATGACGGAGTCGTCCGGTCCCTTGAACTGGGCGACGACGCCTTCGGAGCGACCGGCGAGGATGGCGCCGACGGGTGCGTCGTTGAAGAAGGCGTTCGGCTCGCCGCTGGCGGCCAGTTCCTCCTGGGCGGCGACGGTGCTCGGGAACGCACCGGCGGCAGCGAACTGCCCGAGCTGCTGCTCGGCCTCGGTCAGCCAGGAAGCGAGCTTGGCCGCCTCCTCCTTGTGCTCAGACGTCTCGGGGACGGCCAGGAACGCGCCGCCCCAGTTGACCGCACCGCCGGGGAAGACGTCGGCGAAGTCCCAGCCGGTGGTGGCGTCGCCGCCTCCGGCCTCGGTGTTGCCCTGCACGACGCCCAGCATCCAGCCCGGGCAGACGAAGGTGGCGAAGGTGCCGTCGGTGAACGACTTTCCACCGTTCCAGTCCCACTGTGCCTGCGCGGCCGAGAGGCCGTCGGCGGCGGCGCCGGCGAGCTGGCCCCAACGCTGCTGCAGCGCGGTGTTGTCCTCGACGTTCAGTTCGCCGTCGGCCGTGTAGTAGCCCTCGGGCAGCTGGTTGACCATCGAGTTCCAGACGAATCCGGACTGGTCGTACCAGGCCTTGCCGGTGGCGGCCTTGTACTGGTTGCCGATCTCGAAGTACTTGTCCCACGTGGCGTCGGCGCCGCCGAAGAGCGTTGCGACCTCGGTGCGGTCGCTCGGAAGGCCGGCAGCCTCGAACAGCTTCCCGTTGTAGCAGAGGCCGACGGGGCCGATGTCGGTGCCGTAGCCGATCACGCGGCCATCGGCGTCGGTGCCCTGGGAGAACTTCCAGTCGACCCAGTCCGCCTTGCGGTCGTCGACGCCGTAGTCGCGCAGATCGACGAACTGGTCGGAGACCTCCATGACGGAGCCGAGCCAGCCCTCCTCGAGGGCGACGATGTCGGAGAGCCCGGAGCCGGCGGCGATCTTGGTGAAGGTGTCGGTGCGGGCGTTTCCACCGGTGTCGATGTTGGTGGCGGTGATCGTCACGTTCGGGTTCTCGGACTCGTACTGCTTGTAGAGCTCGTCGTAGCCGAAGGTTCCGAAGGTGGTGATGGTCAGTTCGACCTTGTCGTCACCGGAGTCGCCGCTGCCGGTTCCGGTGGAACAGCCGCTTGCGAGAAGGGCGATGGATGCCGCGCCGGCGACGGCCGCGGCGATGGTTGTGCGTCGTGAGAACTTCACGGTCACTCCTTTGTGTGCGTGGGGTTGTTATCGGGATGCTGCACTGTCAAGTCACGCGGAGAGCGCTCTCTCGGGATGTCGTGAGAGCGCTCTCACGAGCGTGTACCGATGATAAGGACATGGCCGGGTGGTTGTCAAGAGAGCGCTCTCACGGATTGTGGGAGACCGTGTGGCGGCTGGCATATCGACCGCGGTGCGCAGCCGCACGTCCCGGGCTGTCAGCTCGACGCGTTACGCTTTCACGGTGTCAACTCCCCGTCGGTCCGCCCGGCCATCGCGCCGTGTGCGGCAGCGGCGAACCATCGCAGCCGCCGCCGGAATCGTGATCGTCGTGATCGCCGCGATCGCGATCGGAGCGGCGAGCTCTGGGCGAAGCGATGAGGCGCAGCCGGCGGCATCCGTCAGTCACACGCCCAGCGCTACCCCGACCCCGGAGGAGACGCGCCCGACGCCGGACGTTCCCACGGAGCCGACCGTTGTGCCGAGTTTTGACAAGTCAGCGCGCTCGATCGACGACCCGAACAGCATCTGGCTCGTCGTCAACAAGCTGCGCCCATTGAACCCGCCAGACTTCGCGCCCGCGGACCTCGTTTCGCTGCCAGGGGGGCAGATGCGCGCCGAGGCGGCTGCCGCCTTCACGGTGATGGCCGATGGCGCCGCCGCGCAGGGCGTCTCGATCATCGCTGCGAGTGCCTACCGCAGCTTTGCAGAGCAGACGGCGATCTATGCGGGCGACGACAACCTCACCGCACGCCCCGGCTACAGCGAGCACCAGACCGGTCTCACCGTTGACATCGCCACGCCGACAGGGGAGTGCCGCATTTATCAGTGCTTCGGTGACATGGCCGAAGGTGTCTGGTTGCGCGACAATGCCTGGCAGTATGGCTTCCTGCTGCGCTACCCGGCCGACAAGACCGCGGTCACCGGCTACGACTTCGAGCCGTGGCACTTCCGCTACATCGGCACCGAGCTCGCCACCGAGATGCACAACACCGGGGTGCCAACGCTCGGGGGGGTCTTCGGGCGGCCGCACGCCC
>CAZZNX010000119.1:0-1783 GCA_964655795.1 uncultured Leifsonia sp. | reverse complement strand
AGGAGCACCATGGCCGATGCAGTGACTGTTGGCGCGAAACGGCTCAGCCGCCGCCACGGCTGGGTGCCGCTCACCATCCTGATCGTGAACCAGCTGCTCGCCGGCGTCGGCGTGGCCTCCGGCATCGCCGTCGGTGGCATCCTCGCCCGCGAACTCACCGGCACCGTCACCCTCGCCGGGCTCGCTCAGACCTCCAGCGTTCTGGGCGCGGGCCTCGTCGCCATTCCGATGGCCAGGCTCGCCGTCACGGTCGGCCGGCACTGGGCGCTGGCCAGCGGCTACGCCTTCGCCTTCCTCGGCGCCCTGCTCGTGCTGGTGGCAGCGATCACCGGCATCCTGCCGGTGCTCTTCCTCGGCCTCGGCGCCTTCGGTGCCGCCAGCGCCGCGGGGCTGCAGGCGCGCTTCGCCGCAACAGAGGTCGCTTCGCCCGGCTACGAGGCCCGGTCGATGTCGCTCGTGCTCTGGGCGACGACACTCGGCTCCGTCGCCGGCCCGAACCTCTCCACCCTCGGCGCCGAGCTGGGGGCATCTCTCGGCTTCGAGCCCCTGGCCGGCCCGTTCGTGTTCTCGGCGGTGGCGTTCGCAGCCTCCGCTCTGCTGGCCGCCGTGCTGCTGCGCACGCCGCCGGCCGGTCGGCTGGCGGCCGATGCCGCCGGTGAGGCAGAGGTCGCGACGCGGGTGCGCACCGTGGAGGCGCTCCGCATCGCGATGCGGTCTCCCCGCGCGGCTGTCGGCGTCGTCGCCATCATCTGTTCGCACACCGTGATGGTCGGTGTCATGGTGATGACCCCGGTCACCATGCATGAGCACGGTCTCTCGCTCAGCCTGCAGGCGCTCGTGATCAGCATCCACATCCTCGGAATGTACGGCGCGAGCCCGCTCATGGGTTGGCTCGCCGACCGCTGGGGTTCCGGCCGGGTGATCGCACTCGCGGTCGTGATCTTCACCGCCGCCGCCGTCATCGGGATCACGGTGCCATCCGACAACATGATCGCCGTTCCGATCGCGCTCGGCCTGCTCGGCCTCGGCTGGTCCGCCGGCATGATCGGTGGCTCCGCCCAGCTCACCGAGTCCGTCGAGCCGGCGGTGCGCGTGCCGCTGCAGGGCGCGACGGATGCCGCGATGAACCTGGCCGCCGCGGCATCCGCGGCGGTGGCAGGCGTGATTCTGGCCTGGGGTGGGTTCCCAGCGCTGAACGCCCTCGCGCTGCTCGTTCTGGTGCCGCTGGTCGTGCTGGGAGTGCGGGCGCAGCGCGCGCGCTGACCCCCAGACAGATCGATCTACTCCCCCCTTCGGGGGTCAAAACTGGGCTTTTCTCATGGTTTGCGCAGCCTTTGTCCAGTGCTCTGCCATCTGGGCTTGTTCTGGTCGATAGTCCACTTTTGCTGATCAGAATTGATTTATGCGTCACCGCTTACCCTCACCCCACACCTTCGCCGGCCAGCGCTCCGCCGTCGTGGGCGGCACGGCCGGCATCGCGATCGCCGTCTGCTCCTTCCTCGCACTGACCGTCGGAACTCAGCCGCTCGGCGTCGACTCCGCGAACTCCGCGGATGCCGCCACTCTCGATTCGGCGTCGTCGTCCATCCGTTCCTCCGCCACCGTGACACCCGCGCCGGAGGCGGTGAAGCAGGCCGTCGCCCTGGCCGAGCCCGCCGTCGCATCCGGCCCCGTCACCGGCGGAACCGTCGTGACCCTCACCGGCGAGGAGCTCACCCAGGTGAGCGCCGTGCAGGTCGGCGGAGTGCCTGCGGCCGTCGTCGAGGCGACCCCGACCACCCTC
>CAZZNX010000118.1:1645-10741 GCA_964655795.1 uncultured Leifsonia sp. | reverse complement strand
TCGTCATCGGCGACGCCGGCAGAGGAGACGACGACGGCATCCTTCAGTCCGAGCTTCTCGCGGAGCTGGCGCTCGACCGGAAGCCGGCGGGCTCGCGGGTGCACGATCTCGATGCGGATGAAGCCGTTGGCCTTGGCCTGGGCGAGCAGACGCCCCACCTTCCAGCGCGTCAAACGCAGTATCGAACCGATCTCGTCCTGCGTCTTGTTCTCTTCGTAGTAGAGCTCCGCAGCACGGATCGACAACAGTTCGTCGCTCTCGACCATCACTCGCCTTTCCTCTCTTCCAGAGTAGGCCGGACGCTCTGCGCAATGCAACACTCGTAGCCCTTTCTGCTCATATGAGCAGAGCGGATACCGCGACCGCGCACCCCTATGCTCGATGCATGCCTGCATCACTCGCCATCGCCATTGACATCGGCGGCACCAAGGTCGAAGCCGCGCTCGTCGATGAGCACGGCACGGTCCTTCCGTCGAGCCGCCACCGCCTCCCCACCGGGCGCGGGCAGAGTACTGAGGAGCTCGCCGACAGCGTGCGCTCCGCGATCCGTGGCGTGCTGGCCCTTCTCACCGGACCGGATGCCGCCTTCGATCCGGCCCAGGTGCGCGGCGTCGGCATCGGCGCGGCCGGCCCGATCAACCTCGGCGCCGGGCGGGTGTCCCCGCTGAATCTTCCGGTGTGGCGGGACTACCCGCTGCGTCAACTGGTCGCCGACACCGTGCACCCCGTGCTTCCCGGCATCCCCGTGACCCTGCGCATGGACGGGCTCTGCATCACCCTCGCCGAGCACTGGGTCGGTGCAGGCCAGGGTTACGACAACGTCATGGGCATGATCGTCTCAACGGGCGTGGGCGGCGGCCTCGTGCTCGGCGGCCAGACGGTGCCCGGTCCGAGCGGCAACGCCGGCCACATCGGCCACGTCGAGATCGGCGGCCACGACGATCTCTGCCACTGCGGCGGTCTCGGCTGCCTGGAGGCCGTGGCATCCGGCCCCCGCACGGTCGAATGGGCCAACGCCCAGGGCTGGAACGGCAGCACCGGCGAGGAGCTCGCCGCGGCCATTCTGGCCGGGGACCCGATCGCCGTGCGCGCCGTCGAGCGCGCCGGCCGCGCCGTCGGGCGTGCGATCGCCTCGGCCGCAAGCCTGGTCGACCTGGACGTGGTCGCGATCGGCGGCGGCTTCTCCCATGTGAGCCCACTGCTGTTCGAGCACGCCAGGGCCGCCGTGGCCGAACGCGTCGAGTTCGGCTACGTCACACGCGTGTTGATCGTGCCGTCCGGGCTCTCAGGCGACGGCCCGCTGATCGGCGCCGCAGCGCTGATCCACCGCGCCGCCCTCGTCGGCTAGCGGCTCCGCGCCGCTCAGTGGCGGGTGGGGCCGTCTTCCACCATGTGCGGTCGTGCGACAACCGAGCCGGCGAAGGCGCAGACGACGGCCGTCGCGATGAGGAAGAGCAGCGGCAGGCTCCAGCCGGAGCTCAGCTCGTGGAACACCCCGACCAACAGCGGTCCGAGCGCGCCGATCGTGTACCCGACGCCTTGGATGAAGCCGCTCAGCGCGACGGAACCCTCGTGGGTGCGCGTGCGCAGGTTGATGAGCACGAGCGAGAGCGGGAAGATCAGCGGCCCGCAGCCGGCCAGCGCCACCCACAACCAGGTGAGCTCGGCCGGAACGAGCAGCAGCCCCAGGTAGCCGACGATGAAGAACGCCACCCCGAGGTAGACGAGCACGCCGATGTGGCGGAGCCTCGCCGCGAGCACGGGAATCACCAGCGCGGCCGGCAGCCCCATCGCGGCGTAGAGCGAGAGCATCGCGCCCGCCTCCGCCGGCGTCTGCCCCGCGGTGTCGACGAGCAGCGCGGGCAACCAGGCGAACATCGCGTAGGCGTTGAGCGAGGAGGTGGCGAAGACGACCGCGAGCGACCAGCCGAGCGATGATCGCCAGACGCGCACCAGGAGTGCCGGCTGAGCCTCTTCGGGAAGCTCGACCCCGCGCGTGCGGTGCCCGATCATGAGCGCGACCCACGGCAGCAGCGCGAGCATGCCGAAGATGGCCCACATGCCGAGCGAGAACTGCCAGCCGGCGGCATCCGCAACGGGAACGGCGAGGAGCGGCGGGATGAAGGTGCTCACGGAGAGCGCGGTGGCGTAGAGCGTGGTCATGAGGCCGACGCGGTCGGGGAAGTACTTCTTGACCAGCGGTGGCAGCAGCACATTGCCGACGCCGAGGCCGGCGAAGGTGATTGCGCTGCCGAGCAGCAGCATCGGCAGCGACACGGAGAAACCGCGCAGCGTGTGGCCGACGACGATCGCGACGAGGGCGGCGATGAGCACCGGCTCGAGGCCGAAGCGGCGCGTGAAGACGGGCGAGAAGATGCCGAACAGCGCGAAGCAGACGGGAGGCAGCATGCCGAGGACGCCGAGGGCGATCGGCGAGAGCGGGATGTCCTGCGTGATCTCGGCCGCGATCGGCGACAGGGCCGCGACGGCCGTGCGCAGATTCAGAGCGACGAGGAGAATGCCGAGCAGCGCGAGCGTTCGCCCCGCCCAGAGAGGTCGGGCGGCTTGATCGGTCACCTATGAAGTCTAGGCTTGCTGGCATGAGCGATATCGCCAAGCACCTTCCGCTGAGTCAGCGCGAGCGCGGCGACGAGTCACAGCTGAGCGCCGACCGATCCGCGGAGCTGAGCGCCGTGCTCACCCGTCTGGCCGATGTCATCGAGCGGATGCCGGCCGCCGACTGGCACGCGCAGAGCGCCCGCCCCGGCTGCTCGATCGCCGAGACCACCACCGTGCTGCTCTGGCGCCTGCAGACTCCTGCCAGCCTCCGCCGCGCCGCACTCCGCCGCCAGCTGCTGCGCACGCCGATCCGTGCCGGGCGCGCTCTGGAACTCCGCGTGCGGGCGAGCACTGCCCGCTCCCCCGAGACGACAGTGGCCGAACTGCGTGCCCTGGCCGCTGCGCCCGGCCACGCCCGTGTCGCCGAGCTGACGGCAGCCGTGTGCGCCGCGCTCGACATCGCGAGCCAGCAGGGAATCGCGCTGGGCCTCAGCCCGACCGCCTCCGGCGCTGTCGCGCTGTACCAATTCCAGCGCGCGCCCTACGCGGTGAAGGCGGCGGCCCGTGGCCACCGCCTGCGAGCCGCCGACGCCGAGTGGAGCGTCGGCTTCGGCCCGGCGCTGGACTCGGACGCCGAGTCGATCCTGCTCTTCCTGTTCGGGCGCGCGCACAGCGTTCCCGGCGCCTGAGCGCCCGAGTTACTGACACGGCCGTCGGCCGAATGCTCAGGCGAGGAGCGCGCGCGCCTTCTCGACGTCGTCGCCGATCTGCTCGATCAGCGGCTCGATGCCGGTGAACGCGACCATGCCGCGAATGCGCTCAGCGAACTCGACCTCGACGCAGTGCCCGTAGAGATCGAGGTCTTCGTCGATCACGTACGCCTCGACCTGCTTCTGCGGAACGCCCTCGAATGTCGGGTTGTTGCCGACGGAGATCGCAGCGGGGAAGCGCACGCCGTCATCGACGAGCCACCCGGCGTAGACACCGTCCGCGGGAATGAGTCCCTCGGATTCGGCCGCGAGGTTCGCGGTCGGGTAACCGAGCTCGCGGCCGCGTGCCGCTCCGTGCACGACCTCGCCGCGCACAGTCGGGATGTGGCCGAGCAGGCGGGACGCCCCCGCGACATCGCCGCTGTCGAGAAGTTCGCGGATCCAGGTGGAGGAGATGCGCCGATCGCCGTCCGGGTGCACATCGTCGATGACGTCGACGGCGAAGCCGAGCTCTGCGCCCATGCTGCGCAGCAGCGCGGCGTTGCCTGCACCCTTCGCCCCGAAGCGGAAGTCGTGGCCGATGAGCACGCGGGCCGCGTGCAGCGTGTCGACGAGGATGAGGCGGACGAAGTCCTCGGCCGGCAGCGCGGCCAGCGCCTCGTCGAAGCTGAGCAGCAGGGTCGCATCGACGCCCGTCCCCGCCAGCAGGTCGAGCTTCTGCCTGATGCTGACGAGCGCCGTCGGGCAGTCATCGGGCGCGAGCAGTGCCAGCGGGTTGCGGTCGAAGGTGACGACGACGGAGGCGAGAGCCTCGGCATCCGCCGCGTGCAGCATGGCGTCGATCAGCGCGCGGTGGCCGGCGTGCACACCGTCGAACTTGCCGATGCTCACGGCCGAGCGCGCCCAGTCGGCAGGAACCTGCTCGACACCGGAGAAGATCCGCATCATGCGGCACCGGATGTCGCGGCGGCGCGCTCAGACGCGCGAACGCTGGCGAGCCACCAGAGGCCGAGCCAGGGAAGCACAAGCGGGATGAAGACATAGCCCATGCCGAAGACCGACCACACGGTCGGCTCGGGGAACAGTTCAGGCATCGCGATGCTGAGCGCTCCGACGACGATCACGCCGACGGCCTCGAAGCCGATCGCGATCCACGCCACCCGGTTCCACACCGGGCCGGGCGCGATCAGGGCGATCGTCGCGACGATGTACACGAGGGCCGCGATCGCCGAGAGAGTGAAGGCCAGCGGCGCGGTGTCGTAGCGTTCGATGATCTGCACGACCGAGCGCCCCGTCGCGCCAAGGGCCAGGATCGCGTAGACCGTGATCAGAAGTCGGCCGACTCCGCTCGAGCGGCCGACTCGGGGGCGGGAGGAGGGCTGAACAGTCACAGTCGTCAATTATCGCAGGAGTGTGAGCGCCCCGCGTCACACACCCTGCACGGTCCAGATCTGCAGCATCCGGTAGAGCATCACGGCAACGGAGAGGGCGGCGACCCCGAGGATGACGGTGCTCCAGCGGCTGCGCTCGATCAGCGCCCAGAAGCCGGCAGCGATCGGCAGCAGCATCGCCGAGATCAGGTAGACGTAGAACTCGAGCACGCTGCCCGACGCCTCGTTGCCGGTGAGCGGGGCGACGATCGAGATGACCAGCTGCACGATGAGGAGGAGCTCG
The DNA here is from genome assembly GCA_964655795.1 of uncultured Leifsonia sp. GTDB lineage: Bacteria > Actinomycetota > Actinomycetes > Actinomycetales > Microbacteriaceae > Microterricola. The sequence goes on along the minus strand of CAZZNX010000118.1, from coordinate 5,798 downwards.
ACGACGCCGAGGGCGCCGAGCACGAGGTCGCTCGGGGTCTTGCCGGCGAGGCCACGCACGATGGCGATCAGCCCGGCGATCACGGCGACGGCGATCTGCAGGTAGGTGAACCACTCGATCATGCGCCGGCCACCGCATCGCTCGGGAAGTTGACGACGGACTTGCCGATGGCGCCGTCGGCTCCGCGCAGTTCGACGAGGCCGACGAGGCGGCCATCCGGCGCGATCGCCGAGCGCAGCGCGCTCGTCGGCGTGTTGCCGCGCTGGGCCGCGTCCACCTCAATGCGCTTGCCGTGACCGAGGTCGATGGCCTGCTGCTCGCTGAGTTCGAGCCGTTCGAACAGCCGCGCCGCGGCGTCGGCCGGTGGGATCAGGGCGGTGGCGACATCGATCAAGTCGAGCTCGCCGGCATCCGTCACGGAGAACGGTCCGATCCGGGTGCGTCGGAGCGCCGTCAGGTGGCCGCCGACGCCGAGGTCGTCGCCGAGGTCGCGGGCGAGGGCGCGGATGTACGTGCCGGAGGAGCAGACGACCCGCACCTCGAGGTCGAGGTAGCCGTCGACGACGGTGCTGCCGAGCAGTTCGAATTCGGAGACGGTGACGGCGCGCGATTTCAGCTGCACCTCTTCGCCGGCGCGGACCAGCGCGTATGCACGCTTGCCGTCGACCTTGATGGCGCTGACCGAGCTCGGCACCTGTTCGATGTCGCCGCTGAGGCGTTGGATGCCGGCCGTGATCGCCGCCGGATCGATGTCGGTTGCTCCCGCTGCGGGGACGTCGCCGATCAGTTCACCCTCTGCGTCGTCGGTCGTGCTCGCGGCGCCGAGGCGGATGGTGGCGAGGTATTCCTTGTCGAGCCCGACGACGTAGGTGAGCAGGCGCGTGGAGCTCTCGACCCCGAGTACGAGGAGTCCTGTGGCCATCGGATCCAGGGTTCCGGCGTGGCCGACCTTGCGGGTTCCCGCGAGACGCCGGGTCCTGGCCACGGCGTCGTGACTGGTCCAGCCCTGCGGCTTGTCAAGAAGGAGGATGCCGCTGCTGCTCACGACTCAAGGCTAACATCGCGGGCGTGCGCCCCCGTGCCCGCTGCTCCGCGCCCGACTGCCCTGCCACGCCGCGAATCGCGGGCGCCCGGCGACCCTCTACGCTCGAATCATGAGAATTGCGGTGATCGGGGCCGGTGCCCTCGGCGGCACCTTTGCCGCGCTGCTCAGCCGGGCTGGCCACGAGGTCGAGGTGACCGCACGCGGCGCCCAGCTCAGCGCGATCCGGGAGCACGGAATCCGCCTGAGCGGTGGCTTCGGCGTGGCCAACGCGCTCGTCGCGGCATCCGAGACCCTGAGCGCGCGCCCCGATCTCGTGTTGTTGTGCACGAAGGCCCAGGATGCCGAGGCCGCATTACTGCAGAATGCAGCGGCGCTCGAGGGTGCTGCGGCTCTCGACGGCGGCGGCGGGCTCGACGGCGTGCCGGTGATCGTCGTGCAGAACGGCCTCGATGGCGTGCAGACCGCCGAACGCGTGCTGCCGAACTCGGAGTGCTTCGGCCTGCTCGTGATTATCGCGGCCAATTACACGACGCCGGGCGAGGTGCGCGTCACCACGGCGGCGCCCAGCTACCTCGGGCGCGGCAGCGGCCCGGCCGACGCCGAGACGCTCCGCTGGCAGGCCGTGCTCGCCGAGGCTGCACCCGTCATCGCGCAGGAGAACTTCGTCGGCGCGCAGTGGACCAAGCTCATCGTCAACATGCTCAACGGCCTGCCGGCCATCACGGGCCTCACCGTGCAGGAGGTCGTTGCCGACCGCGGGCTCAGGATGGCGCTCACCCGTAGCATGCGGGAGGCCGTGCGTGTCGGCATCGCCAACGGGGTGCGCTTCGGCTCACTGCAGCGACTCAGCGACACGCGACTGCGCCTGTTCGCGCACATGCCGCTGTGGCTCGGACAGCTGCTGCCGCTGTCGATGAAGCGCCGGATGGGCCACGTGCCGAACCTCGGGTCGACGCAGCAGAGCCTCCGCCGCGGGCAGCGCACCGAGATCGACTACCTGAACGGCGCCGTCGAGCGTGCCGGCCTGGCCGCCGGGGTCGCCACCCCGGTCAATGCTGCGATCACCGCGCTGGTGCACGAGGTCGAGCAGAGCGGCGAGTTCCTCACCGCCGCGCACGCCATCGGCCGCATCAACTCCTACGGCTGAGCCCTGAGCCCACGGCCCGCACGGCCTCGGCATCCGTCGCCGGTTCGCGGATGCGGCGGTCGGATCGGCGCGATTCGGGCCGATTCGGCGGCCGATCGTGGCGCGCATCCGCTGACCAGCTATGGGGCGACCCGCTGTCAGCAGCTGTCTGCGAAGATGCGGCGCGGGGTCGCCGGCTCGGTGTTGTCGATGATCGCGGTGGCCTGCGTGCGCGGGAAGGCCTCGGCGAAGTAGAGCCTGTCGGCATCCCCGTCCGGTCCATCGATCGGTGTGCTGTCGAGGAAGACGCTGTAGTTCCAGAGCCCGCGCAACTCGGGCCGATTGATGAAGCGGCCGTCGATGATCAGCGTCGCGTCGATCGGCCCGGTCTCCCACTTCGGCAGCACCTGGATGCCGCGCCGCGGGTCGAAGGCCTTCGTCACGAAGCCGGTGCTGCCGCCCATCCGAAACGGTTCGATGAGCACGCGGCGCAGCAACGAGTAGTCGAAGCCGTAGCGGTAGTAGCGCTCCGCGGTGTCCTCGCCGAACTTCGCCTGCTCCTCGCGGGAACGGTGGAACCACTCCAGGCTCGCCCGGAACACCGGGTGTTCGCGCTCCTCCAGCACCGCGGCGAGGTCGTCGCCGAACGCCGTCTTGCCGCTCTGCAGCGCGCCGTCGATGGCGACGATCGTGCGCCCATGCCCGTAGTTGTGCATGATCTCATCGGCGAGGCCGCGGAGGAAGCGAACGCGGGGGGTGAGGACGAGTTCCATGCCTCGAGCCTACGCCGAGCCCGGCCGAGACCGGCGGTCAGCCGTCGGCCCCGCAACAGCCGCCACCACGGCCGCTCCCGTCTACGCTGGAAGCAATGAGTACGACAGCCGCCACCGCCATCCCGGAGACGATCGTCGCCTGGTTCCACGAGAACGGCCGCACCCTGCCGTGGCGCGAGGCCGGGTTCAGCGCCTGGGGCACACTGGTGAGCGAGTTCATGCTGCAGCAGACGCCCGTCAACCGGGTGATCCCGCACCTGAACGCCTGGCTGGAGCGCTGGCCGACGCCGGCGGATCTGGCTGCCGCTCCCCCGGCGGAGGCGCTGCGTGCCTGGTCCAGCCTCGGCTACCCGCGCCGTGCGCTGTGGTTGCACGCGGCGGCGGTCGAGATCACCGAGCGCCACGGAGGCGTGGTGCCGAGCGACGTCGACCAGCTGCTCGCGCTCAGCGGTGTCGGCGACTACACCGCCAGGGCGGTCGCGGCCTTCGCCTATGGCCTGCGGCATCCCGTCGTCGACACGAACACTCGGCGGGTGATCGCCCGCGCCGTGCAGGGCCAGGCCGAGCCTGCGCCACCCAGCCGCGCCCGCGACCTCGCCGCGATGGAGGAGCTGCTGCCGGAGGGTCTCGAGGACGCGCGCGACTTCAACGCCGGCATCATGGAGCTCGGTGCCCTGGTCTGTGTTGCGCGCACGCCCCGCTGCGGCGACTGCCCGATCCGCGAGCAGTGCGCCTGGATCGCGGCGGGCTCCCCTGCCTACCTCGGCCCCCGCAAGAGCGTGCAGAAGAAGTTCGAGGGCTCAGACCGCCAGGTGCGCGGGCTCATCATGAAGGAGCTGCGTGCGGCGCACAAGCCTGTGACGTCCGCCGAGATCGACGCTGTGTGGCCGGATGCCGCCCAGCGCGAGCGTGCGCTGCGCGGTCTGCTCGCCGACGGACTGGCCGTGGAATCCCCGCAGGGCGGCTACACGCTGCCGCACGAGTAACCGCGCTGCGACGGTCGTGGTGCCACGAGCCGGTCACCGCGCCGGCGGGTAGTGCGCGACGCGCACATCCACGCTGGCTTGAGGGAGCGCCAGCGACCGAAGCCCTGAGCGGAGGACCCGATCGGGTTGCCCGGACGCGGGCGCTGCGGTATCGGGCATGCGCTCAGGGCTTCCAGCTGGCAGCGCTGCACCTTCGTCGCTGCGCCGCTCGCTCGAGCCAGCG
>CAZZNX010000118.1:0-1635 GCA_964655795.1 uncultured Leifsonia sp. | reverse complement strand
CTGGCTTGAGGGAGCAGCCGAGGAACGAGGCCGCCCCCGAAGCCCTGAGCGTCCACCGGATCGGGTCGCCCGGGATGCCGTCGCTGCAGTGTCGGCGGATCCGCTCGGGGCTTCCAGCTGGCGTCGCTGCTCCTTCGTCGCGGCGCCGCTCGCTCGAGCCAGCGTGCACACCCACGCTGGCTTGAGGGAGCGCCAGCGACCGAAGCCCTGAGCGTCTACCGGATCGGGTCGCCCGGGTCTGGGCGGCTTACTCGACCAACAGTTGGCTGTCTTGGAGGAGGTCGGCCTGTTGGGTGCGGGACTTTGTGGATCGTCGCCAGGGGGTGTCGGCGTCGGAGCATCCGCCGCGGAGCCAGGGCGGCGGTTTCACGTACGGGACCCCGTTGACCATCCGGATCTGCCAGCCGCTCGTCTCGATGCTGTGGTGGTGGAACCAACAGAGGAGGACTCCGTTGCACGTTTCCGTTTCGCCACCACTCTGATGCTCCTTCACGTGGTGAATCTCGCTCCAGGCGGCGGGAATGGAGCAGCCGGGGATGATGCAGCCACCGTCCCGGAGACTGATCGCCCGGCGTTGGGTGGCGTTGAAAAGACGGTCCTGGGTGCCGATCGCGTTGATCGTGCCGTCCGAGCCGATCACCACGTGTTGCTGCCCGCCGGCACAGATGAACTGCTCTACCGCCCGCATCGAGATCGGCGCCTCGCAGCCCTCAATGAAGCCGGACCCGGTGCCTGACGCGAGGTCGGCCTGTCGGACCGAGACGAGCACTGTCGGTGCGGCCCCGCCAATCGTCGGGCTGTCCGCACTGCGGGCGGCCCCATCGATCAGGCTGGCGAAGACGTCATGCCGCGCCTGCGCGGTCGCCCGCGGGTCTTTCGGGGCGTCCGGGTCGGGGTCAGCGAAAGACGGTTTGCTGCGCGGGTTCAGATACGCGTTCATCAGCGTTTCGAACTTCGCGTCGATCTCCGGCAGCAACGTCATCTTGCGGTGCACCACCCCGTCCCGGGTCACCCCGGCGCTGATGCCCCGCGCGGCCATGGCGCGCTCTTCCGCCGGGACCACGCCGTCCTCATCGAGCACGGTCTCCCAGACGCGGGCTTGGCCGCGGATATCGTCGGCAGCGAACGGCAGCGGGGATTCGATAGTGGGCCCGGTGGCCGCGGCGACGAGCGCTGTTTCGGCGTGTTCCACGTTGAGGTCACCGACCCGGCCGCGGATCGGATCGAGGGTGTCGATGATCGCGGCGGCGCTGTCGTATCCGATCTCGCCCGTCCCCAATGCAGAAGCGACCTGGTCGAAGCGGGCCGGCATGGTTTCGCCGCTGAGGGCGACGCGAGCGCGGGTGGCCTCACCGAGGCGCATCCGCTGCGTCAGCGTGCGCTCGGAAGCCAAGGTGATCCGGGCGAGGAGCTCGACCGCGTTCCGGCAACCCTTCTTGGCGGACAGCCGATCGTCGCCGAGTTCGGGGCGGGAGTGGAACGCAACCTCGCCGGCCGCTTGGATGCGGAGGGCGTCGACTACGCGTCCGGCGGCTTCGGCCGCGGCGGTGAACTCGAGCAGGGCGTCGTGGTGGAGCAGGCGGGCGTCGGAATCGGCGAGGGCGGAGAGCAGCAGGGCGTGTGCCTCTTTGACTG
>CAZZNX010000117.1:0-10891 GCA_964655795.1 uncultured Leifsonia sp. | reverse complement strand
CGACGGCACAACGATCGGGGAGGCCCACCCGGCCGAGTTCGACCGGATCCTTCTCGACGCGCCGTGCACCGGACTGGGCGCGCTGCGCCGGCGGCCTGAGGCCCGCTGGCGGAAGTCGCCCGGCGACGTCGCCGAACTGAGCGTGCTGCAGGGCAAGCTGTTCGACGCCGCCTTCCAGGCGCTGAAGCCCGGCGGCATCCTCGCCTACGTCACCTGCTCTCCGCACCTCGGTGAGACGCTCGGAACGGTCAACGGCGCGGTGGCCCGCTGGGGCGACGCGCTGGAGCACATGCCGACGCGCGAGATCCTCGATGGCATCGCCGCGAACCCGCTGGACATCGGCGGCAACGGCCTCACCGCCCAGCTCTGGCCGCACCGCCATGGCACGGACGCCATGTTCATCGCCCTCTTCCGCAAGCACTAGCGGTGCCGCCGGCGCCCCTCGTCTGCGTTGCGCGCCACTAACCGCGCTTTGCGCCAGAAACTACTGGCGCACAACGCGGGAACTGGCGCGCATCGCTGCCGCGACCGCGGCGCCGATCGCTAGCATGGAGACCATGTCGACCCGCATCAACCCCAGCATCCTGACAGCCGACTTCGCGAACCTCGAGCGTGAGCTCGGTCGCATCGCCACGGCCGACCTCGTGCACGTCGACGTCATGGACAACCACTTCGTGCCGAACCTCACCTTCGGCCCGACCATGGTGAACAGGCTGCAGCAGGTCTCGCCGATCCCGCTCGACGTACACCTGATGATCGACGACGCCGACCGTTGGGCCCCCGGCTACGCGGAGACCGGTGCGTTCTCGGTCACCTTCCACGCCGAGGCGGCCAGCGACCCGGTCGCCGTCGCCAGGCGCCTGCGCCAGATCGGCTCCCGTGCCGGCATCGCGCTGAAGCCGGGAACCGACATCGAGCCATACCTCGAGCTGCTGCCCGAGTTCGACCAGATCCTGATCATGACCGTCGAGCCCGGCTTCGGCGGGCAGAGATTCATGACCGACATGATGCCGAAGCTCCGCCGCACCGCGGATGCCGTCGCGGCATCCGACCTCGACATCTGGCTGCAGGTCGACGGCGGCATCAGCATCGACACCATCGGCATCGCGGCGGAGAACGGCGCGAACACCTTCGTCGCGGGCTCTGCCGTGTTCAATGTGGGGGAGCCGGAGGAGCAGATTGTTGCTCTCCGCGCCGCCGCGGCGTCATCCGCCCACCAGCACTAGTAACCTGTAGACGTGAAAACTTTCGACGAACTCTTCGCCGAGCTCACTGAGAAGGCCAGGACCCGCCCAGAAGGTTCGGGAACGGTTCGTGAACTCGACGCCGGCGTGCACGCCATTGGTAAGAAAATCGTCGAGGAGGCCGCCGAAGTGTGGATGGCCGCCGAGTACCAGAGCGACGCAGAAACAGCCGAGGAGATCTCGCAGCTGCTGTACCACCTGCAGGTGCTCATGGTCGCGAAGGGGCTCAGCCCCGCCGACATCTACCGACATCTCTGATCAGCTGCGCCCAGCGCACACATGACGAGTCAATCGATGTCCGCGAGAAACGATCCAGAGAGCATCACCCCCATGCTGAGAATTGCCGTGCCCAACAAGGGCTCACTGTCTGAAACCGCCGCCCAGATGCTGTTCGAGGCGGGCTACACCGGCCGCCGCGACCCGCGCGAGCTGCACACGCCAGACCCCCGCAACGACGTGGAGTTCTTCTACCTGCGGCCGCGCGACATCGCGACCTACGTCGGCTCCGGCGCCCTCGACGTCGGCATCACCGGCCGCGACCTGCTGCTCGACTCCGGCTCGCCTGCGCTCGAGGTGCACGAGCTCGACTTCGCCGCGTCCACCTTCCGTTTCGCCGGCCCGGCCGACCGCTTCCGCCAGCTGAGCGACCTCGCCGGTGTGCGCGTCGCCACCAGCTACCCCGGCCTCGTCGGCGACTTCCTCCGTGCGGAGGGCATCGAGGTCGAACTCGTCAAGCTCGACGGCGCCGTCGAATCCGCCGTGCGCCTCGGCGTCGCGGATGCCGTTGCCGACGTCGTCTCCACCGGGGCGACGCTCCGCGCGGCCGGCCTCGAGATCTTCGGCCCCGTCATCCTCGAGTCGACCGCAGTGCTGATCCGCTCCGAGGACGAGAAGCCGGGCGTCGCAACACTGCTGCGCCGACTGCAGGGCGTGCTCGTCGCCCGCCAGTACGTGATCATGGACTACGACATCCCCGTCGCCCTGCTCGAGGAGGCGACACGCGTCGCCCCCGGCATCGAGTCGCCGACGGTGTCGCCGCTGCACGACCCGGAGTGGGCCGCCGTGCGGGTCATGATCCCGCGTGCGGAGACGAACCACATGATGGACGCGCTCTACGAGATCGGCGCCCGCGCCATCCTCGTCAGCTCGATCCACGCAGCCAGACTCTAGGGCGGCGACGATGTCTCTCTCCGTTCGCGTGATCCCGTGCCTCGACGTGGCCGACGGCCGCGTCGTCAAGGGCGTCAACTTCCAGAATCTGCGTGACGCAGGCGACCCGGTCGAACTCGCCAAGCGCTACTTCGAGCAGGGCGCAGACGAGCTCACCTTCCTCGACGTCACCGCGACCGTCGACAACCGCTCAACGACGTACGACGTCGTGCGGGCGACCGCCGAACAGGTGTTCATCCCGCTCACCGTCGGCGGCGGCATCCGCAGCGTCGAGGACGTCTCGAAGCTGCAGGCCAACGGCGCGGACAAGGTCGGCGTGAACAGCGCCGCCATCGCCCGCCCCGCGCTGATCGCCGAGATCGCCGACCGCTTCGGCTCCCAGGTTCTCGTGCTCTCGCTCGACATCAAGCGCAGCGAGCGCACGGAGTCCGGCTTCGTCGTGACGACCCACGGCGGTCGCACGGAGACCGATCTCGACGCCCTCGCGTGGGCCCGCCGGGCCATCGAGCTCGGCGTCGGCGAGCTGCTCGTCAACTCGATCGACGCCGACGGCACGAAACAGGGCTTCGACCTCGAGCTGATCCGCGCGATCCACGAGCTGAGTACCGCACCGGTGCTCGCCCCTGGCGGTGCGGGTGCGGCAGAGCACTTCCCCCCGGCCATCGCCGCAGGGGCCGACGCCGTGCTGGCGGCATCCGTGTTCCACAACGGCGAGCTCAGCATCGGCGACGTCAAGGCGGCCCTCGCGGCCGAGGGAATGCCGGTGCGCGCGTGATCGAGAACAGTGCCAAGCGCAACAGTGACCAGCAGAACAGTGACCAGCAGAACAGCGCAGAGAGCATGGGCATCGACGCCGTGATCGAACGCGCCGTGTTCAACAGCGACGGGCTGCTGCCCGCGATCATCCAGCAGCACGACAGCGGCGAGGTGCTGATGATGGGCTGGATGAACGCCGAGGCGCTCCGCCGCACCCTCAGCGAGGGGCGCGTCACCTTCTGGTCGCGCTCCCGCCAGGAATACTGGCGCAAGGGCGACACCTCCGGCCACGCCCAGTTCGTGCGGGGTGCTGCCCTCGACTGCGACGCAGACACCCTGCTCGTGCAGGTTGAGCAGATCGGTGCCGCCTGCCACACGGGCGCACACAGCTGCTTCGACGTCGACCCCCTCCAGCCCTTCATCCTGCCGTCCTAGAGATTCCTGAACGGAGCCTTGTCCATGAGCACCGGAACCACGAACCGCGCGACCTTCGACGCCGTCGCCGCGGAGCACCGGGTGATCCCGGTGATGCGCCAGCTCTTCGCCGATGGCGAGACGCCGGTCAACATCTACCGCAAGCTCGCAGAGGGCCGTCCGGGCAGCTTCCTGCTCGAATCGGCTGAGCAGGGCGGCATCTGGTCGCGGTTCTCCTTCGTCGGTGTCTCGTCCTTCGGCGTGCTCACCCAGACGGATGACGCCGTCGCCTGGATCGACTACGGCGCATCGGCGGAACGCGTGCTCGGCGACGCGGCACAGCTCGCCCCCCTCGCGGCCCTCGAGCAGCTCTTCGAACGCTGGAAGACTCCGCGGCTGCCTGACGTGCCCCCGCTCACCGGTGGACTCGTCGGCTTCATCGGCTGGGAGGCCATCCGTCAGCTCGAGCGGCTGCCGAACCGGCCGCCGGCCGAGAACGCCGTGCCCGGTCAGGCGTTCAGCTTCGTCGCCGACCTCGTCGCCATCGATCACAAGTACGGGACAGTGCAGCTGATCGCCAATGTGCTCAACGACGGCCGCGAGGGAGCGGACGAGCTCTGGGCCGACGCGCAGGCCAGGCTCGACAGCCTGCAGAAGCGCCTCGCGCAGCCGTCTGAGGCCTGGCTGGCAGAGGTCGACATGAACACCAATCCGACGGCGCGCTCGCGCACGCAGCGCGAGGACTTCCTGGCCTCCGTCGAGACCGCCAAGGAGCACATCCGCGACGGCGACATCTTCCAGGTCGTCATCTCGCAGCGCTTCGAGGAGGACTGCACCGCGACGCCGATCGACGTCTACCGGGTGCTGCGCAGCCTCAACCCGAGCCCGTACATGTACCTGCTCAGCCTCGAGACGCCGGATCACGAGCCGTACTGGATCGTCGGTTCGTCCCCTGAGGCGCTGGTCAAGGTCTCGAACAAGCGCGTGTTCACGAACCCGATCGCCGGTTCGCGGCCCCGCGGCGCGACCCCGGAAGCCGACAACGAGCTCGAGACCGAGCTGTTGGCGGATGCCAAGGAGCGTGCAGAGCACCTCATGCTCGTCGACCTCGCCCGCAACGACCTCGCCAAGGTCTGCACGCCCGGCAGCGTCGAGGTCACCGAGTTCATGAGGGTCGAGCGCTTCAGCCACATCATGCACATCGTCTCCTCGGTCGAGGGCGACCTCGTGGCGGGCAAGAACGCGATCTCGGTGTTCCGCGCCACCTTCCCGGCCGGCACTCTCTCCGGCGCACCGAAGCCGCGCGCCCTGCAGATCATCGACGACCTTGAACCCGCCCAACGCGGTGTCTACGGGGGAGTCGTCGGCTACTTCGGCTTCGCCGGCGACGCCGACCTCGCCATCGCCATCCGCACCGCCACGATCATGGGTGGGGTGGCCAGGGTGCAGGCAGGCGGGGGGCTCGTGCTCGACTCGGTTCCGCAGTTCGAGGAGTCGCAGAACAAGGCGGCCGCTCCGTTGCGGGCCGTCGCCATCGCGAACGCACTGCGACGGGTGCAGTGACCATGAGCGCATCACGGATCAAACTCAGTTTCATACTCGCGGGCCTGCTCGCCGCCGTGCTCGCCATGTTGGCGTGGACGCAGACCTGGGTGATCGCACACATCGGTGTCAACCCGGTCGAGATCGACGGGGCGGCCGCCGCGCCGGCACTCTCGGCGCTCGCCCTCGCAGGGCTTGCCCTCGGCGGCGCACTCACGATCGCCGGCCCCGTCTTCCGCATCGTGCTCGGCGTGCTCGAGGTGCTGCTCGGCCTCTCCGTCGTGCTCGCCTCCTTCACCCCCATCCTCGACCCGGCCGGAGCCGCGATCGCGAGCGTCAGCACGCTCACCGGCGTCGCAGGAGACAACTCGGTTCTCGCACTGATCACGGATGCCACGACAACCCTCTGGCCCTGGGTCGGCGTCGTCTCCGGCGTGCTGTTCGCAGCGGCCGGAATCGGCGTGCTCCTGACCTCCAGGCGCTGGCCGGGTCCCGGCCGCAAGTACCAGGCCGTGCGCATGGAGAACGCCGATGCGCCGACGCAGAGCGCCAAGGACACCGCGATCGACAACTGGGACGAACTCAGCCGCGGCAGCGACCCGACAGACCAGTAGTCCCGGGCCAGTAGTCCCGGGCCACAGCCCCGGAGCCGCTAGACTTTCCATCACCCCCTTCAGAAATTTTTAAGGAGCACCATGAGTACAGAGTCAGTTGATCCAGGCCACGGCCACTCGCCGGCCGCATGGACCTCGGTCTTCATCATGCTCATCGCCTTCCTGATCGGCACCGTCGCGTTCTTCCTCGACGTGCAGTGGCTCGTCTGGGCCTCAGCGGGCCTCCTGGTCGTCGGCCTGATCGTCGGCTGGGTGCTTGCCAAGGCCGGCTACGGCACCAACGGCCCGAAGTACGCTCCGAAAGCGCACTAGCGAGTGCTCTCCGAGCTCACCGCCGGCTCCGTTGAAGACGCCGAACGGCGTCGGCTGAGCCGGCCATACGCCACCGTCGAGGCTGCGGCGCTCGCGCGCCCGGCCGCGATTGACGCCCTGCGCGCCCTGGCCCCTGCCGAGCGCGTCAAGGTCATCGCCGAGGTCAAGCGGGCCAGCCCGTCGCGCGGACAGCTCGCCGAGATCCGCGATCCTGCCGCGTTGGCGGCGGCGTACGAGACCGGCGGAGCCAGCGCGATCAGCGTGTTGACGGAGGAGCGCCGATTCGGCGGCTCCCTCGCCGACCTCGAGGCTGTGCGTGCGGCGGTCAGCCTGCCCGTGCTGCGCAAGGACTTCATCGCGACGCCGTACCAGGTGCTCGAGGCGCGCGCTGCGGGAGCCGACCTCGTGCTCCTCATCGTCGCCGCGCTCGAGCAGCCGCTGCTGGCCGAGCTGCACACGCTCATCCTCGAGCTCGGCATGACGCCGCTCGTCGAGACGCACAGTGCAGACGAGCTGGATCGGGCCATCGACCTCGGGGCCTCCCTGATCGGTGTCAACGCGCGCAACCTCTCCACCTTCGAGCTCGACAAGAACCTCTTCGGCAGCCTGGCCGGGCGCATCCCGGCCGGCACGATCAAGGTCGCGGAGTCCGCGGTTCTCTCCGCTGCGGATGTCGCGCACTACCGTGCGGCAGGCGCCGACGTCGTCTTGGTCGGCGAAGCGCTCGTCACGAGCGACCCCATCCGCACCCTCTCCGAATTCCTGGCGGTTTAGATGTCTGAATCCACAGAGTCAACTCCCACAGAGCCAACTCCCACCGGCAAACTGCGCGACGAGCTCGGCCCGTACTTCGGCGATTTCGGCGGCCGCTTCGTTCCGGAGTCGCTCGTCGCAGCGCTCGATGAACTGACCGTCGCCTACGACATCGCCAAGAAGGACCCGGCCTTCGCCGCCGAGCTCACGGAGCTGCACAAGAGCTACACCGGCCGCCCGTCGATCATCACCGAGGTTCCGCGTTTCGCAGAGCACGCCGGCGGCGCCCGCATCATCCTCAAGCGCGAAGACCTGAACCACACCGGTTCGCACAAGATCAACAACGTGCTCGGACAGGCGTTGCTCACCAAGCGCATCGGCAAGACCCGCGTCATCGCCGAGACCGGTGCAGGTCAGCACGGCGTCGCCACGGCGACGGCCGCAGCCCTGTTCGGCTTCGAGTGCGTCGTCTACATGGGCGAGGTCGACACGGAGCGCCAGGCGCTCAACGTCGCCCGCATGCGCCTGCTCGGCGCGGAGGTCGTCGCCGTCAAGGCCGGCTCCCGCACGCTGAAGGATGCCATCAACGACGCCATGCGTGACTGGGTCACCAACGTCGAGAACACCAACTACATCTTCGGCACCGTCGCTGGTCCCCACCCGTTCCCCGCCATGGTCCGTGACTTCCAGAAGATCATCGGAGAAGAGGCGCGCGAGCAGGTTCTCGAGCTCACCGGCTCCCTTCCGGATGCCGTCGTGGCCTGCGTCGGCGGCGGATCCAACGCCATGGGCATCTTCCACGCCTTCCTCGACGACCCCTCCGTCGCCCTCTACGGCTACGAGGCAGCGGGCGAGGGCGCTGACACCCCGCGCCACGCCGCCACGATCACCAAGGGCCGCCCGGGCGTGCTGCACGGTGCCCGCAGCATGATGCTGCAGGACGAGGACGGCCAGACCTACGAGTCGCACTCGATCTCCGCCGGCCTCGACTACCCTGGCGTCGGCCCGGAGCACGCCTGGCTGAACAGCATCGGGCGCGCCCAGTACCGCCCGGTGACGGATGCCGCAGCCATGGACGCACTCATGCTGCTCAGCCGCACAGAGGGCATCATCCCGGCCATCGAGTCCGCCCACGCCCTCGCTGGCGCGTTGGAACTCGGCCGCGAGCTCGGACCAATGTCGACGATCCTCATCAACCTCAGTGGCCGCGGCGACAAGGACATGGAAACGGCCGGTCGCTACTTCAACTTGATCGACCAGGGAGCACAGCAGTCATGAGTTCGGTCGAAGCGACAATCCGCACCCGTGTCGACGCAGGAAGCGGCGCCCTCATCGGCTACCTCCCTGTCGGATTCCCGAGCCTCGGCGCCAGCGTCGACGCCGCCGTCGCCCTGGTCGAGAACGGTGTCGACATCCTCGAGATGGGCCTGCCGTACTCGGACCCCGTGATGGACGGCTCCGTCATCCAGGCCGCCACCCAGCGTGCACTGGCCGATGGCTTCCGGCTGCGCGACGGCTTCACCGCCGTCTCGGCGATCACCGCCCAGGTGAAGGCGCCCGTCCTGATCATGACCTACTGGAACCCCGTCGTGCAGTACGGCGTCGAGCGTTTCGCCGACGACCTCGCCGCGGCGGGCGGAGCAGGCCTGATCACGCCCGACCTCATTCCCGACGAGGGCGCGGACTGGATCGCGGCCTCGGAGCGCACAGGTCTGGACCGTGTGTTCCTGGCTGCACCGACCTCCACCCCCGAACGCCTGCGTCGCGTCGTCGAGGCCAGTCGTGGCTTCGTCTACGCCGTCTCCACCATGGGCATCACCGGTGCACGCGCCGATGTCGATGCGGCCGCCCGCGGCCTGATCGAGCGCCTGCGCGAAGCTGGTTCGACCAGCGCATGCGTCGGCGTCGGCATCTCGACGCCGGAACAGGTGCGCGAGGTGCTCGGCTACGCCGACGGCGCGATCGTCGGCTCGGCACTCGTCAAAGCGCTGGCCGACGGGGGAGTCGACGCCGTCGGCGCCCTCGCCCTGCAGCTCGCTGCGGGCAAGTCCGCCGCCTAGCAGCGCCGTCTAGACTCACAGAAACCAACGAAAGGGTAGTACTGGTGTTTGCACCGTTGAGCATTCCGAGTCCTGAGTGGAGCTACTTCGACCTCGGTCCGTTCCGCATCCACGCCTACGCCCTGTGCATCCTGGCCGGCATCGTCGCTGCGACGATCATGACCAGCATCCGCCTGACCAAGCGTGGTGCAGAGCCGGGAATCGTGCTCGACATCATCCTCTGGGCGGTGCCGCTCGGTATCATCGGTGCGCGCATCTACCACGTGCTCACCCACCCGGGAGACTACTTCTACCCCGGAGCCGATCTGCTGCACACCCTGTACATCTGGGAGGGCGGCAACGCCATCTTCGGTGCGCTCCTCGGTGGTGCGGTCGGTGCATTCATCGGATGCCGCATGACCGGCATCCGCTTCTGGACCTTCGCTGACGCGCTGGCGCCCGGAATGCTCCTGGCCCAGGCCATGGGCCGTCTCGGCAACTGGTTCAACCACGAGTTGTACGGATTGCCGACGACTTTGCCGTGGGGTCTGGAAATTTCTTCGGATAATCCGGCATTCCCCGTCGGGCTTCCGGAGGGAACCCTCTTCCACCCCACCTTCCTCTACGAGATCCTCTGGAACCTGCTCGGCGTCGCCGTCATCCTGTTCCTCGAGCGCAAGATCTCGCTGCGTTGGGGCAAGGCATTCGCTGTTTACCTGATCTGGTACGGCGTGGGCCGTAGCTTCTTCGAAGCAATCCGCGTTGACCCGAGCGAGATGTTCCTCGGTGTCCGCACCAACATCTGGGCGGCCTGGGTCGCGATCGCGGTCGGTGTCGTGATCTTCATCGTGCAGTCGCGCCGTCACACCGGGGTCGAGATCAGCCCCTACGTGCCCGGACGTGAATGGAGTGCGGCCGACGCTGATATAGAATCTGACAACGCAGATTTCGAAGACGACGAAGACGGCAACGGCGCCGCGGATGTCAAGAAGTCTGCCGCCGCTGCCACAAGCACTAGCGGACAAACTTCCTAGAGGCTCGTCACTTCCGAGTCCTGCTGAAGCCCCTCGCATCAAGGGGGCGGCACAATCCCACCCACGGGCCGATGGCGTCCCCTTGCACATCATTCGTGAGGACGGTCAGTCGTGACTCTTCAATCCACCTTTACGAGGTTCAGTCAAATCCCGGGTCGGCAGGGTCTCTACGACCCTGTCCATGAGAAGGACGCGTGCGGCCTTGCCATGGTCGCGACGCTGCGTGGCACGGCCGGCCACGACATCATCACCGCCGCGCTCGACGCGCTGCGCAACCTCGAGCACCGCGGCGCCATCGGTTCCGATGCGGGAACCGGTGACGGTGCAGGCATCATCACCCAGATCCCGGACACCTTCCTTCGAGCGGTGACGGACTTCGAGCTTCCCGCCGCCGGCCGCTACGCCGTCGGAAACGCCTTCCTCCCCACCGACCCGACCGCGCGCACCGCCATCAAGCGCTCGCTCGCCGCGATCGCGGAAGAAGAGGGCCTCAGCGTCCTCGGCTGGCGCGAGGTTCCCGTGCGACCCGACGAGGTCGGAACGCTGGCCCGTGCCGCGATGCCGGCCATCCAGGCCTTCTACGTGCAGAGCGCACGCACCACCGCAAGCGGAGCGCCGCTGTCCGGCATCGAGCTTGACCGCCAGACCTTCCGGCTGCGCAAGCGCGCAGAACGAGAGCTTGAGATCTACTTCGCCTCGTTGTCGTGCCGCACCCTCGTCTACAAGGGCATGGTCACCACGCTCCAGCTGGAGCCGTTCTACCCCGACCTCTCCGACGAGCGCTTCACCTCCAAGCTGGCCCTCGTCCACTCCCGGTACTCCACGAACACCTTCCCGTCGTGGCCGCTGGCCCAGCCGTTCCGCATGATCGCGCACAACGGCGAGATCAACACGATCCAGGGCAACCGCAACTGGATGCGCGCCAGGCAGTCGCAGCTCGAGTCCGAGCTGCTCGGCGACCTCGCTCCGTTGCTGCCCATCGTCACCCCCGGCGCCAGCGACTCCGCCTCCTT
>CAZZNX010000116.1:0-10919 GCA_964655795.1 uncultured Leifsonia sp. | reverse complement strand
GAGGACGAAGGAGCGCAGTTCCAGGCCGTTCAGGCTGATGTCGACGACGGCCAGCGGCAGGTAGAACACCGTGGAGGCCACCGCGCCGAGCCAGATGAACGGCAGCCCGCTGGAACTGGCCTTCTTCGAGGCGAGGTTCCACGCGGCGTGCGCGATGGCGGCGACCACGACGAGCGTGAAGGCGAAGAACGACATGGGACCCCTGCAGTGACGGTGAGGTCGCAGCGCCGGAACCCCGAGAGCCACCCATCATGCCAGACGCGTGCGAACGGACTGTGCGGGTCAGGCGCCTGCGGTCAACTCCATGGCGTAGCCGCGGACGCTGCGCTGATAGCGCGGCAGCTGGGGCACGAGCGCAAGGAGCGCGAGCTGCGTCGCCTCGAGTGCGTCCCCGCGGCTCGCCAACGCCAGGGCGAGGAAGGCCGTTGCCGCCCCGGCCAGTTCACCGTCGGGCGCCGAGGCGAGCTCGGCCCGCAGCAGCGCGATCGACTCATCGATGTGGCCGAGGTTGCGAATCGTGCTCGCGAGCTGGATCGTGGCCTGCGCCCGCTCCGACTCCGGCAGACCCAACTGCAGGGCGCGACGATAGAGCGGCTCGGCCCGGGCCTCCAGGCCGGCGGAGTCACGGGCGCCCGCCTTCTCGAACAGTGCCAGGGCGTCGTCATCCGGCCATTCCGCTGCGAGCTCGTCGATGCGGTCGATGACCTCTGCGTTGTTCAGGGTGCTGTCGGCCCAGACGGCGTCGACGCGGTTCTTCCACTCTGCACGGCGGTCCATGTGCTTCTCTCTTCTCGTGCGTTAACGAGAGCGGGGGCCGGATGCCATCGGCATCCGACCCCCGCTCAACGGAACTCTGACTACTCAGCAGCCTTGGCGTCAGCCTCAGCGTCGTCAGCCTTGGCGTCGTCAGCCTTGGCGTCGTCGGCCTTGGCGGCCTTCTTCGCGGGGGCCTTCTTCGCAGCAGCCTTCTTGGCCGGAGCCTTCTTGGCGGGCTTCTCGGCCTCTGCCTCAGCCTCGTCCTCGTCGTCAACAGCGACGAACTCGCTGAGGTCGACGGGCTTGCCGTTGGAGTCGGTGACGACCGCCTTGCCGAGGATGATCGCGAGTGCCTTGTTGCGGGCAACCTCGCCGACCATGGCCTGGATCTGGCCGTTCTCGCTGAGAACCTGAACGAACTCGCTCGGGTTCATGCCGTACTGCGCCGCACCCTGGATGAGGTACTGCGAAAGCTCGTCCTGGCTGACCTTGACCTCTTCGGCCTCGGCGATCGCGTCGAGCAGGATCTGGCTGCGGAAGGTCTTCTCGCTGGACTCGGTGACCTCTGCACGGTGCTCGTCGTCTTCGAGACGACCCTCACCCTCGAGGTGACGGTTCACCTCGTCCTCGACGAGGGAAACGGGAACCGGAACCTCGACGAGCTCGTGGAGCTTGTCGATGAGCAGGTCGCGTGCCTGGCCGCCCTGAGCGAAGGTCTTGTTGGCCTCAACCTGCTTGACGAGGCTCTCGCGCAGCTCGGCGATGGTGTCGAACTCGCTGGCGATCTGGGCGAAGTCGTCGTCGGCAGCGGGAAGCTCGCGCTCCTTGACGGCCGTGACGGTCACCGTGATGAGAGCGGTCTCGCCCTCGCGGTCGCCGCCGAGCAGCTTCGACTCGAAGGTGGTGGTCTCATCGGCGGAGAGCGCGTCGAGGGCCTCGTCGATGCCATCGATGAGCTCGCCGGAGCCGACCTCGTAGGAGATGCCGCTCGCGTTGTCGACCTCGTCGTCGCCGATCTTGGCGGTGAGGTCGATGGTGACGAAGTCACCGGTCTTGGCGGGGCGGTCGACCGTGATGAGCGTGCCGAAGCGGCTGCGGAGCTTCTCGAGCTCTGCGTCAACCTCGTCGTCACCGATCTCGGCTGCGTCGACCGTGACGGCGATGCCGGAGAGGTCGGGGAGCGTGAGCTCGGGGCGCACGTCAACCTCGATCGAGAGGAGGAGGTCGCCGGAGAAGTCCTTGTCGCTCGGCCACTCGACGATGTCGGCGGCGGGGCGGCCCAGCGGGCGCAGGTCGTGCTCGGCAACCGCGAGACGGTAGAAGGTGTCGAGACCCTCGTTCACAGCGTGCTCGAGAACGGCGTTCTTGCCGACGCGCTGGTCGATGATGGCCGGCGGAACCTTGCCCTTGCGGAAGCCAGGAACGCTGACCTGCTCGGCAATGTGGCCGTAGGCGTGGGTGATGCTGGGCTTCAGCTCTTCGGGCGAGACCGAGATGGTGAGCTTGGCGCGCGTCGGGCTGAGCTTTTCAACCGAGGTGGTTGGCATTGTGGCAATTCTCCTAGACGTCAAAAGTTCTGCTGGGATGTCTCACGACGTGGTCGGGGCGACAGAATTCGAACCTGCGACCTCTCGGTCCCAAACCGAGCGCTCTACCAAGCTGAGCTACGCCCCGAGTCAGTGCCGCAACCCGTCGTACCTTTTCTGGAGACGTGCAAAAGCGCACGCTGTCAGAAAGGCCTCCGCAAGTCTACTGCACGGTTTCGGATGCCATTGCCCGGCGGTGTGAACAAAGCACCCCAAAAGCTGTACTAACATTGTTCGAGTGCCTGCAGCTGATGCAGATCACAGGGATTCATCCCGACGGACACCCGTCCGATTCGGGGCTGTAGCTTAGTGGTAAAGCCTCTGTCTTCCAAACAGATGATGCGAGTTCGATTCTCGTCAGCCCCTCAGAAATTGATAATGGCCCCAGCGCTTCGCTGGGGCCATTTTTCTTGTGCGTAAGCTCTCAGCATGACTGACAACGCCGTTCTGACCGCGACGTTCATCGCCATCGCCGCCGGAACGCTCGTGTGGGTGACTATCGGAATGGTCATCCGATTGGTTCGACACCGCCGCACCCGATCCGAGCGCGTCGGGCGCCCGCCCGCCGCCTAGTCTCAGCGAAGCGATTTCTCCTCCACGCTGGCGATGTGCGCCAGATACCGCGCTTTGCGGCGGTTGTTTCCGGCGCGCATCGCGGTAACTGGCGCGCGAGGCGCTGCGCCGGGCGCTGCGCTCCCCCGCAGGGCTTGACATGACGCGCCGTGACTGCGAAATTGCATTCAGGAGTCGACCGTCGTGCCGGCACGAGCGGCATTGCCTCCGAGGGGAGGAGAACAATGGGGTCGAGTTCACGGGCGTCCGCCAACAAACCGCGGAAGCTTCCGCGGCGTCCCGCATCGCGCTTGGCCGAGCACTGGACAACGGTCGACGGCATCGACGTGTTCTACCGAGAGTCCCCCGCACCGTCGAATGCGCCGGTGATGATGCATTTGCACGGCTTCGGCCTCTCCGGCCGCTATCTGCTGCCGACAGCCGAGCTGTTGATGGAGGATTTCTACACGCTCGTGCCCGATCTCCCGGGTTTCGGACGGAGCGGCAAGGATCCGAACGCGCTCGATGTGCCCGATCTCGCGCACGCCGCGGCACGATTCCTCGACGAGCGCGGCGTCGAGAAAGCCACGCTCGTCGGCAACTCGATGGGTTGCCCGGTCATCCTCGAGTTCGCCCACCACTATCCGGAGCGCCTGGAACGGGCCATTCTCGTCTCCCCCGCCGGCGGCCTGCACAACCAGCCGTTGCGCCGCGCCATGGGCCAGCTCACCAAGGACGGCCCGCGCGAGCCCGCGCGGATGATGCGGGTGGCGACCCCGGACTATCTCCGTTTCGGGGTGCCGAGCACGGTGAAGATGTTCAACGCCCTCACCCGATACCCGACGCTCGATCGTCTGCTGGAGCTGAGGATTCCGACGCTCGCCGTGATCGGAAGCCGGGACCCGTTGATGCCAGACTCGCAGCGGGTCAGTGAGGTCGCCGGCCAGACTGACAACCACCTGCTCCTCGTCGTCATCGACGGTGCGGCACACGCGATCAACTTCAGCCACCCTGGTGAGCTGGCCCACGTCATCCGCCTGTTCATGGCGGACAAGCCGATCGTCGACGACCCGGATTCGCCCGGTCACGCCAGCGTGTACGAGATCCACCGCGGCACGTTTCACCCGCCGGCGAGGCATGACCCTCCTCAGCCGGTCTGAACGAGCTCCGCTAGCCGGTCGAGCCCGCCTGGAAGCCCGGTCTGCAGACGGCGGAGAGCATCCACCAGCGCCGCAGATCGCTCCTGCTCCGGTGGGACCCGCGCCGGGTTGAGCGCCACACTGTCGGCCCAGGCTTTGATGTCGGGCTCCGATCCGAATGACATCGTGGCGCGGGCGCCGAGCAGGGTCATCTCCGCCCACTGCGCCAGCGAGTTGCCGTACGGGGTCGGCGGGCAGAGCCGGTTCTTCTCGGCGTCGTGGGGATCACGGGTGCCGTCGTGCGCACCGGAGCGCCGTGTCGCTTCCACGTATCCGGCGAGCGCCGCCCCGAAACACGGATACCCGGCTCGGATCGGTTGGAGCGTGATCGCCGATGGGCCCCAGATCGGCACGAGGGGTGGATACTGCAGACCGGATGCCGCGCAGTGCACGACGAGCGCATCCCTCGCGATCGGCATCTCCCCGTGCTCGAGAGTGAGCCGCCCGCTTCCCACCCTGCGGACATGCCCCAGTCGGACGACGTTCTCGATACTGCGGAGGAGCTCAAGCTCCCATCCGGCCAACGTCGGCGCCTTCGCCATGGTCGGCATCACCGAGCGATCGATGCGCACCATGATGCCGGCATCCTCCAGCCGGAGGAACAGATCCGTCACGGAGGTCGCGGCGGCGGCCGCCTCCATGGTGTCGGCGGCCATGCCGAGGAACACGGCGGGATCCGGCTGCGCCACGGCCCGGTTGAGCATCCACGGCTCGCGCGGTCTTACCCAACAGATCGCCGCGGCATCCACCCCGTGCGCGAGGAGCCAGATGCAGGCGTCGGTGGCGGTCTTGCCCGAGCCCACGATCACAAACTGCGAAGGCGCTTCACCGATTCGGGCGAGCTCGTTGACCGGGATCACCCGGGCGTCGGCATCCACCTCGAACGGCGCCGGCGTGCTGGCCGGGATGTCGGGTGCAAGGTACCGGGCGTCCACGATCCGGCAGCGCGGAGACACTTCGAACCGCTGGCCGGAGATGTGTGAGACGATCTGGCCGTCGGGGAGATACTCGCAGTTGGCGAGGAACTCGACCCTGCCGGATTGCACCATCCGGTCATTCAGGACGTGACCGAAATAGGCACAGATTTCGGGCATGGTCGCCCTCTCGTACAGGCCGGCCTCCGGCCCGTAGGACTGGATGCCGCCGCCCAACGGCGTCGACGCGACCCCGTAGAACGCCGAGGCCTGGTGCAGACGGACGAATGGGTACGCGTCCAGCCAGTGGCCACCCGCGCTGGGACGGCGGTCGACCAGGGCCACCCGGACGTCGGCGTGATCGATCAGCGCGTCTGTGAACGCCATGCCCATGGCGCCGGCACCGACGACGAGGTAATCAGCCTGCAGGCTGCGCGTCATGGCGCAATTCAATCACCGCGCGCGTACCACCGCTACGCTGTAGCCGTTGCGCCCGCGAGCGCGGGCCGGGTGGGGGCTTGAGTGTGACGACAGGACAGGGCAAACCGCGGGTGTCCGCACACCTGGTCTGGCCGCGCAACACCGACGAGCTCGTCAATCGGGCGCTCTGCCCCGCCTGCTTCCAGACGCTGCGCGGCGTGCGCTGCACGGTGTGCGGTCTCGACCTGAGCAGTCCGCTCGCGGCCGAGCTGCTGCAGGCGTCGACGGATGCCGCCGAGCGCCTCACGCAACGCGGCCGGCTGATCGCACAGATGCGGGCGACGGCGCCTCTACCTGTGCCTGCCACCGTGCCGGCGTCCGCGGCTGTCCCCGTGGCGGTGCCTGCGGTCGCAGCGGTTCCGCCTGTCGCCGCGCCTGCCCCAACGTTCACGCCTCCGCCCGCACTCCCGCCGGTTGCCGCTTCCCCCGTGGGGCCGGCAGCTCCCCGGCGCTCCAGCGTGCAGATGCTGTTGCTCGTCGTCGGTGTCTCGCTCGTGGCTGTCGCGCTCGTCTTCTTCCTGATCGTCGCCTGGTTCGTCGCCGGACTCGCCTTCCGCGCCGTCATCGTCGCCGCCATCACCGTCTTCGTGTTCGGCGCGGTGTCGCTGCTGGACCGCTTCCGACTGCACTCCACCGCTGAGGGCGTCTCGGTGCTCGCCGTGCTCCTCGTCTATCTCGACATCTGGGCGGTTCAGGCGAACGACCTCTTCGGGGCCGGCGGCGTCGATTCGGCCCGGTACTGGGGAGTCGCGGTGCTGCTCAGCGCGCCCCTTCTGCTCGGCTGGTTCCGTTTCACGGGCATGCGCTCGGCCAGCGTTGCCGGCTTCGCTGCCGTGCCCGTCGGGGCCGGCCTCCTGGCCTGGGCGGTCGCAGCGCCCGGACAGGGCGTCGACGCGTACCAGCGCCCCTGGCTGGCGGCGGTCGTGATCGTGGGGGCCGCCACGGTCCAACTGCTCGCGCCGCGCCTCGGGCGCAGCCTGGCGACACCACGCGCCTTGCTCACGGAGCGGGTGATCGTGCTCGCCATCGCGATCCCCGCCGTGCCAGCCGCCGTCATACTCGGCTTCTTTGTGGCACCGGGTCAGATCTGGGCACCGCTGTGGGGCCTCGGCGTGCCGACGCTCGTGTTCGCGCTGCACGTGCTGGCCGGGTGGCGGATGCCGGATGCGCTGAACCGTGCGGCCGGCATCGTCGCCGCGGCTGCTGCCGGGTTCAGCCTCGCCGCGATGCCACTCGTGATCGGAATCCGGGCGAGCACCGGCTCGGAGCCGCTGCTGTGGCCCGTGCTGCTGAGCATCGCCGTGCTGCTGGTGTTCGATGGGTTGCGTCCGCGCCTGCCCGGTGCAGCACGCGGTGCGGGCATCGGTGCCAGCATCGGCGCCGGGAGCGTCGTCGCGGCCGCGCTTGCCGTCGTTCTCGGGGTGCTGCTCGTGACCTTCGTGACGCGTCTGCCGTTCGCCAACGGCCTCGGGCTGTGGAATCCGGCCGATCCGGCGGCGCTGCAGCCCGACGTGGTCGCGATCCAGGCGGCGCTGGTCCTCGTCGGCGGCACGGCGCTCGCCGCCGTGGGCTGGACGCTGCTCGGTGTGATCAGGAGCAGGGCCGTCGCGATCCAGGCGCTCGTCGTGCTCAGCGCACTCGGCTGCGCGGTGCTGATCGCCCCGCCGACGGCCGCGGCGCTGGCGTATCTGGCCATCGCCTGCTGCGCCCTCGCCGTGCTCGTGGTGCCCGCGCTGAGCGCACGCGTCGCCCACCGGGCGGGGACGCGCGTGCTCGGCGTCGCCGCCCTGGTCGTCGCGGCATCCGCCGGCTACGCCCTCGCCTTCGACTCGCTCTGGCTCTGGCTCGTCGCCTCCGGGCTGATCCTCGCCCTGCTGCTCGGCGCCCGCGAGATTCGGTTCGCCGCCGCCCTTCGCCCGACGCTACTCGCGGCCGCCGTGCTGTTCGCGCTCGTGACCACGGCCGTGCTGCCGACGGCGATCGCCACCGGGACGGGCGCCGAGTGGGCGACCATCGTCGACACGCGAGCACTCGTCCTGCTGGTCTCCGGCGCGTTCCTGCTGCTGTTCAGCGTTCCGCTTGGGCGCTTCGCTCCCCCGGTGGATCGCGCCTGGGCGCTCGCGCCCGCCGCTGTGATGGGGCTTCTCGCGTACCTGACGGGCCCCCTCCCCGGCGACATCCTGCCCCCGCTCCTCGCCGGCATCGGCGCAGCGGCCGCCGGCATCGCAGCCGTGCTGCTGATCGCGCTGCCGGCGAACCGGGGCCTCGCCGTGACACGGATCTTCGCGCTTCTCGGGGTGACGCCCGCGTTCTGGCTGAGCGGGCAGTACGTCTTCGCCGTGCTGGCTGCTGCGGGGTCGCCGGCACCGCCGATGCTGATCGGGCTCTGGCCGGCCATGGTCGGCCTCCTCGCGTTGGCGATCAGTCTGGCCCGGGAGCTGCGCCCGGCCGCGCAGCACCAGCCGAATCAGCTACTCGACCGGGTGCTGCTGGACGCCAGCGCCGGGCTGGTGCTCGTCATCGGCGTGCTCGACGCACTCAGCGCCTTCGACGGGCCGGCGGACTGGCTGGTCTACCTCGTCGCGGCGATCGCGGTGCTGCTGACGGCCATCGACCGTTCCGGACTGTTCAACTCGGCGAGCGCCCGCCACCACCTCGGCTGGCTCGCACTGGCACTCGGCACGGCCGCGCTCTGGACGGGATTGTGGGATGCCGGGGTCACGGCGCCGGAGCCCTACGCCGTCTCACTGGCTGCCGCCCTTCTCCTGATCGCGGTGCTGCTCGTGCTCGGGTCGGGCGGGGACCGGGGCGGAGCGGCATCCGCGGGCACCGCTGTCGCCGCCTTCGTGGCCGCCGGGATCCTGATCGGTCTCGTGCCGTCGGCGATCTACGGCGCGGACGGCACCGTGCTCCGCCCAATCCTGACGATCGCCACCGCCGGTGTGATCCTGCTCGCCGCCTGCCTCTGGCGCGCCCCGTTGGGGACAACGCCGCTCCGGCTCGCCATCATCGGCGCCGCTGCGGTCGCGCTGCTCGTGGCCGTCGGCGCCCGCGCGCTCGGCCTGCTCGGTGCGTCGGCTGGCACCGTCTCCGGCGTCTTCGAACTCTGGGTGCTCTCCGGCGTCGGCATCCTGATCGCCGCGGCCGCAGCGCTCGGCGGCGAATCGCGGCGACTGAGCACCGCGCTCGTCGCGACCGCACTCGTCGGCGGCACCGCGCTGGAGATTGCGGCGCTGGCGGCGACCGCGGATGCGGCGGGCGGCAGCGTGCGCGCGATCGCGGTCATCGTCGTACTGAGCGGGGCACACGTGCTGCTGTTCTGGTTGCGCCCGACCGCGCTCGCGAGCTGGATGCCGGCCCTGGCGCTGGCGCTGGCCGGGGCGACCGCCCTGTACTACCTCGCGACGTTCGTCGTCGGCGTGAGCGGCGCACCGCCGTTCGAGTGGGCGACGGTTCCCGTTGCGCTCGCGTGGACGGCGAGCGGCGTCATCCGGCTGCGACGGAGCCCCGCAACCCGCAGTTGGCCGGCGCTCGGCGGCGGGCTCGCCCTCCTGCTGGTGCCATCACTGCTGGCCGACTACAGCGATTCCCCGCTGTGGCGCGTTGTCGGCCTCGGCGTCGTCGGGATCGCGGTGCTGCTCATCGGCCTCGTCACCCGTTTGCAGGCGCCGTTCGTGCTCGGCGGGGTCGTGGTGCTGCTGCACGGCCTGGCGCAGCTCTGGCCCTGGCTGTCGTCGCTCTACGACCCGACCGCGTGGTGGCTCTGGTTCGGCATCGGCGGGGTCTTGTTGATCGTCGTCGCTGCCCGCTACGAGAAGCGGGTGCAGAACGTGAAGGACGCCGTTGCCATGGTCGGTGCGCTGCGCTGACCGAGCCGGAGCAGACGGAGCAGACGGAGCCGGAGCAGACGAGCGCTCGCAATCGCGGTCGCCCGGGGGGACAATGGCTGCATGTCTCAGCAGGCGGCTCTGCCGCCCGAAGGAGTTCCGGCCGCATCGGCCTCGGTTCGCGCGCAGTTGTTGGCGACCGAGCACTGCTCGCATCGCGGAGCACGACGCAGGGCGAGGTGCTCACCCGCATCAGCATGTTCCTGACGCTGACCTCGGCGAGCCTGCTCAGCATCGCACTCGTCGGTCAGGCCACCGACTTCAGCGACGCGTTCGGGGTGTTCGCCGTGGTGATCCTCGGCATCCTCTGCGTGATCGGCGTGCTGACGAATGTGCGCGTCAACAACGTCGGGGCCGAGGATTTGATGTACGTGCTCGCCATGAACCGGCTCCGCGCCGCCTACCTCGAGCTCGATCCGAGCATCGCGCCGCATCTGATGGCCTCAGCACACGACGACATCTCCGGTATGGAGCAGACCTATTTCTGGCTCGGCCGGCGCAGCAGCCTCAGCCAGGTGGCCGGAAGCAGCATGATCTTCATCGCCGCGGTGTGCTCGGCGCTGATCGGCTTGTTCGCGGCCGGAATCGGCGGCTTGCTGCACGCCCCGGTGTGGGCACTCTACGCCCTGGGCTTCGGCCTGGGCTTCGTCTATCTTGCGCTCGCCGCGTGGCTCGGCGGGCGCAGCTACTTCGCCTTCTGGCGCGGCTACAAGCCGGTCTCGCCGACCCCGGATGCCGCCGGCGGCTGAGTACCCCGCCGACACGGGCGCGACTGTCCCGGCACGCGCTCAGGGCTTCGCGTGCGTCGCTGCTCCTTCGTCGCGGCGCCGCTCGCTCGAGCCAACGTGAAGACAGACGCCGGAGCGACCGACCCACCGAACACCGGCTCGCCCGAGAGAACCCGCATCAGCACGCTCGCTCGAGCCAACGTGAATCCGAAACGCTGGCTTGAGGGAGCAGCCGAGGAACGAGGCCGCCCCCGAAGCCCTGACACGCGCCGACAGGCTTCGGTGCCTAGCGCTGCAGGAAGGCCAGAACGGCGAGCACTCGGCGGTGGTCGGAGCCGGAGTCGTCCAGCTGCAGCTTCTGGAAGATGGACGTCACGTTCTTCTCCACCGCACCGACGCCGATGAAGAGCCGCTCGGCGATGCCGGCGTTGGTGCGCCCCTCCGCCATCAGCTCGAGCACCTCCCGTTCCCGCGGGGTGAGGGCGTCGAGCGGGTCGGAGCGCCGGGCGAGGAGCTCCCGCACCACCTGCGGGTCGAGCACGGTTCCGCCTGCGCTGACCCGAGCGACGGCATCCTGCAGCTCATCGAGCGAGGCGACGCGGTCCTTCAGCAGGTAGCCCATGCCGCCGGAGCCGCTGGAGAGCAGCTCGTGCGCGTAGCTGCCTTCGACGTACTGGCTGAGCAACAGGATGCCGATGCCCGGCTGCCTGCGGCGCAGCTCGATCGCGGCGCGCACCCCCTCGTCACGGAAGGTCGGCGGCATCCGCACGTCGAGCACCGCGAGGTCGGGACGGACCCCGTCGACCTCCGCAAGCAA
>CAZZNX010000115.1:3934-10940 GCA_964655795.1 uncultured Leifsonia sp. | reverse complement strand
GCACAGGTCACCCAGCTCGATCTGTGACGACACTGCCGTCGGATGGCTTCGGCGAGCGCCGGGTTGCGGCGCCCCATCGCCCAGCCCTCCACCCATACCAGCGTGACCTCGTCCCGACTGCCGTCCAAGAGAGTGAAGCACAGCGTGTGCAGACGCCGGGTCGGTGAGTCTTCTCTGGACACTCGCACATCGAGATCGTCGATCTCCTGCATGACGATGTGGGAGAAGGTCTCCGCGATCAGCGCATCCATGCCGTCGACGTAGTGGGCAACCAATGCCGAGGTCACGCCGGCTTTCGCCGCAACCGCGCGCAGGGTGAGGGCCGAGAGCCCCTGCTCCAGCGCGAGTGCGCGCGCAGCGTCACGAATCTCGGCCGCTCGCTCGATCGGCGACTTGCGCAACCCGGTCCCGCGGTGCTCAGTTGACATCTCCACCTCCACTGTGACACTATCCTTCCATTATTGACCATCTGATAAATAACTCAATGGAGCGTCTTCAGTGACCTACGACGTGCGCGAGACGGCCGACCCCGTGTCCAGCCCCCTCCCCGCATCACCCCCACCGCCGACGCACATCGAAGTGCACGGCATCGATTACATCCCATCACAGGAACGACACGGTCGCCCGTTCGAGCTGTTCTGGGTCTGGATGGGATCGAACGTCAACTACCTGTCCTTCGTCTTCGGCGGGCTGCTCATCCTCATTGGCCTCACCGTCTGGGAGGCCATCATCGTCTGCGTCCTCGGCAACATGTGGTGGATCGCCGTCGGCTGGCTCTCCGTCAGCGGCCCGGCATCGGGCACGCCCAGCGTCGCGATCATGAGGGCGATGTTCGGCATCCGCGGGAATCGAATCTTCGGAGCGGGGCAGGGACTCGTCGTCGGGCTGTTCTACGAGATCATCAACATCACCGTGGCCACGCTCGCAACGCTCGCCGTGTTGGCCCACATGGGAATGCCCGTACAGCCAGGCACTGAGTGGGTCGTGCTCGTTGCGGTCGCCGCGCTCAGTTTCGTGTTGAGCGTCTACGGCCACGACGCAATCGTCCGCGCCTCCCCATGGCTCACGGCAGCGCTTGCCGCGGCCTTCGCCGTTCTCGCGGTCTTCGTGTTCCAGTCCGCAGACTATGACTTCGCCCCCTCGGCCCTGGCGGAGAGCGAGCGGTGGCCGACGCTGCTCCTCGGTTACGCCATCGTCGCATCGGGCCCACTCTCCTGGGGAACGGGCGCGGACTACTCGCGTTACCTCCCGGCCAACAGTCGGAAGTCCGGCGTGGTGTGGTGGACCGCCCTCGGTGGACTCATCCCGACACTCTTCATCAGCCTGCTCGGCATCCTGGCCGGCACCGTGATCGACATGACCGACCCCCAGCTCACGATCGGCGGGATCGTGCCGGCCTGGTTCACCCCGGTCTTCCTCGGCATCGTCGTCCTCGGCTGCGTCGCGAACAACGCGCTCGTCGGCTACTCGGCCGGGCTGTCGGCTCAGGGGCTCGGATTGAAGAGCTCTCGCGCGGCCACCGTGCTCACGACGGGAGTCATTGCAACGGTGAGCTCACTCTGGCTCACCTTCCTCTCCCCCGGCTTCCTCGCCACCATGGAGTATGCCCTCGAACTCACCGTCACGGTTCTCGGCCCGTTGATCGCCATCTACTCCGTTGACATCCTGCTGCGCCGCAATCGCTACAACGGCATAGCCCTGAACGACGAACGCCCGGGCAGCCCGTTCTGGTACACGGGCGGGTGGTACCTGCCCGGTGTCATCGCCCAGCTCGTCGGCACAACGCTCGCCCTTCTCATGTCCAACACCACGCTCTACAGTGGGCCACTGACGCTTGCGATGAACGGCGCGGACCTCTCCGCGATCGTCGGCCCGCTCGTCGGCGGTGGCCTGTACGCACTGCTCTGGCACACCATGGCACCGTTCAACAACCCTGCGCTCCGCCCCGGCGGAGCCAGGGACCTCGAACTCGCCGACACCCCAGAGCGATCCACCATCACACAGGAGGCACAGCAATGAACTGGCGCATGCCAAGCGAAACCGACCGGCACGAGCGCACCTGGATGGCGTTCCCGTGCGAGGGCCCAGCATTGGGCGGCACAGAGGAGAGCCGAGAGCTCACCTACCGTGCGTGGGCGGATGTCGCCAACGCCATCGTCGATTTCGAGCCGGTGGCCATGCTCGTCGACCCGACGGAGCACGAGCGGGCCCGACGGATGCTGAGCTCGGAGGTCGAGCTCCACGAGACGCCCATCGACGAGTGCTGGATGCGCGACCACGGCCCGACATTCGTCGTCGATGACGCCAGGCCCGGCACGCTCGGCGCGGTGGACTGGGTGTTCAACGGCTGGGGCGCCCCCGGCTGGTCGCGCTGGGAGCGGGCGAACAAGAACGCCGCCTTTGTCGCGGACCTCGTCGGAGCGACGCGGATCAGCTCGCTGCTGGTCAACGAGGGCGGCGGCATCCACGTCGACGGCGAAGGCACCATTCTGCTGACGGAGACCGTGCAGCTCGACCCGCGTCGGAACCCGTGGGCCGACAAGGCCAGGGTGGAGGAGGAGCTGCGCCGCACCCTCGGCGTCAGCAAGGCCGTCTGGCTGCCGCGGGGCCTCACCCGTGACTACGAGGATTACGGCACGAGCGGCCACGTCGACATCCTGGCGACGATCACGGCGCCGGGCGAGATCCTGCTGCACACGCAGACCAACCCGGAGCACCCGGACTTCGAGGTGAGCCGAGAACTCCATGCCGTGCTGTCGGCGGCGACGGATGCCGCGGGCCGGCCGTTCCGGATCACCCCGCTGCCCGCACCGGAGGTGCTCCGCGACGAGGAGGGCTTCGTCGACTACAGCTACGTGAACCACCTCGTCGTGAACGGCGGCGTCATCGCCTGCGGCTTCGGCGAGGACCGTGCCGATGCCACGGCCCGCGGGATCCTGGAGTCCGCGTACCCCGGACGTACGGCGATCACCCTCGACGCCCGCGCCATCTTCGCCGACGGCGGCGGCATCCACTGCATCACCCAGCAGCAGCCGGCGGTCACCCGATGACGGGCATCGCCGTTGTCGAGGCCGGCATCGACCAGCTCGGAGCCGCGCTCGCCGCGGGGCAGACGAGTGCCGTCGCCCTGCTCGACGCCTACCTCGACCGCATCCGCGCCTACGACGCCCCCGGCACCGCAACCGCGCTGAACGCCTACGTCGTGATGAATCCCGATGCGCGCGCGGATGCGGAAGAGTCAGACGCCCGCCGGGCGCGCGGGGAGACCCGCGGTCCGCTCGACGGCATCCCCTACTCGGCGAAGAACAGCTACCTCGCCACCGGGCTGACCGCGGCGGCGGGATCTCCGGCGTTCACCGAGCTCATCGCCCAGCAGGACGCCTTCACCATCGAACGCCTCCGCGCGGCCGGCGCGGTGCTCATCGGGCTCACGAACATGCCCCCGATGGCCAATGGCGGCATGCAGCGTGGTGCATATGGGCGTGCGGAGAGCCCGTACAACCCGGAGTGGCTGACCTCGGCGTTCGGTTCCGGCTCGTCGAACGGCTCGGGAACGGCCACCGCGGCATCGCTGTGCGCGTTCGGCCTCGGCGAGGAGACCTGGTCAAGCGGGCGTGCGCCGGCGTCGAACAACGGCCTGTGCGCGTACACGCCGAGCCGCGGCATCATCTCGATGCGCGGCAACTGGCCGCTGGTTCCGACGATGGACGTCGTTGTGCCCCACACCCGCACCATGGCCGATCTGCTGCGCGTGCTCGATGCGATCGTGGCCGAGGACCAGCAGACGCGCGGCGACTTCTGGCGGAGCCAGCCCTGGCTGGAGATCCCCCGGGTCACCGAGCACCGGCCGGACTCCTACCCGTCGCTCGCCCCCGGCGACCGTGACGACGCACGGGCGACCCTGCGCGGCACGCGCTTCGGGGTTCCCCGGATGTACACCAATCGCGACGAGGATGCCGGCACCGGGGTACCGGGCGGCATCGGCGGCCCGACCGGGCAGCGGATCGAGACCCGTGCCTCCGTCATCGAGCTGTGGGAGGCGGCCAGGCGCGATCTCGAGGCGGCGGGAGCGACCGTCGTCGAGGTCGACTTCCCCCTCGTCTCCAACTACGAGGGTGACCGGTCAGGCGCCCCGACCATCATGAGCCGCGGGCTCGTCTCGCCGGAGTACCTCCACGCCGAGCTCGTCGATCTCGCCGCGTGGGCGTGGGACGACTTCCTCCAGATGAATGGTGATCCGCGGCTCTCCTCACTGGCAGCGGTGGACGGCGAACAGATCTTCCCCGAGCCTGCCGGCGCGCTGCCCGACCGCTACGAGGGCTTCGACGACGACATCGCGGACTTCCCCCGGATCGCCGCCAAGAATCCGATGGCGTCCGTCGAGGAGATCCCGGAGTTGGCCGACGGCATCCGAGGGCTCGAACACACCAGGGCCATCGACTTCGATGCCTGGATGGCGTCGAATCGGCTCGACGCGGTCGTGTTCCCCGCCGTTGCGGATGTCGGCCCGGCCGACATGGACGTGAACGAGGCCTCGGCGGACGCCGGCTGGAAGAACGGCGTCTGGGTGGCGAACGGCAACCTCGCGATCCGTCACTTCGGGATTCCGACCGTGACGGTCCCCATGGGGCTCATGGCCGACATCGGCATGCCTGTCGGGCTCACCTTCGCGGGACTGCCCTACGACGATGTCGCCCTGTTGCGGCTCGCCGCGGCGTTCGAGCGCACCGGCGAGCGGCGCGTGGCTCCGCCGCTCAGCGAGTCGTCGGAGCGCCCGTGAACACGGGACGCCGTTTCTGCTGGAACGCCGCGAACCCCTCGCGGTAGTCGTCGCTCGCGCTGAGTTCGCCCTGGGCGGCGTTCTCAGCGGCGAGCGACGCCCAGAGTCCGATCCGCTCGTCGCGGAGCTCGGCGACGAGCGCCTTGCTCGCCAGGAATGCCCCCGTGGCACCCGTCGCAACCTTGGCGACCCGCTCCCGCGTGAAGTCGAGCAGCTCCGCCTCCGGCACGACGCGGCTGAACAGCCCGGCCGCGACGGCCTCTGCCCCGCTCATCAGTTCGGCCGTGTAGATCAGGTCGAGTGTGCGGTGTGCGCCGAGTCGCTCGACGAACAGCGCGTGGCCACCCGAGTCGAGCGTCGCACCCAGATTCGCGAACGGGGAGCCGATCTTCGCGGTGTCGGCGACGTAGACGACGTCCGTGGCGATCAGCAACCCGAGTCCGACGCCGAGGCAGGCGCCGTTGGCCGCGGCGAAGGTCGGTGCCGGGAACGCGGCCAGCCGGCGCAGCAGCGGCGTGACCACATCGTCGAGGTAGCCGCGGGCGTCGTCCGTCTCCGGGTCGACTCCGGAGATGTCGCGCCCCGCGCAGAATGCCCGCCCCTCCCCACGCAGCAGCACCGCACGCACCCCGGCGGCCTCTGCGGCATCCAGAGCATCGGAGAGTCCCGCGATCGCAGCCTCGTCGAGGGCGTTGAGTGTGGCCGGGTCGTTCAAGACGATCTCGGCGACGCCGCCGGAGATGCTGAGTTCAACGGGCATGATGCTCCTTACGCTCACACGTCGTAGTTGACGCTGACCTTCTCGCTGGTGGGAACGGCCTGACAGGTGAGCACGTAACCGCGGGCGAGCTCCTCCGGCTCGAGCGCGTAGTTCTCGGCCATCTCGACGGTGCCCGCCGTCACGACGGCACGGCAGGTGCCGCACACCCCGCCCGCACAGGCGAACGGCACATCGCCGCGCACCCGCAGTGCCGCGTTCAGGATCGACTCGTTGCTGTGCACCGGGCTCGTCACCGTCGCCGTTGTGCCGTCGAGCACGAAGGAGATGGTGTGCACCTCGTCGTCATCGCGCGGCGTCACGGGTCGCCCGGTCTGACCGGTCGGGTTGTCCGGGCGGTCGCTCGTGAACAGCTCGTAACGGATGGCGGACACGTCGACGCCCAGCTCGGCGAGGGTGTCACGGCAGAGCTGCACCAGGTCGAACGGTCCGCAGATGAACCACTCGTCGACATCCGCCGGACTGATCAGGGCATCGAGGATGGCGCGCACCTTGCCGGCGTCGAGGCGCCCGGAGAGCAGCTCGGAGCTCCGACGCTCCCGGGTGAGCACGTGGTAGAGCGCCAGCCTGGCCGGGTAGCGGTCCTTCAGATCGGCGAGCTCGTCGACGAACATCGTGTCCATCGCCGTGCGGTTGGAGTAGACGAGTGAGAAGGTGTTGCGAGGCGACGCCTTGAGGGTGCCCTCGATCAGCGCCATCACCGGCGTGATCCCGGAGCCGGCGGCGATCGCGACGTAGTGCGCATCGGCACGCACGGGCGGCCGTGCGGTGAAGCGCCCCTCCGGGCTCATCACGTCGATCTGCATGCCCTGGCGCAGATTCTCGATCGCCCAGGCGGAGAAGAGGCCACCGAGATCGCGCTTGATCGCCACCTTGAGTTCGCCGGCGACCGGGGCCTGGCAGATCGAATAGCTGCGGCGCACCTCCTCGCCTCCGAGCGAGGTGCGGATGGCGATGTATTGACCCGGCGCGTAGTCATACTTGCCGGCCAACTTCTCTGGCACCGCGAAGCTGACCTCGATCGAATCCGAGGTCAGGTGCCGAACACCGGTCACACTGAGCGGGTGGAAGCTCGCGCGACGGCGGGTCGTGGTCACGGGGGTCTCGCTCATCAATGCGCCTTGAAGTAGTCGAAGGGCTCGTGGCAGCGCTGGCACTCGTACAGCGCCTTGCACGAGGTGGAACCGAATCGCGAGATCTCACGGGTGTGCAGCGAGCCGCAGTGCGGGCAGCGGATGCCGAGACCGAGGCTCACGGAGCCGCCAGGACTGCGTTGTGCCGGGGCGGCGATCCCGTACTCCTCGAGCTTCGCCTTGCCCGCATCACTCAGCCAGTCGGTCGTCCAGGCCGGGGCGAGCACCACGTCAACCCGCACCCCGGAGTAGCCGTGCAGGGTGAGCGCGGTCACGATGTCGTCGCGCATCGCGTCGACGGCCGGGCACCCCGAG
>CAZZNX010000115.1:0-3912 GCA_964655795.1 uncultured Leifsonia sp. | reverse complement strand
GTCGGCGGAGACGGAGACGCTGCGGAGGACCCCGAGGTCCTCAATGGTCAGCACCGGGACCTCCGGGTCGCACACCGTGGCCGCGATCGCCCAGGCGGCGCGGTCGGCGTCGTTCGTCGGGCGCGGCCTAGCCTCGATCTCGATGTCGGTTGCGGGCTGGGGCGTCACCATGATGCTCCCGGGTGCGCGCGGGCGAGCACTTGCATCTCGGCGAGCAGCGGGCCGAATGCCTCCGAGTGGACGCCGTCGCGGCCGCCGCCGCGGGCAGGAGCCGTCGTGGGCACGCTGAGGCCGGCATCCGCGATCAGCGTCGGCATGACCGCGTCGAAGGCGACGCGCATCCGTGCGGAATCGGCGGCGATTCCGGGCAGGGCGGCCGCGTGCGGCTCCTCACGGAAGAGCTCGTCGGCGAATGGCCACATCGCATCGAGTCCACGCTGCATCCTGCGGTGCGATTCCTCGGTTCCGAGCCCGAGCCGCAGCAGCCACTGGGTGCTGTGGTCGAGGTGGTAGTCGACCTCCTTGACCGCCTTCGCCGCGATGGCGGCGAGCGTCGAATCGGCGGAGCTCGTCAGCTGGCGGTAGAGCTGGTCGAAGTAGACAGAGGCGATGAGTTGGCGCGCGATCGTCTGGGCGAAGTCACCGTTCGGCTGCTCGAACAGCTGCCGGCAGCGGAACTCGGCCTCGTCGCGGAAGTAGGCGAGCTCGTCCTCGCTCCTGCCTAACGCCGAGCCGGCGTAGCTGAGCAGGCTGCGGGCGTGGCCGAGCAGGTCGAGTGCGATGTTGCCGAGGGCGATGTCCTCTTCGATCTCCGGCGCATTCGCGATCCACTCCCCCAGCCGCTGCGCCAGGATCAGCGCGTCATCACCCAGGCCGAGGGCGTACTCGGCGACGTCGGTGGAAGCTGAAATGGTCATAGGTGGGGCACCGATTCCGAGGCCGTGTAGTAGCTGGCGTGGCGGTAGTCCTTGCCCTGCGGCGATTCGAAGAACGCACCCTTCGCGTCGGGGTCGGATGCCGTGATCGCCGTGGCGGGAACGACCCACACGGAGACGCCCTCACCGCGACGGGTGTAGAGGTCGCGGGCATTGCGCACGGCCATGATCTCGTCCGGTGCGTGCAGCGAGCCGGCGTGCACGTGGGACAGCCCGCGGGAAGATCGAATGAAGACCTCCCACAGCGGCCACGTCTCGCGCTGTCCCGAATCTCCTGGGCTGGTCATGATGCGATCCTCTGCGTCTGTTGCTCTCGAATGGCGGCCTGCTTGTCGGCGTATGCGCGGGCGGCTTCCCGTACCCATGCGCCACCCTCGTGTGCGTCCCGCCTGCGGTTGACGCGCACCGTGTTGGCCTGGCCGCGCCCGGCCAGCACGTCGTGGAATTCGTCCCAGTCGAGCTCGCCGAAGTCGTAATGCCCGCGCTCCTCGTTCCAAGCGAGATCGGGGTCTGGCAGGGTGATGCCGAGGATCTCCGCCTGCGGGACGAGCATGTCGACGAAACGCTGGCGCAGCTCGTCGTTGCTGAAGCGTTTGATGTTCCACGCCATGCTCTGCTGCGAGTTCGGCGAATCGGCGTCTGGCGGCCCGAACATCATCAGCGCCGGGGCGTACCAGCGGTTCACCGATTCCTGTGCCATCGCCTTCTGCTCTGCGCTGCCATTCATCAATGCGAGCAGAATCTCGAAGCCCTGACGCTGGTGGAACGACTCCTCCTTGCAGATGCGCACCATGGCGCGGGCATATGGCCCATAGGAGGCGCGGCAGAGCGGAACCTGGTTGCAGATGGCCGCACCGTCGACGAGCCAGCCGATCGAGCCCATGTCGGCCCAGCTCGGGCTGAGGTAGTTGAAGATCGAGGAGTATCTGGCCTTGCCCGTGATCAGTTGGTCGAACATGACGTCCCTGTCGACGCCGAGGGTCTGCGCGGCGGAGTAGAGGTAGAGCCCGTGCCCGGCCTCGTCCTGCACCTTGGCCATCAGGATGGCCTTGCGCTTCAGGCTCGGCGCCCTGGTGATCCAGTTGCCCTCCGGCTGCATGCCGATGATCTCCGAGTGGGCGTGCTGCGAGATCTGGCGCACGAGCGTCTTGCGGTACGCGGCCGGCATCCAGTCCGTCGGCTCCACCCGGGTGTCCGCCGCGATGATCTCATCGAAGCGGGCCTGCCCGGCAGCTTCGGCGTCGGCTGCGCTGTTCACGAGGGCCTCCTTGCCACGTCACACAATCGGGCGTCCACTTACCGATCGTTCAGTAAAACTATCACGCCGAATCACCCCGATCAAGATGAGCTGTCGGATAGAGTCGAGTTCTCATGACTTCCTCAGCAGAGACCGCATCTCCGGGCGGCAATGGTCGGAGCGGGCGTGCCCCGTACGACCTGCCTGCCGTGCTGGACATCGCCGTCGCGGCATTCAACGACTACGGCTACGACGCAACGTCGATGGGTCTTCTCGCGGAGCGGCTCGGCACGAGCAAGTCCGCCGTGTACTACCACGTGAGCAGCAAGGAAGACCTGCTGCGGCTGGCGCTGGAGCGTGCGCTCGGCGAACTGGAGGGCATCCTGGAGCAGCCGGGCGCCCAGACGGGTGCGGCCGACGAGCGTCTCACCGTCGTGCTGCGCAGCGCCGTGCGGGTGTTGACCGATGAACTGCCCTACGTCACCCTGCTGCTGCGGCTCCGCGGCAACACAGAGCTCGAACGCGAGGCGCTCGCCCGCCGACGCGCATTCGACAATGCCGTCTCTGCACTCGTCGAGCAGGCTCGCACCGACGGCACCGTGCGTGCCGACGTCGACGCGCGCACGACGACGAGGCTGCTCTTCGGCATGATCAACTCGATCGTCGAGTGGTACAAGCCGGGCGGGGCGCTCAGTCAGGAGCAGCTGGCGGATGACGTGATCACGGTGGCCTTCGACGGCATCCGCGTGCACCCCGGCAGCTAGTCCTTCGCGACCAGGGTCAACACGTCGTAGCTCGCGACGATCTCGTCCTTCTGGTTCGTGAGCACCGCGTCCCAGCGCACCTCGCCGTACTCGTCGGTCTCCCGCGGCGTGATCTGCTTGGCGGTCAGAGTGACGCGCACGCTGTCGCCGGGAGAGACCGGCGTGATGAAACGCAGGTTCTCGAGGCCGTAGTTGGCGAGCACCGGCCCCGGCGCCGGGTCGACGAAGAGTCCGGCGGCGAAGGAGAGCAAGAGGTAGCCGTGTGCCACCCGCCCGGGGAAGAACGGGTTGGCCGCCGCGGCCTCCTCGTCGGTGTGGGCGTAGAAGGTGTCGCCCGTGAACTCGGCGAAGTGCCCGATGTCCTCGAGGGTGATCTCCCTCGCCTCCGAGGCGACGGCGTCGCCGACGCGCAGCCGCGACAGCGGCTTGCGGAACGGGTGTTCCGCGTCCGCGACGCTGGGCGCCCCGGCCCGCCACTGCCCGGTGAGCGCGGTGAGCACCGCCGGGGAGCCCTGCACCGCCGTGCGCTGCATGTAGTGCAGCACCGAGCGGATGCCGCCGAGTTCCTCGCCGCCGCCGGCACGGCCAGGTCCGCCGTGCACGAGGTGCGGGACCGGCGAACCGTGGCCGGTGCTCGTGCGCGCGACGCTGCCGTCGAGCACCAGCACGCGGCCGTGGAAGGGCGCGATGCCGCCGAACAGGGTTGCGACGGCATCGGGGTCGATGCTGGCGATCGTGGCGACGAGTGAGCCGCCGCCCCTGTTCGCCAGGCGCACGGCATCCGCAACGCCGTCGTAGCCGATCAGCGAGGCGACGGGGCCGAATGCCTCGATGTCGTGCACGGCCGCGGCATCCGAATCGTCGAAGCGCAGCAGCACGGGCGACATGAAGGCCCCATCGGGTGCCGGGGCGACGGTGCCGTCCGCGTGCAGCACGTCCGGGCGGTCCAGGCTGCCCCAGGCGATCTCGCCGCCGC